>DUQJ01000084.1 GCA_012837865.1 Clostridiales bacterium | reverse complement strand
CAAGGATTAATACAGGCATATTCACGAACTAATCGTGTGTATGGAAAGAGCAAAGAGTTTGGAAGTATTATTAATTTTAAATATCCAGCTATTACAGAAGAGTTAGTAAATAATGCTTTAAAACTTTATGGAAGCGGTGGGAAAAGCAGCCCTGCAATAGTTGAGCATTATAAAACAGCAGTAGAAAAGTTTGCAATAAAAGTTAAAGAAATGAAACAAACATTAAATGAACCTAAAGATTGGGAGCTATTAAAAACAGATATAAAAGCAAAAGAGTTATTTGTTTTATCCTTCCGTGATTCAAATGAGCAATTAAGGCTAGTTACACAATATTATGAATTTAAATGGGATGATACAAGCTTTAAAATAGATGAACACACATGGATAAAGTATGTAGGCGCATATAAAAATTTGACATATGCTGATGAAGAAATATCACCTGATGTCATTGTAAATCAGTTAGTTGGAAATACAAAATTATCGGGGACGCAGGTAATAGACGCTCACCATATTTTGAAATTGATTGGTTCAAAAGTAAAACCTAATAAAGGAATTCAAACGGTAGATAGAGAAACTTTAAGAATAATATACGAAGATATTCAAGAATTAAGTGATGTTGGAGAGAATGCACAAGCTCAACTACTAAAAGAATTTGTTGATACAGAGCTAATTACTGGTAATCTATCAAGCGAGTTAACTTTTGATGAATCATTTGAAATGTGGAAACAAAAGAGAATTGCTATAGATATAAAAGAATTTGCTATAGAATGGGGATTAGATGAAGAGGTTTTGTCAAAATCTGTTGACCAATTTTCAGTTGGCCAAAAAGGTACGATACCTTATATTGACGAATTAACAAAAAGTGCAAGTTTTTATAATTCTAAAAACCAATCTGCAGGTAATCAATTAACACACATAATGAATTTAGTAGGAGAAGGCCTCCCTGAGTGGTTCATAGAAATAAAACAAAGATATAAATAAAGACATAGAAATAGTGAAGAGAAATAGCGCGGTTATAAAACTAACTGTGCTATTTTATTGCCATCACTTGGGAACAGCGTAAGGTCGGGGATGTGGTAAATGTGTGTAGTGGAAGAGATTATAAACATCTTTCTAAAGGTGATATTCCAGTTTACGGTACAGGTGGATATATGCTTAGTGTAGATGAAGCCTTATCGTATAGGGATGATGCAATTGGTATTGGAAGAAAAGGGACAATTGATAAACCATATATATTGATAGCACCTTTCTGGACTGTGGATACCTTGTTTTATGCGATTCCTGATGTGAGTAATGACTTGAATTTTATTTATAGTAGCTTTCAAAATATAAATTGGAAACAAAAAGATGAGTCAACTGGTGTACCTAGCTTATCTAAAACGACGATTAATAATATAGATATTTTAACACCTAAATATATAGAACAACAAAGAATCGGAACGTTTTTCACCAACTTCGACAACCTTATCACCCTTCATCAGCGTATGTTATTTTATTATATCTTACACTAACTGCGAGATTGATCTAATAATCAAATCTGTATCTTGGTTTTCCAATTCATGAATAATATGCAAATAAGTTTTTTGGGTAGTAGTCATACTTGAATGACCAAGCCTACGTGCAACGCTTGCCATTGAAACACCAGCAAATAAAAGAACAGATGCGTGTGTATGTCTTAAACCATGAATTGATATGGTTGGTATATCTAGACGTTTACAATGCCTATAAAGAATATTGTTGATAGTCGAATTATATACTTTACCATTAATAAAAATTGGATCATCATCTTTAATTCCTTTAACCAATCTTGCAAATTGACTTGTTGTTTGCCAATCAATTTGAATTTTTCTAATAGAAGATTTGTTTTTAGTTGGTAAAAATCCACCATCACCTTTATAATCCCATGTTTTATTTATAGCAACAGTCTGGTATGAAAAATCAAAATCGATTGGAGTTAAACCTAAAGCTTCTGAAAATCTCATACCTGTTTTTGCTATTAAAAGAATCAACCAGTCCCAATTAATATTATCTTCCAAGTTTAAATTTTTTATTAAGCTATGTAGTTCAAACTGATTTAGAAACTTCGGTTTCTTTTCTCTCGAACTTTTTCCTTTGATTATTGCCTTTCTTGTAGGATCCCTATCGAGCAATCCATCATCAACAGCATCAAGAATAGCTCCTTTAAGTTGATGATGAAAATCCATAGTTGTTTGTTTTTCGTGATGCAATGCATAGTCATTTAACAACTGTTGGTAGACTGTACGATTAAGTTCAGAAAGTTTAAGGTTAGGTGCTAGCTCTTTTACCCATTTTAAAGTCATTCTATATTTGGCCATTGTAACATCTCTAATAGCTCCTTCTTTATAAATTCTAATCCAATGAGCATAATATTTAGAAAATAAGTCGTTTTGTTTTAGTATTTCCATCATTTCCTCCTTAAAATTATAAATAACATACGCTGGTGAACGAGGGTAACTGATATAAAAAACATTGTAAAGCACATAAAAAAAGTTTACAATAGTTATAATATCACTAGAAATAAGAAATGAGTTTTCAAACAATAGCATAGTGCAGTTAGTGAAAGGAGTTGGTTTCGTGAGTCCAGCAATATGGATTTCGATATATATGCCGATTTATTTAATTTTGTTTATAATTATACCGGAGCAACAAGCAGCACATAGACGATTTATATTTAGAAAGATTAGAAGGAAGGGAATGAGAATTATGGGAAATGAAATTATCAAAGAATATGTAGGAAAAACTTGTAAGATATTTGGGGGACAAACTGTTACAAATGGAATTGGTAAAATAATTGAAGTGAATGAAAATTGGATTAAGCTAGAAACAAAAAAAGGTGTAGAACTTATAAATGCTGAATACATACAAAGCATTAAATTTGATAAATAATAAAATATATATTTAAATTATGAAAACTGTGTAGACTTAGGGATTTTCCTTAAATGAACATATATATTATTCGTGAATATAATATTATGAAAATAATTATAAAAGGCGAGATATTTATGAATATAGATATGAATATTCCAAGTACTTGTTTGCCACAGATTGGTGCTATGGCACCTGATTTTGAATCGATGACTACATTTAAAAAATTAAATTATCAGATTATCTAGGAAAATGGGTTGTGCTATTTTCACATCCTGGAGATTTTACACCAGTATGCACAACAGAGTTTATAGCATTTGCAAATGCTTTTTCAGCTTTTGTTCAAAGGAATACACAACTTATTGGATTAAGCGTAGATAGTAATGCGTCCCATCTTGCATGGGTATATAATATTTATCGCAATACAGGTATAGAGATACCTTTTCCACTTATTGATGATAGAAGTCTCAAGGCATCTAATCTTTATGGAATGATATCTCCAGCAATGAGTGAAGTAGCAACTGTGAGAACTGTATATATTATAGATCCTCAAGGAATCTTAAGAACAATACTGTATTATCTGTTAACATCAGGAAGAAATATACCAGAGATACTAAGGATTTTAGATGCCTTACAAATCTCAGAATGGTTATTCTTGTATGGATTGGTATTTATGTTTTAAAGATGTCAATAATCAAAGATAGGCAATAAAGAGAGATCTAAATTAAGGACTTTCGGGCCGTTTGAAATTTAAGTATAATTTCAAAGCCAGGAGGTTCTTTTTGTAATTATCAAATTATAATTATCAAATTTGACCTAGGTCAAATCTTTTTGTCTGCCATCATGTTAATATACAGATATAAGATATAGAAATAAAATAAAAGGAGATAAAATTATGGTAGAATTTAAAAAAGTTAAAAATGAAAATATTAAAACATTAGAATTATATGTTCCAATAGTTGCGCGTGTTCATGGGGGAAGTCATCCAGAGTTTCATGAAGTGCATAGAATATTTAACGAAATGATTATCAAAATAAAAAAAACAAAATTAAAAAAACTAGAATTAGATAAGGAATTTAAAGAATTACGTAAAATTACAGATAATTATAAAGTGCCAACAGATACATGTGAAAGTTATGAAGCGGTATATAATATATTATCTAAATTAGATGAAGCTTATTATAGATAAGTATTGATAAGATTAATAGATTAGGAGGTTGGGAATATGCAAGCTTATATTTTTAAAAACAAAAATAAAATTATGTTAATGAGTAGTATCCTTATAACGATTGCTTTTATTAATAAATGGACAATAGGAAATATGGCGATCTTTGAAGTGGCTTTAATTATTGCTTCAATATTAGGAGCAATACCTATCGCACTACAAGCATATCAAGCTTTAAGTGTGAAAGTAATAAGTATTGATGTTTTAGTTACGATTGCTGTTGTTGGTGCATTTCTAATTCAAAACTATGAAGAATCAGCTATTGTTACATTTTTATTCTTATTCGGTGCCTATTTAGAGCAAAGAACATTAAACAAAACACGGTCTGCAATTAAAGAATTAACTGAAATGGCACCAGAAAGTGCACTAAAACAAATGGAAAATGGTGAATTTGAAGAAATAGATGTTGATGATGTTGACGAAGGAGACATTTTACTTGTTAAAACAGGTGCGAAGGTGCCAGTTGATGGTACAGTTTTAACTGGAGAAGGATATATTAATGAAGCAAGTATAACAGGTGAAGCTGTCCCTGTTGGAAAAGAAAAAGACTCCAAGGTATTCGCTGGTACCATTTTAGAAAATGGAACCATTCAAGTGATTGCTAATAGAGTTGGTGAGGATACAACCTTTGGTAAAATCATAGAATTAGTAGAAGAAGCACAAGACTCAAAATCAGAAGCAGAACGTTTTATTGATCGATTCTCCAAATACTATACACCAGTTGTTTTGGTTATTGCTTTAATTATATGGGCGATTTCTAGAGATATTGAACTAGCAATTACTATTTTAGTGCTTGGCTGTCCTGGTGCTTTAGTAATCGGTGTTCCTGTATCTAATGTTGCAGGGATTGGAAATGGAGCACGTTACGGAATCTTACTTAAAGGTAGTGAAGTTATTAGTGATTTTAGTCGTACAGACACAATGATATTTGATAAAACGGGTACACTAACTATAGGTAACCCAGCAGTTTCAGAAACAAAATACTACGCAGATGAAACTGATGAAGCCTTAGGATATCTTGCAAGTATTGAACGTGAGTCAGACCATCCACTGGCAAAAGCTGTTTTACAGGAAATTGGAGAAACGACATTTTCACCTGTTGAAAATACAGAAGTTATCAAAGGTGGTGGAATCGTTGCCAATATTAATGGGCATAGAGTGGCAGTTGGTAACATTGCTTTAATGGAAAAAGAAAATGTTAGTCTTAGTGAACATGCCCAAAAAGATGCAAGAGAATTTGAGCAAAAGGGAAATTCTTTGGTTCTAACTTCTGTTGATGGTGAGTTAAAAGTGATGATGGGTGTTCGTGACCAAATCCGTAAAGGAGTAAAAGAAGATCTTCAAAGGCTGAAAGCTTTAGGAGTTAAGAATCTCATTATGCTTTCTGGTGACAACCAAGGAACTGTTGATCTAGTAAGTAATGAGCTGGGCTTAACAAAAGCATATGGTAATATGTTACCCGAAGATAAGGCTGAATATGTTAAGAAGTTAAAAAAAGAAGGCAGAATAGTTGCTTTCGTTGGAGATGGAGTAAATGATAGTCCTTCATTAGCTTTGGCGGATATTGGAATTGCCATGGGAAGTGGTACAGATGTAGCTATTGAAACATCAGATGTCGTTTTAATGAATTCGGATATAAGTCGTTTACCACATGCTTTAGGCTTAACTAAAGCTACAGCAAGAAATATGGTTCAAAACATTCTAATTGCTGTTGGTGTTGTATTATTTTTATTAATATCAGTGCTATTTAGCGAATGGATGAATATGTCGATAGGAATGTTATTACATGAAGGAAGTATTTTAATTGTAATTTTAAATGGAATGAGACTCTTAAGATATCAACAAAAAAAATAAAAAATAAACGGATAATTGAAAGGAGATTATTATGATGAAATCAGCAACAATACAATTAGAAACTTTAGCATGTCCATCATGCATGCAAAAGATTGAAGGTGCATTAAAAAGGTTAGATGGAATTGATCAAGAGACAGTAAAAATATCTTTTAACACAAGTAAAGTTAAATTAAATTTTGAGGAAGAAAAGCTATCAATCGAAGAAATTGAAAATGCTATTAGCAAAATAGGTTATGATGTAGAAAAATCTAAAGTAAAATAGGAGCATTTAAATTGTTGAGTAAATAAAAAAATATCAAAAGCCATACATTCATCTATATAGAAAAGAGTATGGCTTTTTATTTTTCCAATTGCAATTTTAATTAAAATGAAATAATATAATTGGAGAGGGGAACTAATACGTTGGAACTCTTAAGCCAGTTAAAACAGCCACAATATGGATACTCTATATCCACTTTTAAGGAGATTAGAAAAGCAAGGAGTTTTAGAAAGCGTTTGGGACACTGCTGGAACAAAGCCAAGAAAATTTTACAAGATGAGTGAATTTGGTGATGACATATATTTAAAGCTTAATGATTCATGGAATGAAATTAATAAACTAGTGAATTATTTAATTAAAGAGGAGGTATTATTATGGTAGATGTAAATGGAAAATGGGCATTGATTACAGGAGCAAGTAGGGGTGTTGGCTATCAAATATCAAGGTTTATGGCAGAAAGAGCTTGCAATTTAATCCTTCATAGTAGAACTTTAGAACACACAACTGAAGTTTTAAAAGAAGTGAAAGCCTTGGGTGTAGATGCGTATGCAATATCTGCTGATTTATCTGATATGAATCAGGTACAGGTGATGCTTGATGAAATAGAAGCAAAGGGAACTAAGGTTGAAATTGTATTTAATAATGCAGGAGTTCAAATTGCATATCGAAATGAATATTTAAAAACACCGGTAGAAGATTATAGCAAAAGTTTTTTAGTTAATACCATTGCGCCAATGATGATTTGTTATCACTTTATTCCAAAGATGATAGAGAATGATTTTGGTCGTATAATAAATACCACAAGTGGTATTAGCCTTGACCCTCAACAAGCAGGTTATTCTGCTAGCAAGGCAGCTTTAGACAAAGTAACAATTGATCTTGGATCAAAATTAGAGGGAACTAATGTAATGTTAAATATTACAGATCCTGGCTGGTGCAGAACAGATTTGGGTGGGCCACATGCACCAAATCCTGTTGAAAGTGTTATTCCAGGTATAGTAGTTGGTGCTTTTGTAGATGACAAAAAAAGTGGAAGATATTTAAATGCACCTAATTTTTACAATATGACATTAGAAGATGCTGTTGTAAAAGCAGAAAGAGAATTTGATAGTCCCTATTAATTGTATGCAGCAATTATCCAAAGTGCCACTATACAGCTTAATTATAAATGAGGTGTTTGATTATGCAATTATTTCAGCTTGTCTCAGATGATTTTTTTAAACCATTGACAGGAAAATATAAACATATATATATAGATTGCTTGGAGATTATTTATAATACATATAAAACAGAGCTTTCTTTTGGTGTGGATAAAGAAGTTATCATGAGTAAATTAGTAGAATATTTTGATGAAGTATCGACAGAAGAAATGGTTTTTGAAGAAGATGATCAATCTATATCAAATTCTAGGGAAAAAGCTAATAGGATACTTAGAACACTTAAAAATTGTAACTGGATTGAAGATGAAGTGGCTAACGATTATCTTGTAAGGGTAAATCTTTTTGATCACGCAGCAACAATAATAGAATCTTTTCAAAAAATCATAAAAAATGAGGAAATGGAATATCAAAGTGTGCTTTCACAGATACATGGTACACTTAATAATAAAGCTGCTTATATAAAACCTTATGAGTATATTATCAAAAGAGTTTCTGAAAATACAGAAGAATTAATTATTGGCTTAAAGAAACTAAACACAATGATTAAGAAACGTATAGATGCAATTACGCGAGATAAAACTGCAGCAGAAATTGTTGAAGATTTTTTTGTTTATCAAAAGGATATTGGATCCAAGGCTTATCATAGAATTAAAACAAGTGATAATATATCACATTTTCGATTAAGTATTATTGAGAAACTAAGAGGAATATTAGAAGATGAAGAAATGTGGAATAAAGCGCTTGATGGTTTTATAGAAATAGAGCAGGTTAATGACCGATTACAAGCTGATGAACTATTAAAAGGGAAAGTTATGTATATGATTTCATCATTTAATAATTTTGATGATATTATTGATGAAATTGACCTTAAAAATACAAAATATATATCAAGTGCAATTGCTAGAGCACAGTTTTTATTAAGCAATTCAAGTAATATGGAAGGAAAGATTAAACAAATCTTATCTTTTCTGGCTGATGAATTTAATAAAGATGATATAATCAATTTAAATGAAGAATCAGATGGTATTTTCTTAGATGTATTCGATATATTTCCACAAAACTTTATTGATGGTGATTCTATTTATCTTATGCCAATTACAAGGAAATTTGAAATTCCTAAAGTGCTTGATCAACCACTTGGCCTTAGCCAAGATGAAAGAAACTTGATGAAAATAAAAATACAGGAGAAAAATAAAAGAAGATTCTCAAAAAACAACATTAATCAATTTGTTTTGAAGGCCTTAAATAATAACAAGAGTATATTAGCATCTACATTGCCACTTAAAGATAAGAGGGACTTAATACGTATTATTTTTATAAGTTTGTATGGAAGAGATAAGTCTTCAAAATATTATATAGAGCCACTAAATGAACAAACAAATATAAATGGATTTAAATTTTCAGATTTTAAAATTATAAGGGGTGATAACGATGGAGATATTTAATGAAAGTATTGTGCAAAAAGAAAAGTTTAGAAATGCTGCAAATAAACTACTTAATAATTGCTTTATCGTAAAAAGAAAAGAAGACACAAGAAACGATTATATTTTTATTCTTCAGTATAGAACATATTTTGAAGAATATTTTGATTTGCTTGGTTATCAACTTAAAATAAATGAAAATAGTGATGTTATTGGTTTGATAAATTACAATGGTACAGGCAGATTAAGATTAAAGAAGATTGAAAGCATAATCTTATTAATTATAAGATTACTATATATTGAAAAAAGAAATGAACTAGGACTTATAGATGATGTTATAATACTTAGTGAGTCAATTCATGAAAAATATAGTATGTTAAAAATTGATTCAAAGATGAATATAGATAAGACTTCTCTTAAAGAAGCTTTTAGAATATTTAAAAGATATAATCTTGTATCTCCAATTGATTCTGATATTACAAAGGCTGATGCAAGAATTATAGTTTATCCCTCTGTTTTATTTGCTGTATCTAGTGATAATATTAATGATTTATATGATCGAACAAATAAGAAGTTAGATTCTTATTTTAATGGAGGTGAAACCACTTATGATGAAGAAATTGACGAGGATTAGACTTATTAATTGGCATTTTTTCACTAACGAAACAATTAGTGTTAATGGTTCCTTTTTAATAACTGGTGAAAACACCTCAGGTAAATCTACAATTTTAGATGCAATTCAATTAGTGCTTACAACTAATACTAGAAAATTTAATACTGCAGCTAATGAAAAGAGTAATAGGGATTTAAAAGGTTATGTACGATGTAAAACAGGTGATGAAGAAAGAGCCTATTTGCGAGAGGGTAGCGTTATTACATATGTTGCACTTGAGTTTTATGAGGAAAAGAGAAATCAATATTTTACTATTGGTGTAAAAATAGATTCAGCTGATGATGAGAGTAGGTTAAACTCCAAATGGTTTTGTGAAGAGTGTAAGTTAGATTCACTTTCATTTTTAACAGATGGAAGACCATCCATGACTGGAGAATTTAGAAAAGATGATCGTAAAGTGTCACTGATATCTCAAGTTTCTGAAGCCAAACTAAGGTTTGCTAGAAGGCTTGGTAATTTAGAGGAACGTTTTTTTGATATTATTCCAAAATCACTTGCTTTTAAACCAATGGATAAAGTAAAGGATTTTATAAATAAATTTCTACTTTCAGAAAAGAACATTGAGGTCTCGGCACTTCGTAAAAACATTAATTTACTTAAAGAGTTTGAGAATCTGATGGAGATTACAAAAGAAAAGACAAAAAGTTTAGAAGAAATCCTAAATAAACATGATGAATTAGAAATGAAAGACCGAGAAATCAGAATTAATGATATTTTGATTAAAAAAGCTGAAATAGAAGATATTAATGATTTAATTGCCTTGCTAGATAAAGAAATTCATATATATAAAAGGCAGCTAGAAGAAGAGAAAATAAAAGAAAAAGAAGCAGATCAAAAGCATGAAAGTGAAAACAATCGCCTATCTAATCTTCAAATAGCTCATGCCAATAATGAAATAACTAAGCTGATTAACGATACTGAAAATGATATAAAATCACTTAATAAGGATAAGGATTACTTATCTGAAAAGCTAAAGAAACTTAAGGGTATGGTTACAAAATTAATTGAAACTTTATCACTCCTTTCAAAGTATGATGAAGTTATTGCAACTAAAGAACAAATTCTAAACTTCTTAAATACTAAGATAGATATAAGTAAGAATAGAGAATTAGTTTATGATTTAAAAATCAACTTAAACAATTATAAGGAGACATATACAGAAAAGTTCTATGTATTAAGAAGCCAGCTTGATAAGGCACTAGATAAAAGGCTAGAACTTGAAAATGAGATAAAAGATTTAAAAAATAAGAAACTATCTTATCCTAACAATACCAAGTTGTTAAAAAATGCCATAGAAGAAGAGTTTAGAAAACGTGATATTGATAGTCCTGTCCGTATATTTTCCGACTTACTAGAGATAACAGATCCAAGATGGCAAAATGCTATTGAAGGATACTTAAATAATCAAAGGTTTTATATTATTGTTGAGCCTAATCACTATAAGATAGCCCTTAATGTGTATCATAGAATCAGAAAAGAAGTCCACTCAGTTGGTTTAATTAACACAGGAAAACTAAAATTAGATATTAAGACAAATCCTGAATCATTGGCCTATGTAATTACTAGTGATAATATATTTGCAAAATCTTATGCAAATTATTTGTTAAACCGTATAGTTAGATGTGAAAATATAGACCAGTTAAAAGACCATAATATTGCCATTACATTTGATTGTTTCTTGTATCA
Organism: Clostridiales bacterium; assembly: GCA_012837865.1. Taxonomy (GTDB): domain Bacteria; phylum Bacillota; class Clostridia; order Lachnospirales; family Lachnospiraceae; genus Mobilitalea. Next base: position 11,639 of record DUQJ01000084.1, on the reverse strand, counting down.
AAACTTTGCAGTTAGAAGAATTTATGAGAAAGTCTATAGTACACCTTTTATTGGTGCCCATGCCTATAAGGTGCAATTAGAATTAAAAGAAAAAGAGTATAATCAGCTTATAGACAAGATTAAGATGATAAAGGACGAAGAAACTAAGTATAAGTCACTTACAAGAGCTATAGAGTTTTGCAATATGGATGTTATTGATGAGAATATTGAAGTACCAGTTCGTATCGAGAAGGTAATCTCCTTAATAGAAGCAAAGCAAACAGAACTTAAAATGGCAAAGAGTAATCCTAATTATATTGAAATTCAAATTGAAATCGAGTCGTGTAAAAAGCAAGTTAAAAGATATCGTGAGGACCACTATGCTATACGTGATAAAACTATAGAGCTTAAAAAAGACATAGAATTTAAGGAAAAAGAAGTTGAAGAGCGAAAAGAAGACTTAAATAGAAAAAAATATTATTTTGACCAAGTTTGTGAAGAAGATACACTTGCAATGAATGAAGGTATGAAAAAATATGATGAACAAAGAAGAACAAAATTACCAGCTACTATTGTTTCAAACTTTTCACCACATAGAAAAGGTTTAGAAAATAGGAAGCAAGAGTTTAGTGATGAATTAATTCGTTTACAAAGTCACTTTTGTAGTGCTTATGATTGTGACCTTGGAACTGGACCAGAAAGTATATTAATTTATAAAGCGGAGCATCATAAACTAGAATCTTCTGAAATTGTAAAATATGAGGATGAACTAAGAAAAGCTAAGTACAATTGTGAAATTGAATTTAAAGAATCCTTTTTAGCGAGACTAAGAGAGAATATTGAAAGTGCTAAGATAGAATTTAAATCACTTAACAAATCTCTTAAAGGAATTTACTACGGTGAAGATAGTTATAAATTTGATATATCATATAATAAGAAAAAAGAAAGTCTATATAAGATGATTGTGTCTGAACAAAATATTGGTGGGTTCACACTTTGGAGTAATTCTTTTGAAGAAGAATACAAGGATGAAATGAATGACCTTTTTGAAAAGTTGACTGCACATGATGATTTAGGAGATAAGGTTATAGAAGAATATACAGATTATCGCACCTATCTTGATTATGATATAATTGTTGAGAAGAAAGATGGTAGTATTTTAAAATTCTCCAATATTTATGGTGAAAAAAGCGGTGGTGAAACACAAACACCGTATTATGTATCTATTGCAGCTTCTTTTGTTCAATTATATAAGTTAGGTGACACCATTCGTATAATAATGCTTGATGAAGCATTTGATAAAATGGATGATAATAGAATTGCATCAATGATGGATTTCTTTAATAGCCAAAACTTTCAGATTATAATTGCAACACCACCTTCAAAGATGGAAGTCATTGGTGAAAAGGTTGATACAATATTAATTACCATGAGAGAAGGAAACCATTCTATCGTTGAGGTGTATGATTATGATCAATAATTATGAAAAAAGAATTTTAAATACATTGCTTGATAAATATGAAAGAAGTAAAAGTTTTATTGCGGGTAATCAAGTCAAGCAAAGATTCAAAGTGAGTATTTCAAAGACATTTACTGATTATATAGATCATTCGAAATATGAAGTGTTTCGTGATATCAACGAGGCAATTGAAGTTTTGAAAATAAAAGCTTTTATAAGTGCAAAGATGGGGCCGGGAAATGTGTATGAAAATGTATTTTTGTCATTGGATGAATTAAGTAATATTTATAAGTATTTAAATAGAAGGCCTAAAGATGAGATTAATAAACAATTAAAAATTATCCTTGAGGAATATATGTTTGAAAATGAAATACTCAGTAAGTTTTGTAAAGACCAGTTGAATCGTCTTTTAGAAAATTACTCAGTTAAATATTATAATAATGATTTTGAGGAATTTAGATTAATTTTATTAGCAGTTAAAGAAATTATGCTTGTTGAAAATGAACAATTTATTAGAGAATTTTCTATTAAAGTATTTAAAGATTCTAAAGTTTTTCATGGAATTCAAGCTAAAGTAGAAAGTCTTTTGTATGAATATGGAGACTTCCCAGATAAAGAACAAATCTTAGCAAGTTTTAATTTAGTAAAGACACCAACCTATGTTAATTATAAAGGAGCAGCTAAAATTGTATTAGCGGGACAAGAAATTAATTTGTTAAAATTATCGAGTGATATTGCAATATCATCTAAGATGCTTAAGGATATTGAAAAAATCGAGGTTTTAGGCAATAAAGTAATTACAATAGAAAACTTAACGAGTTTCCATAGATTTAATGAAGAGGATTTTTTTGTTATTTACCTTGGTGGTTTTCATAACTCAGTTCGTAGGGAATTTATAAAAAAGCTACATGAACAGAACCCTAAAAAGCAATATTATCATTTCGGTGATATTGATGCTGGAGGTTTTAGAATTTTAGAACATCTTAAGAATAAAACAAATGTAGCTTTTAAACCATATAGTATGGATACTGATACATTGAAGCAGTATTTTGAATTTTCAAAGAAACTAACACAAAGCGATCGAATTAATCTTGAAAGACTTTTGATACATGATGAATATAGAAATGTAATTGAATTCATGTTAAAAAACAATTGTAAATTAGAACAAGAAGCGCTTATATGTAAATTATAAAGGATTCCTGACCAAAAGTAAGTTTTCCTAAGGCATATAAAAAAATATCAGATAATTTTGACTTATCAAAATTTAAGTCACTTGTTCTTTAAAAGTGAAACTTACTATCATCCTAATAGCAAAGTTTGTATTATTTCCCTACAAGTGTTATAATAGTTATTACTGTAACTTATTCTATGCAAATAGAATTAATAACTCGTATAAAATGTTTATACGTAAAATGGAGGGAATATATCAATGGATTTAGTTGATAAACATGTAATGCACAAAACTTTTGGCAAAGGAAATGTGATTAACTACGATGATTCCTATATAATGATAAAGTTTACATCGGGTGAAAAAAAGTTTGTTTTTCCTGATGTATTTAGAAAACATATTACATTAATTGATCAAAAAGCTGCCAGTTTAGTGAAAGAAATAATCGAAAAGCAAGAAGAGGAACAAAGAAAAGAAGAATTAATATTAAGAAAAGAAAAAGCTTTGGAACAAGAGCAACAAAACATTCTGAATCAAAGAAAAAATATGAGAGTGGGAAAAATTCATGATAAAACACAATCTGTTTTTTGGTGTGAACCAGATGAAATAGATGAGGTTTTCAATGAGTGGAAAGTTTTCACTGGAGAAATTAAAAGTGGAAAGAATAAAGGCCTACCAAGAAAATTAACTCGAATGAATCAAAACAGCGCATGTCTTATAACTGCAAGAGATGATAATATGTCAGAAGAAGAAAGACAAATTCTAGGCGTGTTTATGGCAAGTGACTATTTTAATGGAGGATTATGTGAGGATGGATATATTACATCCAATTCCAAATATAGACTTCATTTATCAAAAGAAGAATCAGAGAAAATGCTTTTTTGGAAATACTATAAAGATGAGAAGACACCTGATAAAGCAATATGGAAATCAGGAAGACATCGTTATTTCGATAATGTATGGATGGCACAAATGTTAAGGGATATTGCTAGTTTAAAAGAGGAGCCTAAAGAACAAGAAGATGTACAGGCATTCTTTGAACATTTTTGTAGAATAAATCTTATTAATAGAAATGAATTACCAGAAGTAAGTGGTGCAAAAATTTTTAAAAAAGATGCTAAATAGGTCTTTACATCTATAAAGTGATGTAGTATAATATATTTATATTTCTACGGGGATTATATCTCTGGAGATTTAGCCTAGGGTCGAGCCCTTAGAAACTTAGATGATAAATCGTCTGGATTTCTAAGGGCTTTACTCTGCACTTTTTTAGAAAGAAAATATTAGCAAGACTATCTTTGAATCATCCTTGACAATTACTTTATGATAGAATATTATTATATCTAAACATATAAGATTAAATGTAATGACGGAGAGGATTAGATAAGTATCACTTAACAGAGAAGATTATCCATAGGCTGTAAGATAATCATAAGTTGACTTGTTGAAGGTAGCTCTAGAACAGTATCTATGAAACCAATGAGATGGCTAGTAGATGACGGATTGTCCCGTTATAGACAAACAAGATAATAGCTTTGACCTTTAAACTATTATAAAGTAAGGTGGTACCACGATTCTTCGTCCTTTGTGACGGGGATTTTTTTATTTCAAAATATAAATAAAATTAATATAGAAGGAAGGTTGTATTTTATGAAAAAAGAATTAGCTAAAACCTATGATCCAAAAGATATTGAGGATAGATTATATGAAAAGTGGATTAATAAGAAATATTTTCATGCAGTTGTAGATAAAGAGAAGAAGCCATTTACAATAGTTATTCCGCCTCCAAATATTACGGGGCAACTTCATATGGGCCATGCACTTGATAATAGTTTGCAAGATATACTTATTCGATTTAAAAGAATGCAAGGATTTAATACTTTATGGCAACCTGGAACTGACCATGCAAGTATAGCAACAGAAGTTAAAATTATTGAAGAATTAAAAAAACAAGGTATTGATAAAGTTGACATTGGAAGAGAAGGATTTTTAGAACGGGCTTGGGAGTGGAAAGAAGAATATGGTGGTAAGATAATCTCACAACTAAAAAAACTAGGAGCGTCTTGTGATTGGGATAGAGAAAGATTTACTCTTGATGAGGGTTGTTCTGAAGCTGTTACTGAAGTGTTTTTAAAACTTTATAAACAAGGATATATATACAAAGGTTCTAGAATAATTAATTGGTGTCCAGAATGTAAGACATCTATTTCAGAAGCCGAAGTTGAACATGAAGAGAAAGCAGGACACTTTTGGCATATTAAATATCCAATTGTTGGCGGCGGCTTCGTTGAAATTGCGACAACTAGACCAGAGACAATGCTAGGTGATACAGCTGTAGCTGTTCATCCTGAAGATGAAAGATATAAAAGTCTAGTTGGAAAAAATGTTATTCTTCCTCTAATGAATAAGGAAATTCCTATAATCTCCGATTATTATGTAGACAAAGACTTTGGAACTGGAGTGGTAAAGATAACACCGGCTCATGATCCGAATGACTTTGAGGTTGGTAAGCGGCATGATTTATCAGAAATTAATATTATGAATGATGATGCGACAATTAACTCTAATGGTGGTAAATATGAGGGATTGGATAGATATGAAGCACGTAAAGCTATTGTAAAAGAACTTGAAGAATTAGGACTACTTGTAGAGGTTGAGGACCACTCTCATAATGTTGGAATGCACGATAGATGCAATACGACGGTTGAACCTTTAATAAAGCAACAGTGGTTCGTTAAAATGGATGAACTTATTAAACCAGCAATTGAAGCTGTTAAAACTGGTGAAATAGAATTTATTCCGGAAAGATTTGATAAAACATACTTTAATTGGACGGATAATATTAGAGATTGGTGTATATCAAGACAGCTTTGGTGGGGACATAGAATACCAGCATATTATTGTGATGCATGTGGTGAAATTATTGTATCTAAAGAAGAACCATCAAGATGTCCAGTATGCGGAAGCACAGACTTGCGTCAGGATGAAGATACACTTGATACATGGTTTAGTTCTGCACTTTGGCCATTCTCAACATTAGGTTGGCCAATGGATACTAAGGAGTTAGATTATTTTTATCCAACTGATGTACTAGTAACAGGATATGATATAATATTTTTCTGGGTAGTTCGTATGGTGTTTTCAGGATATGCACATATGGGCAAAAAACCTTTTAGTAAAGTTTTAATACACGGGCTTATAAGAGATTCACAAGGCCGTAAGATGAGCAAATCACTTGGAAATGGTGTAGATCCTTTAGATATTATAGAACAGTATGGTGCAGATGCACTAAGGTTTACATTAGTTACTGGTAATTCACCTGGTAATGATATGAGATTCTATATAGAAAGAGTTGAAGCGAGTAGGAACTTTGCTAATAAAGTATGGAATGCTTCTAGATTTATTATGATGAACTTAGAAAAAGCAAAGGTTGGAGCTGAAATTGATAAAAAACTTCTAACTTTAGCTGACAAATGGATTCTAGATAAAGCTAATAACTTGGTGAAAGATGTAACTAATAATATGGAAGAGTTTGAGCTGGGTATTGCTGTTGCTAAAATATATGATTTTGTATGGGAAGAATTTTGTGATTGGTATATTGAAATGGTTAAGCCAAGACTTTATAGTGAAACAGACGAGACAAAAGAAGCTGCCCTTTGGACGCTTAATCATGTATTAGTAACATCATTAAAATTATTACACCCTTATATGCCATTTATTACAGAAGAGATCTTTTGTACATTACAAGAAATGCTTGGCGTTTATGAAGCAGAATCTATTATGATATCTGATTGGCCTGTTTATGATACGGCTTATCTATATGGCAATGAAGCTGAAGCGGTTGAGACTATTAAATTAGCAGTTAAAGGAATACGTAATGTAAGAACTGAAATGAATGTTCCACCTAGTAGGAAGGCAACAGTAATTGTAGTATCAGAAAGTGAAAAAATTAGAAATATTTTCACTGAAAGCAAGGTGTTTTTTGGAACATTAGCTTATTCGAATGAAGTAATTATACAAGCTGATAAAGATGGTGTACACAAGGATGCAGTATCTGCAGTAATTCCGGGAGCAGTAATATATATGCCATTTACAGATTTAATTGATATAGATAAAGAAATTGAAAGATTAGAAAAAGAGAAAAAGAAACTTGAAGGTGAATTAAAGAGAGTAAATGGTATGTTAAGTAATAAGAATTTTATAAGCAAAGCTCCCGAAGAAAAATTGTCAGAAGAAAGAGCGAAGTTGGATAAATACACTGGCATGATGGACCAAGTAACCGAAAGACTTGATAATTTAAGCAGGAGGTAAAAAATGATATATGATGAATATATTAATTTCACAATAACAAAACAAAAGCATATAGCTTTGATTGCACATGATAGTAAAAAAGATGAAATGATTGATTGGATAAAAGAGAACAAAGAAATTCTCCAAGGTCATTTTTTAAGTGGGACTGGTACTACAGCAAGAATAATCACGGAGAAAACAGAGCTTCCAGTTAAGGGTTATAATAGTGGTCCTCTAGGTGGAGATCAACAGATAGGTGCAAGAATTGTAGAAGGCAAAATTGATTTTGTAGTCTTCTTTTGGGATCCATTAGAATCCCAACCACATGATCCAGATGTTAAGGCCTTACTTAGGATAGCAGTAGTATATGATATACCTATTGCTAATAATAGGGCAACGGCTGATTTTCTTATTAATTCAAGATATATGAATGAAGAATATGAGAGAAAAGTTATTAACTATAATGCGATTATGCACAAAAGAGTTGAAAAATTAATTTAGTAATATAAAAAAGAGCTATAGCAATTGGTTTGGAAATTAATTGTTATAGCTCTTATTATTTAATGTTTATTCTGTTAAACTATCTATGAAATACTTCCCAGCTTTTGATAAGGGAATTTCTTTTTTATATGCTGCAACTAATGTTCTAGATGGTATATTTTCTTTAATATTAATAATACTTAAATCATCTAAGTCTTTTATACAAAAATCAGGAACAAAAGCAACTCCGAGTCCTATTTTTGCTAAATCAATAAGCAAATCATTACTACTTAGTTCTATTGATGGAACTAAATCTAATGAGTTTTCTAGAAATAAATTATGTAAGAATGTACTTGTAGTGGATCGTTTTTCTAACATTAAAATCGGATATAATTGCAATTCTTTTAAAGTAATTTTATCATTTTCAATAGGAAATGCATTTGTATTAGCTATAAAAACATCTTTAAAATCTTTTACAGAAATTATCTGCATCATATTATTTATTGCAATATTAGGCGAGTTAGTTACTATTATATCAACTTCATTTTTTTCTAATAATCTAGCGCATTGAAGAGAAGTGCCATTACTTACTTTAATATGAATATCAGGAAATTGTTTATGAAACTTTTTTAAAAAAGGTACAAGATAATATCTACATATTGTATCACTTGCACCTATGCGTAATTGTCCGCTACTTTCAGAATCTTCTGATAATTGATTCTCGCCACGACTAATTAAATTAATTGCTGGCTCTATATGTTTATATAAAAGTTCGCCTTCTTTAGTAAGGGATACTTTTTTAGTGCTTCTAATAAATAAAGGATGGTTTAGGCGCTTTTCTAATGTTTTTATAGATTGACTAACAGCAGATTGAGATATAAAAAGAGCTTCAGCAGCATCTGAAAAGCTTAGGGCTTTAGCGACATGGTAAAAGACTTTATATAATTCATAATTAATATCAAGCATAATATCACCTCTCTAGTAAAATGGTATAAATGTGTTTATTAGCAAAACTTATAAAAGTATTAACATATATTAATTATTATTATAAAGTATATCATGATATAATTCAAGTATCAGTTACAACACATAGGCATTTCATTTAGAATCGGAGGGTATTATGAAGGTTAAAAGAATATATGTCGAAAAGAAAAAAGATTATGCAGTAATAGCTAATCAATTAAAGAATGAGCTTAAAGATTACTTAGGTATTAAAAGTTTAGTGAGAGTAAGAGTTTTAACTAGATATGATATAGAGAATGTTAATGAAGAAATATATAAAGAATCATTAAAAACAATATTTGCAGAACCAGTTGTGGATTTATTACACGAAGAGGAATTTGATTATGATAATACAAAGGATAAAGTTTTCTCGGTAGAGTTTCTTGCAGGCCAATATGATCAAAGAGAAGATCAAGTTGTTGAGTCAATTAAATTATTAGGTGGCAACAATGTGTTATCTAGGGTTGCTACAACATATGTATTAGAGGGAAATCTTTCAGAAGATGATTATAATTCTATAAAAAACTATATTATTAATTCAGTAGATTCAAGAGAAACACCAATGGCTAAACCAGATACTTTATCAAAAAACTATGGTCAAGCAGAATCAGTTGCTATTGTTGAGAATTTTATTAATATGGATAAGGAAGAATTAACAAAATTACATGATGAATTACAATTAGCTATGACAATTAAGGATTTAGAACATATACAAGAATATTATAGTAAAGATGAAAGACGTAATCCTTCAATGACAGAAATTAAAGTATTTGACACATATTGGTCTGATCACTGTAGACATACAACTTTCTCAACAGAGTTAACATCTGTTAAATTCGAAGAAGGATATTATACTAAACCAATACATGACACATATAAAAAATATTTACAAGATAGGGAAGTCTTATATAAAGGTAGAGATAAAGATATTACATTAATGGATATAGCAGTTCTTGCAATGAAGAAATTAAGAGCAGAAGGCAAACTCGATGATATGGAAGTATCAGATGAAATTAATGCTTGTTCTATAATAGTACCAATAGAAATAGATGGAAAAGAAGAAGAATGGCTAATATTCTTCAAGAACGAAACTCATAACCATCCAACTGAGATAGAACCATTTGGTGGCGCTGCTACATGTTTAGGTGGAGCAATAAGAGACCCACTATCAGGAAGAGGTTATGTATATCAAGCAATGAGAATTACAGGCGCTGCAGATCCTAGGGTTGATTACAAATCAACATTAGAAGGAAAGCTACCACAAAGAGCTATATGTAAAACAGCGGCAGAGGGTTATAGCTCATATGGCAATCAAATAGGAATTGCTGCTGGCTATTTAAATGAAATATATCATCCTAATTTTGTTGCAAAAAGAATGGAGTTAGGTGCTGTAATGGGAGCGGCTCCAAGAGCAAATGTTAAACGAGAAGATTCCATGCCTGGCGATATAATCATTTTATTAGGTGGAAGAACAGGAAGAGATGGTATTGGTGGAGCAACTGGCTCATCTAGGGTACAAACTACAGAGTCTATCGAAACATGTGGTGCAGAAGTACAAAAGGGTAATCCTCCAACAGAAAAGAAAATACAAAGACTCTTTAGAAGAACAGAAGTAAGTGCATTAATTAAAAAATGTAATGATTTTGGAGCTGGAGGAGTATCAGTTGCAATAGGAGAGTTGGCAGATGGATTAATCATAGATCTTGACAAAGTTCCAACAAAATATGATGGATTAGATGGGACTGAACTTGCTATTTCTGAATCTCAAGAAAGAATGGCTGTTGTTGTAGATGCAAAAGATGTTGATGCATTACTGTCATATGCTAATGAAGAAAATGTAGAAGCAACAATAGTTGCAGAAGTTACTAAGGAAGCTAGATTAGTGATTTTATGGAAAGGTGATAAGATAGTTAATGTCTCCAGAAAATTCCTTGATACAAATGGAGCTCACCAAGAAGCAGAAGCAATTATAACAATTCCTAATAAAGAAAATAATTATTTTGAACAAAAGACACAATCTTTAGATGAAAAAAATATAAAAGAAAAATGGTTAGAAACATTATCAGATTTAAATGTTTGTTCACAAAAAGGTTTGTCTGAGATGTTTGATTCATCAGTTGGTGCATTAAGTGTTACCATGCCATTTGGAGGGAAAAATCAATTAACTCCTATTCAAACTATGATTGCTAAGATTCCAGTTTTATCAGGAGAATGTGATATGGCTACAATGATGAGCTACGGCTATGACCCATACCTTTCATCTTGGTCGCCTTTCCATGGTGCTATATATGCAGTTATTTCTTCAGTAGCTAAGAATGTTGCATCAGGTGGAGAATATTCAAAGATTAGGTTAACATTCCAAGAATTCTTTAGGAGACTAGGTAATGATCCTAAAAGATGGGGAGAGCCACTTGCAGCATTACTTGGAGCCTATAATGCTCAAATCAATTTAGAACTTCCGTCAATAGGTGGTAAGGATAGTATGTCAGGAACATACCATGAAATTGACGTGCCACCAACATTGGTTTCCTTTGCTGTTAATGTTGAAAATGTGAATTATATAATAACACCTGAATTGAAAAGTGCAGGAAATGTTTTAGTAAAATTCAGTATTAAGAAAGATGAGTTCGACTTACCTTTATATTCACAATTAAAAGAATTATATAATAACATAAATAAGTTAATCAAACTTAATAAAGTATATTCATCATATGCAATAGACTTTGGAGGAGTAATTGAAGCAGTAAGTAAAATGGCTTTCGGTAATTCGCTTGGTGTAGAAATATCGGATACATTTGATAGAAAAGATTTACTGACTCCAGACTATGGATCAATAATTTTAGAATTAAGCATAAATGATTATAATAATTTAAAAGAATTTGGATTTGATGATTCAGAATTTAACAAAATAGGAAATATTCTTGAAAAAGATATATTTAAATTTAATGATACTATTATATCAATGAGTGATGCAGTAGAATCGTGGACTAATACCTTAGAAGAAGTGTATCCAACTAAGATTGAAAAAGAATTAATAAATGAAGATTTAGATATTAAATTATTCCAGAATAAGAATGTTAATATTGCAAAAGAGAAAATAGCAAAACCAACAGTATTTGTTCCAATATTCCCAGGTAGTATAGGAGAATATGAGCAAATAAAAGCTTTTGAAAATGCTGGTGCAAAAGTTAAAAGCCTAGTATTTAATAACTCAACAAGCAAAAGCATAGAAGAATCAATCAAAGAGTTTTCTTCTGCAAT
>DUQJ01000083.1 GCA_012837865.1 Clostridiales bacterium | reverse complement strand
CTTAGATGATATTTTTATATAGATATGATATAATTAAAGTTATTCTTATGATGATATTTTATGAAAGGTACAGGTATATGTCTAAAACAAAAATATTAAATGTTGGCGAAATAGAAACTCAAAAACAAAAATACATTATCGAAAAACTTAGAAAAGAATTCGAAAATAAATATAAAGAAACTAATAAAAAGAAAACATTCCATGTAGAAACATTTGGTTGTCAAATGAATTTTAGGGATTCTGAAAAGATAACAGGTATACTAACACAGATAGGCTATGAAGAAGTAGATACTGAAGAAGCTGATTTTGTGATATATAATACTTGTACAGTTAGAGAGAATGCTAATAATAAGGTGTACGGTAGATTGGGTTATTTGGGAAAATTAAAAAAAGAAAACCCTGATATGATAATTGCAATATGTGGTTGTATGATGCAGGTGCCTGAGGTTGTAGAAAAGATTAAAAAAAGCTATAGATTTGTTGATATAATTTTCGGTACTCATAATATTTATAAATTAGCTGAGTTAATAGAACTACGACTGTATTCTAAACGTATGGTAATTGATTTGTTGACAGATGCTCAAATGATTGTTGAAAACTTACCTAGTGAACGAAAGTATGATTTTAAAGCTGGAGTTAATATAATGTTTGGTTGTAACAATTTTTGTACATACTGTATAGTCCCATATGTACGTGGAAGAGAAAGAAGTAGAAGTCCAGAAGAAATTATATCTGAAATCAAACAACTAGCAAATGATGGAGTAGTTGAAATTATGCTACTTGGCCAAAATGTAAACTCTTATGGTAAAAATCTAGATCAACCTATGACTTTTGCTTCTTTATTACAAAGAGTTGAAAGGGTTGAGGGTATTGAGCGTATTAGGTTTATGACTTCTAATCCAATGGATTTATCAGATGACTTAATTGAAGTTATGAAAAATAGCAGTAAGATATGTAACCATTTACATTTACCAATCCAATCTGGTAGCACAAGGTTATTAAAATTAATGAATAGAAAATATACAAAAGAAAGTTATCTTGAATTAGTTCGGAAACTTAAAATTGCCATTCCTAACATTTCATTAACTACAGATATAATAGTTGGTTTTCCAGGTGAAACTGATGAAGATTTTGAAGACACAATAGATGTTGTTAAGCAGGTAGGCTTTGATAGTGCTTTTACATTTATTTATTCTAAAAGAACTGGAACACCTGCTGCTACTATGGATAAGCAAGTTCCAAATGAAGTGTGTAATATAAGATTTGATCATTTATTAAAAACGATAAGAGAAAGCTCTAAAGATTCTGATGGTGGAGAAATTAATTCAATTCAAAAGGTTTTGGTTGAAGGCATAAATGAACAAAATCCAGAATTATTAACTGGACGTCTAACAAATAATATGCTTGTTCATTTTAAAGGCGAGAATCATTTAATTGGAAAAATTATTCCTGTTAAGTTAATAGAGAAAAAACGGTTTTATTATATGGGTGAAATCCCCAATCAATAAAATTTACTTATAAATTAGAAAAACACCCGGAGTTTTCTGTCATAATCCTTTTTTACTAATGACTATACTTGACAATTCAAAGAAAACAGTATAAAATTTAGGTGTTGTATTTTTTTAGTACAATGAAAATTGAATAAAGGAGGTGCTCCTGTGCCAGAAGTTTTGAAAATAGGTTTGGCAGTTCTTATAACGTTAATAATTTCTGTTATTATTACCTGGAAAATTACTATATATTATCGTGTTAAAGTATATGAAGCGAAAGTCGGTAGTGCAGAAGTAAAAGAAAAGGAAATAATAGAAAATGCTATAAAATCAGCAGAAACAATAAAACGTGAAGCTTTACTCGAAGCCAAAGAAGAAGCTTTAAAAGCTAAAAATGAATTCGAGAAAGAATCTAAAGAACGCCGTACTGAATTATCGCGTTATGAAAAACGTCTTATCGTAAAGGAAGAAACTTTAGATAGGAAAATTGACGCTTTAGAAAAGAAAGAGTCAAAACTTTCTAATAGAGAGACAGAACTTAAAAACTTAAAACAAGAAGTTGATGAGTTCCACGAAAGACAATTGCAGGAGTTAGAGAAAATCTCTGGACTTACCTCTGAACAAGCTAAGGAATATCTACTTAAAACTGTTGAAGAAGATGTTAAACATGAAACAGCAATGTTCATTAAAGAAATGGATAACAAAGCAAAAGAGGAAGTTAACAAGAAGGCAAAAGAATATGTTGTAAATGCTATACAGCGTTGTTCTGCCGACCATGTTACTGAGACAACAATTTCTGTTGTACAACTTCCAAATGATGAAATGAAAGGCCGTATTATAGGTAGAGAGGGTCGAAATATAAGAACCCTTGAAACTCTTACAGGTGTTGATCTAATTATTGATGATACACCAGAAGCGGTTATTTTATCTGCTTTTGATCCAATTCGAAGAGAAGTTGCTAGAATTGCCCTTGAAAAACTAATTGTAGATGGAAGAATACACCCTGCTAGAATTGAAGAAATGGTGGACAAAGCCCAAAAAGAAGTTGAAGATATTATGCGCGAAGCCGGTGAAGAAGCAGTACTTGAAGTTGGAGTTCACGGAATTCATCCTGAACTAATTAAACTTTTAGGAAAAATGAAATTTAGAACATCATATGGCCAAAACGCATTAAAACACTCTATAGAAGTAGCTATAATGGCTGGACTTCTTGCAAGTGAAATTGGGTTAGATGTCAGATTAGCAAAAAGAGCAGGCTTACTTCATGATATAGGTAAATCTGTTGACCATGAAGTAGAGGGAACACATATCTCAATTGGTGTTGACTTATGCAGAAAATATAAAGAATCAGCTATTGTTATTAATGCTTTAGAGGCTCATCATGGAGATGTTGAACCTGAAACACTGATTGCTTGTGTAGTTCAGGCTGCAGACACTATTTCAGCAGCCAGACCGGGCGCTAGAAGAGAAACATTAGAAACATATACTAACAGATTAAAACAGCTCGAAGATATTACCAATAGCTTTAAGGGAGTGGATAAATCTTTTGCAATTCAAGCTGGTAGAGAAATAAGAGTTATGGTTGTACCAGATCAAATTAACGATGATGATATGATACTATTAGCTCGTGACGTTTCTAAACGTATTGAAGAAGAATTAGAATATCCAGGTCAAATTAAGGTAAATGTTATAAGAGAATCCAGAGTAACTGACTATGCAAAGTAATGTATAATAATTAACAAAACCATTGATTAGAGCAAACAAAATCAGTGGTTTTGTTATTTTTTTATATTTATCCTTGCATTTTATAAAATTATATATTACAATGATTTGAAATTGTATACAATCTTAAAAAACAGAAATACAGTTTTAATCCTATTAAAAAACGATAAGGACGGTGTGATATGGCATTAACATTATCTAAGAAAGCTCTAGCAGTTAAACCTTCATCTACATTGGCTATTACAGCAAAAGCAAAAGAATTAAAATCTAAAGGTATTGATGTTGTTGGCTTCGGCGCAGGCGAACCAGACTTTAATACTCCAGATAACATTTGCGAAGCAGCAATTAAAGCTATACATGATGGTTTCACAAAATATACTCCAGCTTCAGGAACTCTTGAATTAAAACAAGCAGTTAGTGATAAGTTCAAGAACTTTAATGGGGTTAATTATAGCACAAAACAAATAGTAATTAGTAACGGTGGTAAACATGCGCTTACTAATATATTTTCTGCAATATGTAATCCAGGAGATGAAGTAATTATTCCTGCACCCTATTGGTTATCATATCCAGAGATAGTTAGATTGGCTGATGGTGTTCCTGTATATATTAAAGGGGAAAAAGAAAATAGCTATAAAGTAACAGCTGAGCAAATTGCTAAAGCATGCACAGACAAAACTAAAGCTTTTATATTAAACTCACCAAGCAATCCATCGGGAATGCTATATACTAAAGATGAATTAGAAGAGATAGCAAAAGTTATAGTTGAAAAAGATATTTATATTGTTTCAGATGAAATATATGAAAATTTATTATATGATAATAATGAAATGATTAGTATAGCATCATTAAATGATGAAATTTATAAAAGAACAATCACCTGTAGTGGTGTTGCTAAATCTTATGCTATGACAGGTTGGAGAATTGGTTATACAGGAGCTCCAGTTGAAATTACAAAATTAATGGATAGTGTTCAAAGTCATCAAACATCTAATCCAAACTCAATAGCTCAAAAGGCTGCAGTTGAAGCCTTATCAGGCTCCCAAGAATTTGTAAGTAAAATGAAAGAAGAGTTTGATAAAAGAAGAATTTATATGTATGAGCGTGTCAACAGTATGAACTTAGTTTCAGCATTAAGACCACAGGGGGCATTTTACTTATTTGTTGATGTTAATGAAATTATAGGCAAAACATATAAAGATAGAATTATAGCAGATGTAGATGTTTTAGCGGAAATTCTAATAGAAGAATATAATGTAGCAGTAGTTACTTGTACTGATTTTGGCTTTCCAGATCATATTCGTTTATCTTATGCGATATCAATTGAAAACATCAAAAAAGGATTAGATAGAATAGAAACATTTATAAATGAAATAGCATAACTAAAATAGTAAAATTTAAATGGGTAGTGAAAAATCACTACCTTTTTTCAAAGGAGGCAATATGAAAAGATTTGGCTTTATAGGTGTTGGTAATATGGGATATCCTTTACTAAATGCTACGATTAAAGAATTTGGAAGTAAGTCAGTTTCATATTATGAGGTTTCAAATGAGCGTTGTGAATATGTAAAAATGAATACTGGTATTAGTCCAACAAAAAGTATAGAAGAATTAATTAAAGAATGTAAATATGTAATACTCTCTATTAAGCCACAGTTTTTCAATGTGGTCTGTGACCAGATAAAAAAAGATTTAACAAGTAATCATATATTAATTTCAATTGCACCTGGCATAACTATTAATAATATAAAACTATTAACTTATAGTGATATTAGAATCATTAGAGCAATGCCAAATACTCCTGCGATGATTTATGAAGCAATGACTTCATATTGTTTTTCTGAGGATGAATTTACTCAAGATGAGAGAAATGATCTTGATAGTTTCTTTAACTCTTTTGGGAAGCGGGAGATAGTTAATGAGAATTTAATGG
>DUQJ01000082.1 GCA_012837865.1 Clostridiales bacterium | reverse complement strand
AGAGTTGTTTGCAACATCAAGTATATGTAAACTTATTTCTTGCATAAGCTTAACTGTATTTAGCTAAAATGTCTTTAATATCTTCACTTGCTAACCTACCATAAACTTCATCGTTAACAGTTAAAACGGGTGCTAATCCACAGGCTCCTATACAACGGCATGCTTCTAATGAATATATTCCATCTTCTGTACATTCACCATTCTTTATCCCTAAAATCTTTTCGCATTCACTTACAATATCCCCTGCACCCTTAACATAACAAGCGGTACCTAGGCATACTGAGATTTTGTATTTTCCTTTAGGTGTTAAAGAAAATTGAGAATAGAAAGTAACAACACCATAAATCTTTTCTAACGGAATGTTTGTTTCATTAGAAATTAGTGTTTGTACCTCTATTGGTAGATAACCGTAAATTTCTTGAGCTCCTTGTAAAATTGCCATTAGAGCTCCCTTGTCTTGCCTGTGTTGAGTAATAATATTCATTAATTTAACTTCTTGCTCTTCAGTCCCAGCAAAAGGAATTTTTGTTTTAAGCAGACTCATTTTGTAAACCTCCTTGAACTTTATATTATCAATAATAAACATAGACATTATACCACATGTTTGTTAAAGAATCTACATAGAATTGCAAGTAATATATTAGTAAAATTAATGTTAGATATATGATAATAATGATTTGAACCTTTTAAGATTAATTTATAAATGGTATAATGTTAGTAATAAAAAATATATTAAAAGGAGCAAAACATGACAATAAATGATATTAAAGATATTCTTAAAGCAACTTATATAATAGGTGAGGAGCATGGGGAAAAAGAAGTCCATACGGCATGTGGTTCTGATATGATGAGCGATGTATTAGCATTTTACAAAGATCAATCAGTTTTATTGACAGGATTATGCAACCCACAAGTTATTAGAACTGCTGAAATGATGGATATAATATGTATAGTTTTTGTCAGGGGAAAAGTTCCTGATGAAATGACAGTTGAATTAGCTAGAGAAAAAGGAATTGCATTAATTTCTACAGGGCATAGAATGTTTTCGGCTTGTGGAAGGTTATACGAAGAAGGATTACGTGGAGGTGCTTCATATAGATGAATGATCAGATTGTATTACACTATGAGATTCCGTCAGATGATTTCACAAGGGCAGGAGAAGCTTCTAGCAATGTAAAAAAGAAGTTAAAGAAAATGGGGTTTGATCCAGAAATAGTACGTAGAGTAGCAAT
Source organism: Clostridiales bacterium (assembly GCA_012837865.1). GTDB lineage: Bacteria > Bacillota > Clostridia > Lachnospirales > Lachnospiraceae > Mobilitalea. The sequence goes on along the minus strand of DUQJ01000082.1, from coordinate 2,716 downwards.
AACAATGTATGAGGGTGAAATCAATATGATTATTCATGCTAATGGTGGTTATATAGATGTAATAATAACATTGGATAAAATTGAAATTATATTTAATGATAGTGGGCCAGGCATTGAAAACATTGAATTAGCTATGAGCGCAGGATTTTCAACGGCACCTGATAATATAAGGTCATTAGGTTTTGGCGCAGGAATGGGATTGCCAAATATGAAGAACTACTCGGATGAAATTAATGTTGAGAGCAAAATAGGTAAAGGAACTAAGGTATATGCAAAAATACTAGTAACTAAAAGGATAGATTGAAAGATGGTGTATATATGGAAAAGTTTTTTACATCAGTAACCTTAAATAAAGAATTGTGTAAAGGGTGTATTAATTGTATAAAAAGATGCCCAACACAGGCAATTAGAGTTCGTAATGGTAAAGCAGTAATTAAAAAAGAATTTTGTATAGATTGTGGAGAATGCATTAGAGTGTGTCCATATCATGCTAAAGAAGCTACATATGATAAGGTTGATATTATGAAAGATTATGATTATATTGTAGCACTTCCTGCACCCTCTCTATATGCACAATTTAATAATTTAGATGATATAAATATTTTGTTAACAGCACTTATTAAAATGGGATTTGATGATGTGTTTGAAGTGGGCTCAGCCGCTGAATTGGTTTCTGAAGTATCTAGAAGTTACATAAAAGAACATAAAGAAAAATGGCCAATTATCAATACAGCATGTCCATCAGTAGTAAGATTAATTCAGGTAAGATTTCCTAATTTAATAGATCATTTACTACCTTTAGCTGCTCCAGTAGAAATAGCAGCAAAAATGGCTAGAGATCAGGCAATTAAAGAAACGGGATTAGCAAGTGAACGCATAGGATTGTTTTTTATATCACCTTGCCCTGCAAAAGTTACAGCAGTAAAATCACCAACAGGAATGCTTAAAAGTGAAGTTGATGCTGTACTAGCTATTAAAGATGTATACCCAATACTTCTGCCTTTGATGAAAGAAAGTATGGATAATATGCAAGATTTAAGAACAATAGGTAGGATTGGAATTAGTTGGGGAGGAAGTGGTGGAGAAGCTAGTGGCTTATTAATTGATAATTATTTGGCGGCAGATGGAATTGAAAATGTAATTAGAGTGCTAGAAGATTTAGAAGATGAGAAACTTCAGAACTTAGAATTTATAGAACTAAATGCGTGTTCGGGTGGGTGTGTTGGAGGCGTGTTAACAGTGGAAAATCCATATGCAGCCAAGGTTAAGCTAAAAAGATTACGCAAATATATGCCAGTTGCTAATAATCATATGGAAGAAAGAGAATATGATGAGTTATATTGGACAAAGGAAGTCGAATATCAACCGGTATTTAAAATTGGAAATGATTTAAAAGACAGCTTTACTAAAATGGCCCAAATCGAAGAATTATATGAAAAATTCCCGAAATTAGATTGTGGCTCATGTGGAGCTCCTACATGTAAAGCCCTTGCAGAGGATATTGTTAGAAATGAAGCGAAAGAAAAAGATTGCATACATATATTAAGGGAATATATTCATAAGATAACAGATGAATTAATAGAAATTGATAAAGAAATAGATAATAGATAATAGAAAGGATAATATGTGAAATGACAGTTGAGGAATTAATTGAGAGTAAAAAATTTAGTGTTATTAATAAGGCTAGTAATACTAACAAGGAGATTAGCAAACCTTATACATGTGATTTATTAAGTATAGCTATGGGCAAGATGCCTGAAAGAGCAGCGTGGGTTACAGTTATGGGTAATATAAATACTTTAGCAGTATCGGCACTAGCAGACGCATCATGTATTATTCTTGCAGAGGGTTGTGCCCTTGATGAAGTTGCTAAGATGAAGGCTAAAGAGCAGGACATAACTGTTTTATCTTATGACGGACCTATATTTGAAGGGGCATTAATTATATATAATATGCTTGTGGCAAATGAATAAATTATATTATGATTTACATATTCATTCATGCCTTTCTCCCTGCGGTGATGATGATATGACACCTGCTAATATTGTTGGCATGGCTGTGGTTAATAATCTCGATGTTATAGCTATTACAGATCACAATACATGTAGAAACTGTGGGCCTGCTATAGAAATGGCGAAAGAATATGGAATAATTGTTATACCTGGTATGGAATTATGTACTTCGGAGGAAGTGCATATTCTATGCCTTTTTAGTAATCTTGAAAATGCAATGAAGTTTAGCGATTATGTATATAGTCAATTGATTAAAGTGAAAAATAATGAAGAAATATTTGGAAAGCAAGAAGTATATAATAACATGGATGAAATTATAGATCATGAACCTTATTTGTTGATTAATGCTAGCAATATATCTTTTAACCAAGTAGACTTGTTAGTTAAAGAATATAATGGAATTATGATACCTGCACATATAGATAAAAATAGTAATAGTGTATTTTCAAATCTAGGCTTTATACCACCTGAATCTAAGTTTAATACTATAGAATTTGCTTCTAAAGAAAAGATAGAAGAATTTTATCATCAGCATAAAGGATTAGACAAATATAATGTTATTATTAATTCGGATGCACATTATTTAGAGAACATTAATAAAAGAACTAATTATATTGAGTGTGATTCTAGGGATAAAGAAGAAATATTACGAAAATTATAATAATTAATAAAAGATGATAAAAGATGATAAATTAAAATATCTT
>DUQJ01000081.1 GCA_012837865.1 Clostridiales bacterium | reverse complement strand
TAATATATATAATTATTAATAAAAACATTTCACTTTATAGTCCTTCGAGTTCTTTTCAATGTTTTTACTTGGTTTGTTCTTATAATTTGCAGAATCAAACGTTGTATCTACGGTTATCCATTCATCTGTCTTTGCTATGTAAACTTCATTCCATGCATGATATACGTCAAGATTAATATTATTACCCATTACTAGTTTAGTCGGCACTCCTACACTTCTTAGCATTGAAGCATATAAAGAAGCATAATCATAACAAATTCCTTTTTTACTTTCAGCTATCGCTTCTATTGATGGTATATAGGTTGATTTTACTGAAACAGCTTTCTTATTATCATATTTAATCTTCTTTATTATATAATTATAAATAATTTTAATTTTTTCTTCATCTGTTTTTACCCTTTTAGTCAAACTCTTTGCCGTTTTAATTACTTTCATATCTTTATCCCAATTTATATTTTGAATAGATTGAAGATAAATATCATTCTCATCCTTTAATTTTAAAGTAAGTTCTTCTTTATAGACATTTTTATATGATCTACCTTCAATATTTTCTAATATCATTACAGTATATTTGCCATTACCTAATTGTAATGCAAATGTATCTCCTGATACTAAATCATAATCATAATAGTTTTCGCCTTTAGATATCCTTACTTTTGTTTTGTTTTTATTTTGGGCTTTAAAGTTAATAGTAATTACGCCTTTGTATAAATTGGCTTTATCAATATACTCTTCTTTTTTTGCGGATGAAATAGATGATACAGATAAAAATAATGTCAGAAATATAATAATAGAGCTAATAAATCTCTTAGTGTTCTTATTCATAATAATATCCCCCTTCGGAAACTGGCTGTCATCTTTTTTATATCTAAAAAAGTAAGACCCTTTAGCTTTGCGCCACTAACTTTCGCTAGTTTTGCCTTTATCGGTGAAACCACCAATTCAATTTATATACATATTATACTATATTGGCTCATATATGTCCATGCTTTCTATTAAATATGTAAGTCCTTTCTATCAAACACTATAATTCCTAATACAAATAATACAATTGCAGCTAAAAAAAGTATTACTATTTGATATATTGCAGTAGTTTTACCAGCTATTAATTCATTTGCATTAAACAAAGTAAAGAAGGTTATATATTTAAGATTTTCTGCCTTTTCCCCTGCATTAGCTAACATCTGTATAATATAGGCTAAGGCTGGAATCCCTGCACCAAATGCAACGCTCTTCTTTGTATCATTAAAAATACAAGAACTTAGGAAACTTATTCCTCCTATAAAGAAATGTAAAGACAATACACCTATATTAAGTAAGACGAATTTCCCTATTTCAAGTTCTGCTGGGAAGGATAATTCACTTGCTATAATTCCTATTAACATTGTGTATAAAACAAGCAAAAAGATTCCTGTTGCAAGTACTTTCATTTGTGTAAATGCTACTGTTTTGCGATTAACAGGTGCTGCAAGCAAATATGTCATAGAGCCTCGGTCTACATGACGCGCTATTAAGCGATTGGCAACTATTATTGTAAATATCATGGGAAATACTAACATTAAAAACCCATATAAATATGTTGATAAGAAGCCTAATAATGTTGTTGATGAAACAACCATACCAAACATCGCCATAACCTCTGGAAGCGCCTTGGTAAACTCATCTAAAACAGCCCCTAGCTTTGGATCAAACATATAAATAATAATAATAAAATACATTGTTAATATAGTTGCAAATATTAGAAGCATCTTCCAAATCTCTTTAAAAGTATGTTTATATAATTCCATATTAATCATTGTCTTTACCTCCATAATATTTCATAAATATTTCTTCAAGGCTTAAATTAGGTGCTGAAATATTTGTTACTGGATATTTGTTCATTAATGATATTATTTCTTTAATATTGTTTTGAACTGTTATTGTTACATGATTTTCTGATATATTTATTATGTCTATATTTTCTTTTGAAAAATTTTCTGCAGCTAGCTTATCTTCAAATGTTATTATGTATTTTCTAATTTGAGCTGTTTTTAAAGCATCTACAGAATCAATAGTAGCTAATCTTCCATTTTTAATTATTGATACACGATGACATGTGCGCTCTACTTCTTCAAACATATGAGAAGACATAAGAATTGTTTTGCTTTTTTTCTTTTCCTCATTAATTAAATCTATAAATCTGTTTTGCATCAATGGGTCTAATCCACTTGTTGGTTCATCAAGTATCAAAACATTAGGATCATGCATAAAAGCAGCAACTATTCCAATTTTTTGTTTCATGCCTTTACTCATTTTCTTTAACTTTCCATTAGGATTTAAATCAAACCTATTAATTAAATCCTTCATTAGTTTCTTATCTTTCAAATTTCTATACTTTGCAGTAAAATTCAAGAATTCCATACCCGTCATACCATCAAAGAAGGCCATTTCGCCAGGTATATATCCAAGGTCCTTTTGGATTCTCGCACTATCTTTCCAACAATCAAATCCTTCTATTGTACATTTGCCTATCTGTGGTTTTAAAAAACCCATAAGGTGTCTTATCGCTGTCGTTTTTCCCGCTCCATTTGGACCAAGAAAACCAAACACTTCACCTTGTTCTATAGTAAATGATAATTCAAAAACTCCTTGTCCTTTACCATAATCTCGAGTAAGTCCATTAATTTCAATAACTTTCATTATGAATTCCTCCTTTTAAAAACAATTGTCCTTTATATTAAATATAGTCTATATAGTAAACTTGTCAAGAATTAATTATATCATTTAACCTCTTAAAATCGTAATACTGGGCCTTTTCTAATCCCTCTGATTTGCAAAGCTTTTTAAAATGTGTTACACTATTAATGTTAAAATAATGAATTACATGCTGAATTCTTTTTTAGAAGGAAGCGGGGGAACCAATTTTAGTGGGGTGAATCAATTTTTTTGAAGGACTAGCCTTAAGTCCTAATCCGTCAGCTAACCTCGTAGGCGTTGATAAGAGGAGTCATATTGTGCTACTTAATTTTACTATGGTGCTCCATAGTTTTTTTGTGCGTATTTTTAAAAATTAAATGTGTTTCTCCTTAAAATATCTCGTGGTTTTACAGTTAATGTATTCATTTGGTAAAAATACAAAATATTAAAGGATGGTGTAATAATGAAAAAATTTATAAGTGTTTTACTATTATCAGTGTTAATTTTAACATTGACAGGGTGTGAGGCATCCACAAAAAAAGAAATTTCTTTTGCAGACGCTGGATGGGACAGTATCAAATTCCATAATGCAGTTGCAGGTACTATAATCAATGAGCTTTATGGCCATACTTGGACAGAAATTTCAGGTTCTACTACAGTTGTACATGAAGGTCTAATCAAGGGTGAAATAGACATTCATATGGAAGTCTGGACTGATAACATCGCTACTTATGATGATGATTTAAAAAATGATAGGCTAAAAGAATTAGGTGTAAACTTTGATGATAACTATCAAGGTATATATGTACCTAGGTATGTTATTGAAGGTGATGCCGAAAGAGGAATTGAAGCGTCTGCTCCTGATTTAAAAACAGTTTGGGATTTAAAAAAATATCCTGAAATTTTCCCAGATGACGATAATAAAGATATGGGAAGAATATATGGTGGTATTCCTGGTTGGGAAATAGACCGGATACTTGAAAATAAATTCTATTTCAATAACTTAGATGAAAATTTCATTTACTTTAGACCGGGTTCTGATGCTGCATTATCTGCTGCAATAACATCTGCATATGAAAAAGGTCAACCAATAGCTGCTTATTATTGGGAACCAACATGGTTACTAGGTAAGTATGATATGGTTTTACTTGAAGATAATCCTTTTAACCCAGATACTTACCAAAATGGTGAAACTGAACTTCCTGCTGTTAGAGTTACTGTAGGAATGAGTAATGATTTTGCAAAAGATAATCAAGAACTAATAGATTTCTTAAGTAAATACAGAACTTCAAGTGCGCTAACTTCTGAAGCTTTAGCATATATGCAAGATACAGGTTCTGATTATGTAGAAGCTGCTAAGTGGTTTATGTCTGAGCATCCAGAATTATTGGATCAATGGTTAAATACCAAAGATGCTAAAAAAATTAAAGATTCTTTAAATAAATAGGAGGATTTACAATGAGTGCAGGATGGATATATAACTTTCCTTTTGAAATTAATATAAATCTAAAAGCAATTGATGATGCTGTAAGAGCTTTTAGTGTTAAATATGAAGCATTTTTCAAAGTCATTACTAAGTCTTTAGGTGGGTTAGTTAATTCAATTAATTTTGTTTTAAATAAAATACCTTGGTTTGTCCTTATATTACTTGTTTTTATTGTAATATGGAGAACATCCAATAAAATCAGTAAAGGAATAATATTTAGTTCTCTTCTGTTTTTAGTAGGTGTAGCTGGTCTATGGAATCTTATGAATGAAACCCTATCTATAATTATAGCATCTGTAGTAATATCACTATTATTTGGTTTTCCTATAGGTATATTGATCTCTACTAGTAATAGGCTCAATAAAGCTGTACGACCTATATTAGATACCATGCAGACAATGCCAGTATTTGTGTATTTGATACCTGCATTACTGTTTTTTGGACTAGGTAAACCACCAGCTGTTATTGCTACAACAATTTATGCAATTGTACCTATTATTCGTTTAACAAATCATGGTATTAGGCAGATAAATGCTGAAGTTGTTGAAGCTTCATTAGCATTTGGTTCAACTAAGCTACAATCGCTTATAAAAGTACAAATACCACAAGCTCTTCCTACTATAATGACTGGTGTAAACCAAACTCTTATGATGGCTATGGCTATGGTTGTTACTACCTCTATGATTGGTGCTACTGGTTTAGGTATGGAAGTCTTAATTGGAGTTAATCGTATTGAAATAGGTAGAGGACTTGTATCTGGTTCTGCAGTTGTAATAATGGCAGTTATATTAGATAGAGCTACTCAAGGATTAGTTCAACGTAGTGAGGTGAAAACAGATGGACAATAATAATGACAATATCTTAAGTGTAAAAAACGTATCTAAATTATATGGTCCCGATAAGAACAAAGCAATTGAAATGAAAAAGTCTGGAACTAACAAGGATTTAATTCATAAGAAAACTGGTGTTACTATAGCCCTATGGGATGTTAATCTAGATGTTAAAAAAGGGGAGATTTTTGTTATCATTGGTTTGTCTGGCTCTGGAAAATCAACACTAATAAGGTGTTTAAATATGCTTAATAAACCTAGTTCAGGTGAAATACTATATGAAGGCAAAAATATTAGAAAGTTTAATAAAAAAGAATTAAATGAATTTAGAAGAAATAAAATCTCTATGGTTTTTCAACAATTTGGTTTAATGTCACATAGAAACATCATCGGAAATGTTGAATATGGTCTTGAGGTTAAAGGAATGTCCAAAGAAGATCGACATCGCAAAGCCAAGGAAATGATAGGTCTAGTAGGCCTTGAAGGCCATGAATATGAGCCTATCTCTAGTTTATCTGGTGGTATGATGCAAAGAGTTGGTATAGCTAGAGCATTAGCAAATGACCCTGATATACTTCTAATGGATGAACCATTTTCTGCTCTAGATCCATTAGTTAAAAAAGATATGCAATTTGAATTATTAACTATACAGAAGAAACTTGATAAGACCATTGTATTTATTACACATGATATCAATGAAGCCTTTAAATTAGGTGATAGAGTGGCAATTATGAAAGATGGAGAAGTCATACAGATAGACACACCTGAAGAAATGAGTACTAATCCAGCTACAGATTACGTAAGGGATTTTATTGATGGTGCTGATAAGACTCAGGTTATAAGTGTAAGGAATATGATGGTAACTCCTAATAGTATTGTTAGAAAGAAAGATAATCTAAGTTATGCTATTAGAATGATGAGATCTAATGGTGTTTCTAGTGCATATGTAGTTTCTCAAAAAATGAAGTTAGAAGGCATAGTTACTATTGATGATGCCCTTAGAGCTAATAAGGATGGTCAAACAATATCAGATGTTCTAATCTCTGATATTATGACTACAACTCCCGATACTTTATTAAGTGATATACTACCAATGGCAGCTGAAGCTAGATTCCCTATTGCTGTTATAGATGATGATGGTTCTATTAAAGGCATTATATCTAAAGCACAGGTGTTATCGTCAATTATATAGATTGTTGTTTGTGATTCTATCACAGATTCTATTCCTTTTTAGTGATATAATTTAAAATAAAGCTAATAATATATATTACTACTAAAAAGGAAAGGATGTTTAGCATGAACTTAAAACTTTTGTTTTTATTTTCTATAATTTTTCTAACTATAACTTTAACAGCTTGTAAATCAAATAAGAAAACCCATCTTGCCAGCTATAATACAATTACTACAACTAAAGCTAAGGAAATGATGGACGAGAATTCTGACATTATAATTTTAGACGTTAGAACATTAGAAGAATATAATGAAGGGCATATTGACGGTGCATTATTAATTCCGGATTATCAGCTTTTAGATAAAGCAGAAACTGTTTTAACAAACCCTTCTGCAACTATTTTAGTATATTGTAGAAGTGGTAGAAGAAGTGCTATTGCTGCTAAAAATTTAGCTGACCTTGGTTATTCTAACATATATGATTTTGGCGGAATACTTGATTGGGAATATGATATTGTTATAGATTAATTGTTTGTATACTTAAAATGACCAATAGAAAATCCGTTTTACAACGCATAATCTAATGGTCTAATTTTTTTAACTAACATCTTTCGTTTAATAATTCTTCTTCTACTTTTGATAAAGCATCTTCATCTGCAATTAATGTAAAATCCTGATGTACCTGTAAAATAGATGCTGGGACCCTTGGAGTTACTTCTCCAAAGAATGCTTTTCTTAAAATATTGGCTTTACCAACTCCACTTACAACCATTACAATTTTTCTTGCTTTTAGAATTGAATCAACACCCATTGTGAATGCATATCTAGGTACATCTTTAGGATCAATAAATAATCTAGAATTAGCATTAATAGTGCTTTGTGTTAATGAAACTAAGTGTGATTCCTTTGCAAATACATCCTCAGGCTCATTAAAAGCTATATGTCCATTATGGCCTAGACCTAGCAGTTGTAAGTCAACGCCTCCAAGTGATTTAATGACTTTATTATATCTTTTGCACTCATCATCATCATCTAATGCCATTCCATCTGGTATATGTGTATTTTCTGCTTTTATATTTGTATGTGAAAAAAGATTCTCTTTCATAAAATAATAATAACTATTCTTATCTTCTCTAGATAATCCTTTATATTCATCAAGATTAACTGTTGTAACTTGACTAAAATCAACTCCACCCGTCCTATACATATTCACCAATACTTTATACGCTCCTATTGGTGACGAACCTGTTGCTAGGCCTAAAACTAAATCAGGCTGTGAAATTATATCTTGTAAAATTATATGCGCTGCTTTTTTACTCATATCATCATAATCTATCGCTCTTATAATCTTCATAACAAATTTTCCCTTCCTTTATAACAATTAATCTATATTACAGTGAAAATTATAATTTAACCCTATATTTCAAATTATATCTTATTATATAAAATTTAATGCTCAAATATGATAAACTTTATTT
>DUQJ01000007.1 GCA_012837865.1 Clostridiales bacterium | reverse complement strand
TCCTTCGGCAGTTCTAATTATCGTTCCTAAGTTTCCTGGATCTCTAATATCCTCTAATAACATTATCTTAACTTTGTTTTTATTATCATTGCCGATAATATCGCTAATATCATTTTTCGGCATCTTTACAATTGCCATTATACCTTGCGGAGAAATTGTATCTGATATTTCTTTGAAAATAGAATCCTTTATAATTTCATAATCAAATTCATTATGTTCAATTTTTTCATAATCATGTTCTTTATTAGTTTCTCTGTAAAAAGTTTCAGAATAATATGTTTTAACTATAACTCCATCTTCTTTTGCTTCTTCATAAAGTTTGATTCCCTCTATTATAAACTCTAATTGATCATTCCTTGTTTTCGATTTTGTTTGCAGCATAATCAAATGCTTTACTTGACTATTATTCAAGCTCCTTATTATGTTTTTCGAATTCATAATTTATCCCTCTTGAATATTACTTAGTTTAGCCGCTTGATCTGCTGAAATAAGACTATCAATAATATCTTGTAAATCTCCATCCATAATTGCTTCCAGTTGGTGCAATGTCAATTTAATTCTATGGTCAGTCATTCTTCCTTGTGGAAAATTATATGTTCTGATCTTCTCTGATCTATCACCAGTACCGATTTGCGTTCTTCGCGACTCCGCTTCTGCACTTGTTGTTTTTTCCATTTCTAATTCATATAACCTGGATCTTAAAACTTTAATTGCCTTATCCTTGTTTTTAAGCTGTGACTTTTCGTCTTGGCATGAAATTACAATTCCTGTAGGAAGATGCGTCAACCTAATAGCAGAGTCCGTAGTATTAACACTTTGTCCCCCATTTCCGGAAGATCTAAAAACATCTATCTTACAGTCTGCTAGGTCTAGTTCTACATCTACGTCTTCCGCTTCAGGCATTATAGCCACTGTTGCAGTAGATGTATGAATTCTTCCACCTGATTCAGTTACTGGAATTCTTTGTACCCTATGAACACCACTCTCATATTTAAGCATCGAATATGCGCCTTTACCATGTATCATAAATATTACTTCTTTAAGTCCTCCTAAGCCATTTTCGTTAGAGTTCATCATCTCAACTTTCCATTTATTCCGTTCAGCATATCTAACATACATGCGATATAAACTCGAAGCAAATAAAGCTGCTTCATCCCCGCCAGCTCCTCCTCTTATTTCTACGATAACATTTTTATTATCATTAGGATCTTTAGGAAGTAGTAATATTTTCAAATCCTCTTCTATATTCTGTAATCTTGATTTACATTCATTTAATTCTTCTTTTGCCATATCTTTTATTTCATCATCAGATTCTTCTTCAAGCATAGCTAGGCTATCTTCTATTCCTTGAGTAGCCTCTTTAAATTCTTTATATTTTTCCACTATATCATGAAGCTCTGATTGTTCAATCATAAGGTTCTTATACTTCTCTTGATCATTAACAATATTGGGATTCATTAATTCTTTTTCAATATCGCTATATCTAGTTAAAATATCTTCTAATCTGTCAAACATTTTTATAATCCCTCCGTTAAATCTTTACTGCATGTACTATCCTGTTAAAACCCGATAAATCTTTTATAATTTCAACTTCTTTAAACTTCTTATCTATCAACATATTGTAAACATCTAACCCTTGATTATATCCTATTTCAAAGAAAATATGTCCTTGTTCATTAAGATAATAATCTAATTGATTGATAATTCTTCTATAAAAATCTAAACCATCTTCTAATCCGTCAAGTGCAATTCTTGGCTCGTTCTCTCTGACTTCTGGCATTAATTCTTCTATATCTAGGGTAGGTATATATGGTGGGTTAGACACTATAATATCAAATTTATCATTAATATTATTGAATAAATCACTTTGTATAAAATCAATATCTACACCATTGTTCTGTGCGTTTTTCCTAGCCACTTCTAATGCCTGTGCAGAGATATCTACACCAACACCCTTTAATATATTCCCTAATTTAGCCAGACTCACTATTATACAAGCAGAACCCGTACACATGTCTAGGACCGTTTTATTACTAGAAACCTCCAAAACTTTGTTTACTAATATCTCTGTTTCTTGTCTAGGGATTAACACATCTTTAGTAACTTTAATATTTATTCCCATAAACTCAACATGTCCTATTATATATTGTAGCGGAGTTTTCTTACTTCTTTGTAGAATTAACTCTATATAATTATTATAAAGCCTTTTATCCACTTTTTCTTGCTGGTTAATTAAAAAATATATTCTATCTATTTTAAATACATGAGACAATAATTGCCAAGCATCTGTTTTAGCATCTTCTATTCCTGAGTCTAATAAATATTCTTCACCACTTTTTAACAGCTCAATTAATGTGCTCATAATCAACCTTCAATCCAATTAATCTTCATCTAAATCTAAATATTTATCTAGCGCCTTTAGTATATCTTCTTCGTCTTCTTCTAAATCAACTTCTTCTACATTTTCTTCAAGATTAACAGTTTCTTTTAAATCCTCTTTAGTATCAGTATTTTTAGCTAAATATTCTTCCCAGTCAAAAACAGCTTCTACAGCTTTAATGGCAACTTCTATCATTTTCTTATCTGGTTCTTTTGTTGTTAGCTTTTGTAAAACAAGTCCTGGTTTGCTTAATACATTAACTAACTTAGATTCACTATTACCTGCCATTCTTATAAATTCATATGATACACCTGCAATAATTGGAACTAATAGCAATCTTATTAACATCCTTAACCATAATGTATCTACATTTATAAATACAAAAAATATTATACTTATGATCATTACATATAGCATAAAACTAGTTCCACATCTTTTATGCTCTTTAGATTGCCACTTAACATTCTCAACTGTTAGTTCAAAACCATTTTCTATACAATTAATTGCTTTATGTTCAGCACCGTGATACATAAACACTCTTTTTATATCTTCAATTTGTGAAATAAGCATTACATAAATTATAAATATGGATAATCTTATTACTCCTTCAATTACTGATAACCAAACTTTACTTTCAATAAATCTCATTAATAATAAAGAGGTGTAAAAAGGTAATACCATAAATAACGAAATAGCTATTGCCAAAGATAGTAGGATTGTTAAAAACATTAACAAACCATCACCTTTATCCTTATCCTTAACATCATTTGTTTTAGTATTTTTTGATTTTGTGTTTTTTGACTTTGTATTCTTTGATCTTGTATTTTTCTTTTTGTTGTTTTTTCCTTTTTTTGTTTGAGTTTCATCATCAAAAAGACTTGACGAGTAATTCATTACATTTATTCCTACTACCATGGAGTCTATAAACGCTGCAATCCCCCTAAGTACGGGAAGTTTAAATATTTTAATCTTGTCACTTGTACTTTTGAATTTCTTTTTATCAACGATAATCCCCTTATTAGGTTTTCTTACTGCTACCGCGTATTCTTCCTTGTTCTTCATCATTACGCCTTCAATAACAGCCATACCACCAATTCCAGATGATTTCATGTAAGCACCAACCTTTCAATATATATCTTTATCATTTAAAAATAGGCTGAGATTACCACACCTCAACCCAATTTTTAACACACTTTATTAAAGAACTCTAATTATCTTTGTTTAAACCATATCTACGATTGAATTTCTCAATAGCACCTCTAGCTGTAGCAGCTTTTTGCTGACCTGTATAAAATGAATGACACTTTGAACAAACTTCAACGTGAATTTTTTCTTTTGTAGAACCAGTTTCAAATTCATTCCCACAGTTACATGTTACTTTTGCTTGATGATATTGTGGATGGATTCCTTCTTTCATGTATTTCACCTCTTCACAATTGTATTTATAAATAGCTTACTAATTATAACATAGCTTAATTTCTATTGCAACACCTTAAAAACATCGCAAATAATATTTAAGTTAATTTGATTTTCCTTATTGCATCCATAAACTCTACATTTGTTTTAGTTCTGAAGAAGAATTCTATAATTCTTTCTGTTGATTCATCAGTCCTGCCACCATTCATAGCTTTTCTTATTAGATAGTTTGTTTCAATTTCATCTTTATTTAACAACAAGTCATCTCGTCTAGTACTTGATTTCGTAATATCAATTGCAGGGAATATCCTTTTTTCTGATAATCCTCTGTCAAGAACAAGCTCCATATTACCTGTTCCTTTAAATTCTTCAAATACTACATCATCCATTCTACTTCCAGTATCAACAAGTGCAGTCGCTAAGATGGTTAAGCTTCCACCCTCTCTCATGTTTCTAGCAGCACCAAAGAACCTTTTTGGCATGTGTAACGCTGCCGGATCTAATCCTCCTGATAAGGTCCTTCCACTTGCTTGTACAGTAAGATTATAAGCTCTAGCAAGTCTTGTTATGCTATCAAGCAAAATAACAACATCTTTTTTATGTTCAACTAAACGTTTAGCTCTTTCAATTACCATCTCTGATACTCGCTTATGATTTTCTGGCAATTCATCAAATGTCGAATAAATAACTTCTACATTTTCACCTTCAATCGATTCTTTAATATCAGTAACTTCTTCTGGTCTTTCATCAATTAACAAAATAATTAAATTCATCTCTGGATGATTAGTTGTTACTGCCTTAGCTATCTGTTTTAATAGTGTTGTCTTACCTGTTTTTGGCTGAGACACTATCATTCCCCTTTGCCCCTTGCCTATTGGAGATATCATATCAACCATTCTCATTGAAACTCCACATCCCGGTGTCTCTAAATGTATTCTTTGGTTGGGGAATATTGGTGTAAGATCTTCAAACCTTTTTCTCCTTGCAGCTTCATTTGGATGAAGATCATTAACTAAACTAATAAATAATAAAGCACTAAACTTCTCGCCTTGATTCCGTACTTTCGTATTACCTTGTACTATATCGCCCGTTTTAAGATTAAATCTTCTTATTTGTGCTGGCGAAACATAAACATCATTTTCACCTGGCAAAAAATTATCACATCTTATAAAGCCATAGCCATCTGGTAGCACCTCTAAAATTCCAACCTTTGATTCCCCACTATCAAGCTTATCTGTTTTATCATTTCTTGTGTTTTCAGTTTTATTATCAGTTTGAGCATGATTGCTCTCTTCTTTTTTTTCATCTATTTCTATAAGAGTTTTTATTAAATCTTCTTTTTTAAACTTCGATATATTTTTAATCTCTTTTGACTGTGCTATAAGTCTTAACTCGCTTAATTTCATTAAACTATAATTATTTTCCATCATTCTTCTCCTTTTTAATAATTTTTTATTTTTTTATGTCCTGTTTTTAGACCATATATAAGTATTTTAATCGGTCTCCAAACATATCCAGCTTTTCTTGATGCTTGCTTTACATATTTTGAAGTGTTATTATAATATTAAGTTTTCATTTTTATATTAATCGAACATAGGAGGGATGATATGGAAACCGAAAATTTAATGCTTTATAAGTTAATGATATTATATATACTTCGTAAGGTGGATTTTTCATTAACAAACGCACAAATTTCTGCCTTTATTTTAGATAAAGGATATACTAGTTATTTTAATATTCAACGCTCTATATCTGATTTGATTGAAGAGGAGTTTATTTCCATGGATATCGTACGCAATAGCACATTATACGAAATTACTGAATTAGGTTCTGAAACTCTATCGCTATTTAGTAACCTAATTTCATCTGGTATAAAAGATGATATTGATAATTATTTATCAGAAAACAAATATGAGCTTCGAAACGAAGCTTCTATTATGGCTAATTTTTATCAAGTTAAAAAGGATAAATATTCTGTAAATTTAAAAGTTACTGAAAATAATAGCTCTCTAATGGAAATAATATTGGAAATACCTACCGAAGACGAAGCCACTAAACTATGTAACAACTGGAAATCTAAAAGCACAGAGATTTATTCCTATTTGTTATCCGTATTATTAGAAGAATAATTAATTGCACTCTCTATATAATCCCACGTTTGCTCTCTACCTTCTTTGGTCACAGAGGAAAAAGGGATTATTTTAGTTTCAGCTTCTGTTTTTAAGCTTTCCCTAATTAATTTTATTTGTTTTTCTCTTTGACTTCGCTTGATTTTATCTAATTTCGTTGCAATTATTACTGGATGATGTCCATTGTAAACAATCCAATTATACATGTTTATATCGTTCTGGTTAGGCTCATGTCTAATATCAATTAATAAAAACACAGCCTTTAATTGATTAGATTTGTTTAAATATCTTTCTATCATTTCTGCCCATTTCTTCTTAACATTCTCTGGTGCTTTTGCATAACCATAGCCCGGTAGATCCACAAAATATAACTCTTCATTTACATTATAAAAATTAATAGTTTGTGTTTTGCCAGGTGTTGAGGATGTTCTCGCAAGGGATTTACGATTA
The DNA here is from genome assembly GCA_012837865.1 of Clostridiales bacterium. GTDB lineage: Bacteria > Bacillota > Clostridia > Lachnospirales > Lachnospiraceae > Mobilitalea. Next base: position 16,774 of record DUQJ01000007.1, on the reverse strand, counting down.
ATTAAAGAATTTATAAATGAAGATTTACCAACATTAGATTTGCCAGCGAATGCTATTTCTATTTTGTCATTATCGGGTAATGTGCTTGTAATTCCACATACCGTTTCTAAATTTACACTTTTTATAATCATTGCTGCTCACTTTCTATAATATTTCAATTATATAACATTAAATTCAGATTTACAAGAATAAAAGTAATAAGACCCTCCATTTAATAAAATTAAGCAGAAGATCCTATTAATTAAGCAGTAACGTTACTGCTCTTTTTTATATTTCGTTTTACTAATGTCTTTTTATTATTTTCTTCTACCCTAATGATGATTGGCTCCGAAACACCCTGAACTGAATCTTTAGTAATAATGCATTTAACAGCTGCATTATCAGAAGGAATTTTATACATAGTATCCATCATAGCTGATTCCATAATAGCGCGAAGTCCTCTAGCACCAATTTTTCTTTCAACAGATTGTTTTGCTATTTCTTTTAAAGCGTCTTCTTCGAATTCTAATACAACTCCATCTAATTCAAATAATCTTTGATATTGTTTAGAAATAGCATTCTTAGGCTCTGTCAATATCCTAACAAGTGCTTCTTCGTCTAGTAAATCTAAGGCAACACTTACAGGCACCCTACCTATAAATTCAGGTATTAGTCCAAATTTGATCAAATCCTCTGGCATTGCTTTTCTAAACAATTCACCTACATTATATTTAACCTTCTCAGCAATAGTCGCATTAAAGCCTATGGACTTTTTGCCAATTCTAGATTCAATTATTTTTTCCAAACCATCAAAAGCTCCACCGCATATAAACAAAATATTAGTTGTATCTATTTGAACAAACTCTTGATGAGGATGTTTTCTTCCACCTTGTGGTGGCACAGAAGCTACAGTACCCTCAATAATTTTAAGTAATGCTTGTTGAACGCCTTCTCCTGATACATCCCTTGTTATAGATGTGTTTTCAGACTTTCTAGTTATTTTATCAATCTCATCTATATAGATAATGCCATATTCAGCTCTTTCAATATCATAATCTGCTGCTTGGATTATTTTGAGTAAAATATTTTCAACATCTTCTCCAACGTATCCAGCCTCAGTTAATGCTGTCGCATCAGCTATAGCAAATGGAACATTTAAAAGTTTCGCCAATGTTTGCGCTAGATATGTCTTTCCTGAACCCGTTGGCCCCAGCATAAGAATATTACTCTTTTGTAATTCCACATTAAAATCTTTGTCAGACATAATCCTTTTATAATGGTTATACACTGCAACCGCAAGAACCTTTTTAGCATCTTCTTGACCTATAACATGTAAATCTAGAAATTCTTTTATCTCTAGAGGTTTTAGCAAATTAATTTGCGATTCATCATAATAATAATCAGACTCAAACTCATCTTCTATAATTTGGCTCCCAGTATCAATACACTCGTCGCATATAAATACTCCCGGTCCTGCTATTAGTTTTCGCACTTGGTCTTGACCTTTATTGCAAAACGAGCATTTCAATTGTTTTTTATCATCATTCTTTCCTGCCAAAATATTACCTCACATTTCTATATAATGGAGTAAATTCTATCCATTAATAATTACATTATCTATAATACCATATTCTTTTGCTTCTTCAGCTGTCATATAGAAATCTCTTTCAGTATCAATTTCTACTAACTTTAAAGGTTTTCCTGTATTCTTAGCTAAAATTTCATTTAATTTTTTTCTGGTTTTTAAAATATTATCAGCAACAATTTTAATATCAGTAGCTTGTCCTCTTGCACCACCTGAAGGTTGGTGAATCATAACTTCAGCATTTGGTAATGCATGACGTTTACCTTTTGCTCCACCAGCTAATAAAAACGCCCCCATGCTAGCTGCCATACCTATACATATAGTAGATACGTCACATTTAATATAATTCATTGTATCGTAAATTGCCATTCCAGCAGTAACAGAACCACCAGGACTATTAATATATAAATTAATATCTTTTCCAGGATCTTCAGATTCTAAAAATAGTAATTGTGCTACAATCAAACTAGCAGTTACATCATTAACTTCTTCACCTAAAAATATTATCCTATCTTTTAATAATCTAGAGAATATATCATAGCTTCGTTCTCCCCTACTCGTTTGCTCAATAACATATGGTACTAAACTCATACTTTTGTCCTCCTTTAATTATATTAATTTGGATTCACTTACAACTAAATCAATTGCCTTTTGAACTGCAATATCTAATTTGATTTGATCCATTTCATTTTCTGCTATAGTTTCCTTAATCTTGTCTACTTCAAGTTTGTATGCGGCTGCCATTTTTTCTATTTCGCTTTCATACTCTTCTTCAGTAACTGTTAACTCTTCTTTATTAACAATTTCTTCAAGAACTAATCTTGTCTCTATGCTTTTAATAGCTTGTGGCTTTAAGCTTTCTACAAAGCTCATTTTGTTCATTCCAGTATATTGGAAATATTGCTCCATAGATAAACCTTGATAGCTTATTCTTTGAGCAAAATCATTCGCCAATTGTTCTGTTCTTGAACCAACCATTGGTTCTGGAAGTTCCATTTGTGAATTTTCTATTATTTTATCAATTAATTCATTCTCAATTTCTGTTTTACTTTGTTTCTCTTTATCTTCTAACAATGTTTCTTTTATATTTGTTTTATATTCCTCTAATGTATCAAATTCAGATATATCTTGAGCAAATTCATCATCTAGCTCAGGTATTTCTTTTACTTTAATTTCTTTTATCTTTATTTTAAATAATACTGGTTTACCAGCTAACTCTTCTGCTTGGTAATTCTCTGGAAAAGTAACATTAATTTCTGCTTCTTCATCTAGTGATCTGCCAATTAATTGTTCTTCAAATGTATCTATAAATGATTTTGAACCAATAGCTAAAGAATAATCTTCAGCTTTTCCGCCCTCAAAAGATTCTCCATCTAAGAATCCTTCAAAATCAAGCGTTACAATATCACCATCTTCTATTGTACGGTTATCTACAGTAATAAGACGAGAGTTCTTTTCCAGTTCTTTATCAATATATTCTGTAATCTCTTCGTCTGTTACAGTTATTTCCTTTTTATCGATTTCTATACCTTTATATTCACCTAAAGTAATATTAGGTTTAACAGCTACTGTTGCTGTAAAGATAAATTCTTTACCTTTTTCAATTTGTTCTACTTCGATATCGGGTCTTGATACGATTTCTAATTTGCTTTCTTTTGCTGCATTTTCATACGCACTAGGTATCAATTCATTTGCTGCATCTTCATAAAACACTCCAACTCCATATATATTCTCAATTACAGAACGTGGTGCTTTACCTTTACGGAATCCTTGTATAGCTAATTTGTTTCTATTTTTTAAATATGCTTTTTGAATTGCTTTCTCAAGTTCTTCAGCACTTACAGTTATGGTCATTTTCGCCATACTTTTTTCTAAATTCTCAACTTTTAAACTCATGTTGGGTCCTCCTTGTACAACATCTATCTCTTTCATGTTATTTTGACATTAGTATATTATAACATAACCAATATGTAAATACCAACATCAAAAATACTGCCTATTTATTGACTTGTTTTATTTTATTCTATATAGTATCCACTTTTCTTTATCGTATCTGTAATGATTTCTACATATTCCCTGCATATTTTGTCAGTTCCAGCTTCTACTAAAACTCTTATAACCGGCTCAGTTCCGCTTTGTCTTATTACCAATCGTCCATTATCTCCAAGCAAACCTTCTACATGCTTAATAGATTTTTGAACTTTTTCATCATCTAATGCCTTTGTTTTGTCCATAACTCTTACATTTACTAAATGCTGAGGATATAAATATAATTCTTTATGAAGTTCTGATAGTTTTGTTTTACTCTCTAGCATAACTTCCATTAATTTAATAGATGTAAGTACCCCATCTCCTGTTAAAGAATGTTTGCTAAAGATTATATGGCCTGATTGTTCGCCACCTAAAGAATATCCATTCTCCATCATATTTTCAAATACATTCCTATCACCAACAGATGTTATTTCATATGATATCCCTTTTTTCTCTAAGCCTTTAAATAGACCTAAATTTGACATCACTGTTGCTACTAATGTATCTTTTTCTAACTCATCATTATCTTTCATATATGTACCGCATAAATAAAGTATAATATCTCCATCTATTATATTACCCATATCATCTACTGCTAAACATCTATCTGCATCACCATCATAAGCGAATCCAATATCCAAGCTGTTATCTAACACATGCTTTTGTAGCTTTTCAATATGTGTAGAACCACATTCTAAATTTATATTTACCCCATTTGGTTCACTATTTATGGTATAAGTTATTGCACCCAATGCATCAAACACACCTTTTGCAACGGTTGTTGCTGCACCATTAGACAAATCTAATCCAACTTTTTTGTCTTTGAATGATCTTGTTGCTAAAGAAATTAAATATCCAATATATCTATTTCTACCAATTGAATAATCTATAGTTCTACCAATATTAGATCCTGTTGCTAAAGGTAGTTCATCATACTCTTTATCAATATATTCTTCAATTTCATTTTCTATCGATTCAGCAATTTTATATCCATCACCATTGATTAATTTAATGCCATTGTCATAAAAAGGATTATGACTTGCTGATATCATTATACCACAATCAAATCTTTCACTTCTTACAACATATGATACACTAGGTGTTGGCGTAACATGTAATAAATACGCATCAGCACCGCTTGCAGTCAAGCCGGCTACTAAAGCATATTCAAACATATAACTTGATCTTCTTGTATCTTTTCCTATAACAATCTTTGCTTTTTTATCTTTTCCAAAATAATAACCCAGATATCTTCCCACTTTATATGCATGTTCTACTTTAAGCACAACATTTGCTTCTCCCCTAAAGCCATCTGTTCCAAAATATTTTCCCATACCTGCCTCCTTTAGTTATTTTATGTAATGTGTTATAACAAAATAAACATCATCAATCGATAAGAATAATATCTCAGCAAATGATGATGTTTATTGTTTAGTCCAATAAATATTATTGACCTGATTGACCTGATTGACCTGACATAGCTTGTTGCTGACTTCTAATCATACGTCTAACCATTTCTCCACCAACTGAACCGTTTTGGCTGCTAGTAAGATCACCATTATAACCTTGTTTTAAAGGTACTCCTAGTTCATTAGCAACTTCCATTTTCATACGATCTAAAGCTTCTCTTGCCTGAGGAACTTCAATCCTATTGCTTCCATTATTATTACTTGCCATAATTATTCACCTCCATTGTGATATTCCTAAGCAATACAAATTAAAAATTAATTTGTTTAATTGCTTGTATTGATATTATTATCAATATAGGTAAATATTATTATGGTAAATATTTGTATCTTTTATTTATTTAAATTTTGGTCCTCCTTGGGAAAAGTTCTAAATAATATTTGTAGTTCTTTTATAATAAATTATTTTTTCAGTCTAAACAAGTATAGTTTATAGTATATTCTTTGTCAATTAAAGATATACGACAAAATAACAAAAAATATTAGCAAACACTATAATATACTAGATTGGTTAGTTCTAGCATATAGTATTATAAAACATTATATGGAGTTGTAAATGCTGGAGATAATTAGAATTACCAATTCATATTTATGGAGTCTACCGATGCCTTTAATTATATTAGGTACCCATATTTATTTCACGATTTACCTAAAAGGAATTCAAAAAAAGGTTTGTAAAGCAATTAAACTATCCGTGACTCCAGATCAAAACGCAAAAGGCGATATAAGTAGTTTTGCAACTCTAACTTCTACTTTAGCTGCTACTTTAGGAACTGGAAATATAGTAGGTATTTCTACTGCTGTTGCATTAGGGGGACCTGGTGCTATATTTTGGTGTTGGATAACTGGTGTGTTTGGAATGGCCACAACATATGCAGAATGTTATTTAGGCGTTCTTTATAGAAAAGAAACCACTGATGGTACTTATATTGGCGGACCTATGTATGCTCTAGAATACGGACTTAATAAAAAGTGGCTTGCAGTTTTATTTTGTATTTTTACTTTAATAGCATCCTATGGAGTTGGTTGCTCAACACAAGCAAGGTCAATAACAGAAACCATGAATAGGTTATGGAATTTTCCAATTACAATTGTTGGTATAGTCGTTGCCATTCTTGTCGGCTTGGTAATTGTTGGTGGAGTAAAGTCTATAGGTAACATCTGTTCTAAGCTTGTGCCTGCTATGGCTTTTTTATATCTTTTAGGTTGTTTCATAATAATATTTATTAATCGGTCTTATATTTTACCTGCATTCGTTCTAATTCTTCGTTCCGCTTTTGTTAGCACAAATTTACCTGCTGCTGTAACTGGTGGATTTATAGGCAGCACTATTGGTACAGCAACAAGATATGGAATAGCAAGGGGACTATTTACTAATGAAGCCGGCTTAGGTTCAACAGCAATTGCTGCTGCAGGTGCAAAAACTTCACATCCTTCACGCCAAGCCCTAATATCAATGAGTGCTACATTTTGGGACACTGTAGTTATGTGTTTAATTACTGGAATTGTTATCATTACAAATATATTGAAAAACCCTGCGTCTGTACAAGGTTATTCTTTTACAGAACTAACTACTGCAGCATTTGATTCAATCCCTTATATCGGGTCAACTATGCTTGGAATATCACTTGTTGCTTTTGCAATTGCTACCCTAATTGGATGGTCCTATTTCGGCGAAAAAGCGGTAGAGTATTTATTCGGAAAATCTGGAATAAACACTTACCGCATATGTTATATTGTTATGATCTTTGTAGGATCCATTATGTCGCTTAACTTAGTTTGGGAATTAACCGATTTAGTTAATGCTTTTATGGCAATTCCTAGTACTTTCTGTTTGTTTGCACTTAGAAAAAAAATAACTACTCATTAGTCCAATAATCATAATGTATTGATTTTGCTATTTCAGAAGCAAGCTTTTCTCCTTTAAAAGTTTTAATTATTGTAAGCGAAAAATCAATCGCTGTCCCTAGAGCTTTTGATGTAATAATATTCCCATCAACCACAACTGCCTTATCTTCAACGTTTGCTCCTATTAATTCTTTTTCAAAACCCGGATAAGATACTGCCCTTTTGTTTTTTAAAATCCCTTTTACACCCAATACACTTGGTGCTGCACAAATCGCTCCTATAAATACCCCGTTTTTATTAGCTCTTTGTAGAATCAAATCTAATCCCGCGTGTTCCATTAAATGCTTAGTGCCTGGCATACCTCCAGGAAGAATTAAAATATCAGCATCTGCAAAATCCTTTTTTCCAAATAATACATCAGAAACAATAACAATCCCATGTGACCCTTTTACATTAATATTGCTTGTTATTGATACCATATTCACTTCAATTTCTGCTCTTCGTAATAGATCAACTATAGTTATAGCCTCAACCTCTTCAAATCCATCTGCTAAAAACACATATGCTTTCATTATTAAAACTCCTTTCTTTACTTTACATTATACATGAAATTTTCAAATCTTTGTACATCATTGGTTTTACCAATTATAACTATTAAATCTCCTTCTCCTAAAATCAAGTCTGGCTTTATATCTATGGAGGTAACATCCTCCTTCACAATTGCAATCATATTCAAATTAAACTTACTTCTTATATTTATTTCATAAACAGTTTTACCTACAATTTTTGATGTGATTTTTAGTTTATTAGGGTTATGAAAATGATACAATACAACGATGAACACCCTTAGAGCAAAAAATTGCACACCCCACGGTTTAACGATACCGCACAGTGTGCATTACTGTATTTTATATGTTTGTCGTTGTAAATTAAAGTAATTATTCATCGGGCCCACCAGTCTTTGTAAGAAATCTTCTATACGTTGCATCCACAAGAGCAGCACCGAGTGGTGCAGTTATAATTATAGCAAGTACTGCTACAGTAAGTATAATATCACCACATGCAAGCCCCATAGCTAATGGTAAGCCACATTTAGTTGACTGCACATTGCGAATGCTGCCGCTCCCATTACTAGCTTCTGTAGCAGATATTGATTTAGGGGAAATATATAGTATTGCGAATAATATTATTACACTCATAATTGATATAGCTTTGCCCAATCGCTCTATCATATACTTTCATATAAATTTCAATTTTAAGGATTTAGTTCAATTCAATATTCTCTGTCGTAATTTCAACAGTCGCTCCAATATCTTCTAGTCTGATTTTTATTTCTTTAGCTTCATCCTCCAATACATTCTGACTGATTACTGAAGGAGCATTATCAATTATCTCTTTCGCCTCTCTTAATCCGTATCCGTAGATTTCCTGTATTTCCTTTATGACCCCGACTTTATTTGCACCACTGCTTATTAATGTTACTTTTATACCTGTGCTACTTTCATCATCTTCAGAATTTAATTCATGATCAAGATCAAGATCAAATGATACAACTTCTCCTGTGGCTAAAACATTACCCATATAGCGAACCTCGAATGTAGAGCCAATCATAAGTGGTTGTGCAGTAGCCATATAAACTTTCGCCGTGATAGTTCCATCATCATTTTGGGTCCCATCAATAAAGTTAATGGCACATATAGTATCACCAGTAATGAAATAACAAGTTGAAGTATATCTCTCTTTGTAAAAGGCCTCATCCTTATCTTCAGCAAATAGTATTGTACCTAAAAAAGAATTATGTATAGAATAACCTCCTTTTGCCACAAGAATATCCCCTACATTTAAATCCTTTCTCTCTAGGTCGGATAGAAGGATGCCAACTGAATCACCTGTATTGGCGGAGTCAACCAATTTGCGAAACATTTCAATTTGCTCTGCTTGCACTGTCATGATTTTATCATCATCACTTATTAATTCAATCTCTGAACCCGCAGATATTGAACCAGAAAGAATTCTCCCTGTGGCTACCGCCCCCCTACCTGATATAGAAAAAGTATCTTCTATTTGCATTAAAAAGTCATCACTTACCAAAGGTTTATCATCCTCTACCAACACTTCATTATCCTCTTGTGATTCAATGACTTTAGTTGGTTCAGGTTGACTATCCTCTTGATTGGTTAAGTTATCAGTCATATCATTAAGATGCTGTTCAGCTGTTTTTAAAGCATTCTCTGTTTCAGATTTCACTTTATCATCATTACCCTTACACCCGGCGAATAATGCAATCAGTAAACATGTTAAAATAAATCCTACAATCAATTTCTTCATAATTTCCATCCTTATCATCATTATTTCTATATAATTATGTCAGTTTTTTCTTGCAATTATAAGCATTATACTGCACACATACAAAACTATCAACTATCTTTTTATGTATGGTCAGTAAAACAAACCACGCATTTGTGACACTTTGTCGTCGGTTGAAAATTACTACGATAATATTGATGACAAGCGGATGTTAGCCTACTGTCCTTCACTGCCCTTATTTTTGGAAATTCAGTACCAAAGTCATCACTGATATATCTTTGAAGAAAGCAAAAATCAAGAAATCCTCTAATTTCGTCCAATTCACGTTTCTGGTAATAAGTGCTTTTTCCTGCAAAGGAATAAACATATGACTGAATAACACCTGAATTAATGTTCTCTAATGACGTAACTGTAAGGAACCTTCTTATGGCAGCATTTTTTTCGAATGTAGGTTCTCTCTACAACTTCGGTTTACGTTTACCATTTGGACTTAAGTTTGAATGGCAACCTCACCCACCTAATCGCCTTATCAAGTTTCTGTTCGTAGGCTCGAGAACTTTGCTACACCACTTCCTTCGTCCATATCATTACTGACACCAACTTGTGGTTCGCTACACTTGGCGGTAAATACCCGTGGCTAGACTTTCACTAGCTAGATTAGTGCCATGCCTGGCACACCACATAAAAAATAGAATGGACTATCCATTCTATTTTTTATACTTTTGCAACTGTATGAGTTTCTCCTGGAACAAATGCCCTTTATTCCAAAATATTTCAAATTTGTAACCATTATAAAAGCAATATTAAAGCATTCGGACTTCCATATCCAAGTACTTCACATTGAGCAAAAAACTTCTATGCCCTACGATTACAAACAAACCAAAATTATTTAAATTATCATCCGCTGCCACCACCATATACCATTTATAAATTATGTTAGTGTCAGGCATCACCGTATCAATATTTCCTTTCATTTCTAGGGATTTAACATCTAAAAATTTAATCACAATTGTGCCACTGTCTACATCAATGGTTTTATTTATCCTCTTGTCAGCATAAAAAAGAACATTCGCTAATGTTATATTGCATATATGATTTATAGCATCTATTTCAAATGACAGTAAACATGAATCTTCTAGTTGATAGTTACTTAACTTTGAAATGCTTACATTATTATTCTCAAACATACATAGATTTTTTTTCGATAAATAATCAATGCTATGAATATACCAAATTAAGTCGTCTAATCGATGATAATTTTTAACATTAGAATCATATAGTTTCGCAGTTTCTATGTCTGTCCAATATTCAGAAGCTTCTATTAGATCAAGTAAAAATATATCATGTTCATTTTCTATTTTACTATGATAACAACCCAACTGTCCATTAGAATTTTTATGGTAGAGGTTCGATAAGTGGTTATTGATGGATAAAGCATATTGGCACAAATAATGTGCATATTCAATCTCTAATTCTAACATAAAAATCGACCTTTCATTATTTGATTTAAACAATTGATGGTGCCGCAAAAAATATGTGACAATTTCCAGGTCCATTATTCGCTTTACGTGCATGAACATGTTGCATATTAAGGAGTTTCCCATCAGGTCTATGAGCTTCTGGACCACTAAAGCCATTTCCATAAGCATAAGTAGCTAAATATGCAGCATCACTATAATTAAATGCAAACACATTAAATCATTGCTCGAGTAATGTAAATATATTCTAACACTTCTTGGGAACTATGTCAATAACTTACTATCCAAAAGCAGGGTATACTTGTAAACATTTGTCTGAGTCGTAATATATTAGACACCATTTTTTCTACATCACCATATCATACTTAACGCCTTTTTTATTGATCCTACACTTCAGATATAGTCATATCATTACTTAGCATAATAAACTCCAGAACTTTTGACGATATTAATCTTTCAGCAAGTCTCATCGCCATATCAAACTCTGGATAAATTACCTCTGCACCTATTTTCTCCAACACTTTCCCATGCTCGAAACTCATTGCCTTAGCAATAACCCTAGGTACCCCTAATTCAATAACATTTAAAGTTGTTAAAATACTAGCTTCTATATTCTCTCCTATGCAAACAATAACTGTTCCACAATTTTTTATACCAGCCTGTTCAAGGGTTTCTCTATTCAAACTATCAACTACAAAAGCATTGTCAGTTAAATTCCTAATCTGTTTTATCTTGATTTCACTTGAATCTAAAACAAGAACCTCTTTGTTCGCTTGCGCTAATTTTGATGCCAATGCATACCCAAATCTGCCCAGTCCTATAATTCCAAAATCTATTATTGGTTTTCTTTGTAACATTCTAATTCTCCTATCCTATTGTTATGTCTTCTTCAGAGTAGCTTAAGCCTTTACTTGGAATATATGTCCATATTGTTGCCATAGTCAACGGTCCTAATCGACCAATAAACATCGTGAAAATTATTATAATTTTACTTAGTGGTTTTAAGAATGGTGTTATTCCCATTGATAATCCTACCGTTCCAAATGCAGAAGTTACTTCAAAAAATACAGATAAAAAACGTAACGATGGTTCTATCATCATTAACATTAATGAGTTCAGACATATTAAGCCTATAGATAAAGTTGAAAGCATATAAGCTTTTATAATTACTTAGTTTGGTAGCTTCCTTTTAAAAACAACTCTATCACGGTTCGTTGCAAAACTAAATACTGATAAAATCAGAGCAAAAATTGTAGTTGTCTTAATACCACCACCTGTAGATGCAGGCGATGCTCCCACAAACATTAACATAATAATAACAAAGAGACCTGCTTCTGAAAAATCACTTATAGGATATGTACTAAACCCTGCCGTCCTCGTCGATGTACTATAAAAGAATGCACCTAACCATGGTAATCCTTCCGTAATTTTAAGTAATAAGGTCCCTAGTAATAACAATGCTAGTGTCATAGTTATTGTTATTTTAGAATTTAAATTAAATTTTTTATAATTTTTTTTAGTAAAAATATCTCTGACAACAAAAAAACCCAACCCTCCAAAAATAATAAGACCCGATGTGGTCAAATTCAGTAAAACATTTTCCTTATAGCTTGCCAAATTAACAAACCCACCCAAGTTATCAAATCCTGCGTTATTAAATGATGCAATAATTGTCTGTCCAAATACATTAAAGGTGTCAGCCGTGTCAACAACCACCAATCCTGTAACGCACACCGCCGATGTTGATGTAAATAAGGCATCAATAATTGATACTTCAACATCTTTATTAGCCGTGATAGGAAGATATAACAATATAGCTCCCATTAAAATTACCATTGCAAAGCCTATAACAATTACTCTACCGGGACTTAATTTTTTCATATATAATCACCTTTTCAATTGTTAATTTTTGATGATGAAATTGTAACACAAATAGTTTATCATAACAATATAAATAATTTGATACAGATCTTTATACAAAAAAAAGTCCCAACACCTTCACTACTGAAAATGCTGAAACCTTATACTGCGGATGAAGGGACTTGAACCCCCACGGTCTCCCACTAGATCCTAAGTCTAGCGCGTCTGCCAGTTCCGCCACATCCGCATATGAGATATCGGGGACTCGAACCCCGGACAACTTGATTAAAAGTCAAGTGCTCTACCACCTGAGCTAATATCCCATAATTTTTATTTATATTTTTTTCTTATTGTCTTCATTGCTGAAGTACTGGGCTAGATGGATTTGAACCATCGAATGCAGGAGTCAAAGTCCTGTGCCTTACCGCTTGGCGATAGCCCAATATAAAATAAACTAAGCAGCTTGTCTTTATTTATTTTAAAGGGTGGATAGAGGGATTCGAACCCTCGGTCTCCAGAACCACAATCTGGCGCGTTAACCAACTACGCTATACCCACCATAACCATCTTATAACGATGAACCGTGCCAGAAGGGATTCGAACCCCCGACAAATGGCTTAGAAGGCCATTGCTCTATCCTGCTGAGCTACTAGCACATTTATGTTGATATATTATTTCGCATATCAAGCGGGTGATGGGAATCGAACCCACGTATCTAGCTTGGAAGGCTAGTGTTCTACCATTGAACTACACCCGCATGTTTTTATTCAGTTTCTAATTTTATATTTTAAATCGGGGTGACAGGATTCGAACCTGCGACCTCTTGATCCCAAATCAAGCGCTCTAGCCAAGCTGAGCCACACCCCGATAATATCTCTTTGCCGTGACGCAAGGATTATTATATAATAGCCTTATGTTAATGTCAACTACTTTTTTAATCTTTTTCGTCTTTTTCGTCTTTTGTGATTATCTTTTTAACAATACTTTCTTTATCTCTGTTAATGCTAATGCTCTATGACTTATTTTGTTTTTTATTTCTATATCCATTTGGGCTGTTGTACATTTAAAGCTTGGCACATAAAATATCGGATCATAGCCAAACCCATTTGAGCCCATTATTTCATTTGCAATAACTCCTTCTATTACTCCTCTTTTGACAATTATCTCATTACTTGGAAATGCACATGCTACAGCACAAACAAATCTAGCACTTCTATCATCTCCTTTAGTATGCTTTAACTTGTCTATTATATACTGATTTTTAATTGAATATGAAGTGTCTTCCCCTAAAAATCGTGCTGAATATATTCCTGGTGCTTTATCAAGGAAATCAACTTCAAGGCCAGAATCATCAGCCAATACTATTTCCCCTGTAATATCCATAAATGCTTTGGCTTTTAAAATAGCATTATCTTCAAAGCTTTCACCATTTTCAATAACATCCTGTTTCAAACCAATATCTTTTAATGAAAGAATTCTATATTGCAAATCCTTCATTATTTCTCTTATCTCTTTCATTTTATCCTCATTATGAGTTGCAAATATAATATTTTTCATAAGTTCTCCTATATCAAATCGATTATAACTGTTATAATATGTACATTAGTTTATTATAAAATTATACATTAAACAAATTATTTTAACAAGCATTAGTATTAGTCTTTGAAAAGGAGTGATTTCAAAATGAATAACTATTCAAAAACCATCTTACAAAATGATAATTATAAGACCGAGTTATACACTTACCAGACGCATTTAGAAGTTCCAATAGCAAGCATAATTGTCTTGCATGGCATGGCAGAACACCATAAAAGATATTTAGATTTTACTGCTTATCTTAATTCTAAGGGTTATGATGTTTATTTATTTGATCATAGAGGTCATGGCGAAAATACTAGACTAGATAATTTAGGCTTCTTTTCAAGTCAGGATGGTGATAAGAAAGTCGTCGAGGATGCAATTACCATAAGTAAGTATATAAAGGCTAATATGCGTACTAAACAGCTTTTCTTAATAGGCCATAGTATGGGTTCTATAATTGCAAGAAACGTAATCCAAAAATTTGATAAAATTAGTGGTGTAATTCTTATTGGGTCAACACATCCCAATAAATTAATAAGTAAATTAGGAAAAATTATTGGCAATCTAGAATTAAAATCAAAGGGCCCCAAACATCTTTCACCTAGAATGGATTCTTTATTGTTCAATAATAAAAAATATAAGTCTTTAAAAACTAGAACAAAGTATGATTGGCTATCTCGTGATAGTAAAATAGTTGAAAATTATATCTCCGATCCTTATTGCGGATTTATTTGTACAACTAGTTTTTACATAAACCTTATAGACCTATCCCTTGCATCATCTAATATTAAAGATGTTGCAAAGACTAACAAAGACCTCCCTATTTATATTATAAGTGGAGATAATGACCCTGTATCTTCATATGGTAAGGAAATTAAAAGTTTACTTGATTTTTACACTAATTTAAAGTTTAAAAATATATCTTTTAAACTTTATAAAGATGCACGACATGAATTATTAAACGAAACTAACAAGGAAGAGGTTTATAAAGATATATTTGATTGGCTATCTTTATATTAGAATTTTAAATAATCCTTTTAATAAAAACAAGGCGTAATCTTATACGCCTTGTTTTTAATTATTTTTTTCTTGGTGGTTTAGGACCTAAATATTGATAATAGTATGTTTTAATCATTCCATTATAAATTTTCCTGTTTTTAGATGCTTGTTTTCCAATATATCTTTGTGCCTCTTCAAAAGCAGTAATAATATAATATGACCAAGAGTCTAAAGCTCCAAAAACATCTCCCATTTCTTTATATAACTTTGGCATATCTTCAAGTTCTTCTATTCGCTGACCATAAGGTGGATTAGTAATTATAAAACCATATTTCTTATTACTACTTAACTCCTCTAGTGGTTTCTGTTGGAAATGAATATAACTATCAACACCTGCAAGTTTTGCATTTTGCCTTGCTGCTTTAATCATTTCTCCATCTATATCATAAGCTTGAATATTCATATCTAAATCTTTCTTGATGGCATCATTTGCTTCTCTCCTAGCATTTTCCCATATCTCTTTAGGATATAACGACCAAGTTTCCGCTAAAAAGTCTCTATTTAATCCTGGTGCAATATTAGCTCCAATCATTGCAGCTTCAATAGGAATAGTACCACTGCCACAAAAAGGATCTACAAGTATTCTATCATCTCTCCAAGGAGTTAGCATTATCAATGCCGCCGCTAATGTTTCAGTTATAGGAGCTTTGCTTATTAGTTTTCTATAACCTCTTCTATGCAATGATTCACCTGAAGTATCTATACATACCGTTACCTCATCTTTGATTATTGTTACTCTTAGTGGGTATGAACTACCCGTCTCCTCAAACCATTCTACATTATAAGTTTTTTTCATTTTATCAACCATTGCTTTTTTCATTATAGATTGTATATCTGTAGGACTAAATAGTTTACTCTTTATTGAGTTTGCTTTTGTAACCCAGAACTTTCCGTCTTTTGGTATGTATTCTTCCCAATTAACTTCTTTGGTTTTATCAAATAATTCATCAAATGTCTCTGCTTTAAATGTTGCAACTTTAAGAAGAACTCTTTCTGTTGTTCTTAAAAACATATTTGCTCTTGCACATACTTCTATATCACCAGTATAATGTACCTTGCCATCCTCGACTTTTGTTATTTCAATCCCTAAATCTATTAATTCTTTTTTCAAAACCGCCTCTAATCCGAAATGACAAGGCGAAACATATTCGTACTTTTTCATTTTGACCTCCAATTGTAGTGAATTAATAATTAATTGTAAGTCATATTAGTACATTAGTCAAACTTATATTGTTCAATCATTTGTGAGTAAACCTTTATAGAAATTTAATCCGCCATATAAACTTTTAGCATTATAGCCTTTTTTTAACATGTCTCTAGACAATAACAAACTTATATTTCCTCTTTCACAGTATAAAATTATCAAGTTATAAGAATTAAATTTTATATCATCTATATCAAAAAATTCAATGGGCATATTAATCGAATTAGGTATATGACCAGAATCATAATATTCTTTTTCTCTTAAATCAATTATCAATACATCATTTCTATTAATATACTTAATAATGTCTGTAGGTTTTAAACAAAGTTCCATAATTAAAGATGTCACATGCACCGGCCGACCTATTTCAGGTAAT
>DUQJ01000080.1 GCA_012837865.1 Clostridiales bacterium | reverse complement strand
GACTGTGATAGACTTGCAGCGGAAGTAGTGCATAAAGGCGAGATAATTGCTCTTACTGGAAATCAAACAGGCGTATTGATGATAAACTATATACTTTCATCAATGAAAGAGAAGAATATTTTACCAAAGAATGCTGCTATTGTTAAATCAATAGTGACAGGAGAGATGGGGACACCTATAACTGAAGCTTATGGAGTTAAAATGTTTAATGTTTTAACTGGATTTAAAAACATCTGTGCATTAGCTAACGAATGGGATACCACTAATGAATATACTTATATTCTAGGATATGAGGAAAGTATAGGATATAATATTGGTAGTCATTTAAGAGATAAAGATGCAGTTTCCTCAACATTAATTTTAGCTGAAATGGCTGGCTACTATAAAAAATTAGGCAAAACATTAATTGATGTTTTATTTGAATTATATGAAGAGTATGGATATTATAGAGAAAATACTGTATCAATTGTGCATGAAGGTATTGAAGGAGCAAAAAGAATAAAAAGGATGATGACCGGGTATCGTAATTTATATACTAAATCAATTGGAACATCTAAACTGGTTAAATATATTGATTATGACAATTTAGAAGAACTAGATATCCTAACTGGAAAAACTACAAAAGTTGATATGGAAGAAACAAATGCTATAGAATTTAAATTTGATGATGGTTGTTGGTATACATTAAGACCTTCTGGTACAGAACCAAAAATAAAACTATATGTTTATACAAAAGCCGATACACTTGAAGTAGCAGATAATAAAATAAAAGAAATTCAAGAACATGTTATAGAACTTTTAAATAAAATACAGTAATTGATCTAGAGATAATTAGAGAGGATGCTAATTTGAGAATGTATATATCAGAGCTATTTAAGCCAAAAGAGATAGGAAAAACATTGGGTGCAATTTTAGGTACGCTTGTTTATGCTTTTGGATTAAATACATTTATTAATCCACTTGGTTTATATACAGGTGGTGTAATGGGAGTAAGTCAGATAATTAGAACTATATTAATTGATTTTCTTCATCTACCTATCGGAAATCTCAATTTAGTTGGTATTATATTCTATTTAATAAATTTCCCCTTGTTTTTCGTTGCATATAAAACAATGGGAAAGATGTTTTTTGCTAGAACAATGGTAGTGGTTGCATCAACATCTTTATTCTTAACAATTATACCAGTTCCACAAACATTTATATTAGCTAATGATACTTTAGCTGGATGCCTTATTGGTGCAATTTTATGTGGGGTAGGAGCAGGCTTTACATTAATGATGGGAGCTTGTGGCGGTGGAACAGATATAATTGGGATTTACCTAATAAAGAAAAACGGGAATATGAGTATTGGTAAAGTTAATTTATTTCTTAATTTTTTCTTATACATGACTTGTTTCTTATTATTTGATGTGAAAATTGTTATTTATTCGATACTGGTGTCTGCCATTGCATCAATTGCAATGGATAAGGTTCATACTCAGAATATAAATGTTGAAGTTACGATTATAACTAAAGTTGATATGAAATCATTACAGAATGAAATAATGAATCATTTTGATAGAGGAATTACAAAGTGGGTTACAAAAGGTGCTTATACGGAAGATAATTCTGAGATTTTATATATTGTACTATCAAAATATGAAGTAAGTTCCTTAAGAAGAATGGTTCATAAACATGATCCAAATGCTTTTATAGTTACAAAAGAAGGTGTTTGGGTTGAAGGAAATTATATAAAAAAATTATAAAATACAAAACAGGTAATTAAGAGTTTATTTAATTCTTAATTACCTGTTTCTTAAAAAGAATATGATTAAGTTTTAATACAAAATTTAATTAGTATTTAATAAACTTAGAACCTGGGACATTACATATGAAACATTTTTCAGGTATAGACTTCTCAATATTTCCACACACTGGGCATAGATAGTAAGTGATTTCTTCTGTTTCATCTACATTCTCAAGAGCTTCTTTGTATAATTTAGCGTGAACTTTTTCAGCTTCTAAAGCAAGTGTAAATGTTCTAATTGCAGCTTTGTTTTCAGTTTTTTCTGCTTCTTCTAAGAATTCTGGATACATTGTTTCGAATTCATATGTTTCTCCTGCAACAGCATCTTTAAGATTTTCTGAAGTAGATAATATTTTACCTGCAACCTCTAAATGTTTGTAAGCATGAATTGCTTCTGCATCAGAAGCAGCTCTAAATAATTTCGCTGCATTAGTTTTACCTTCAGCCTCTGCTTTTTTAGCATATGCTAAGTATTTTCTATTTGCTTGTGATTCTCCTGCAAAAGCTGCCATTAAATTTTCTAGTGTTTTGTTTTCCATTATTAAATCCTCCATTAAATTTTTTGTTTCAAAATAGCAATAGCTATTAATGACGTATATTATAAATATATAAAACAATTATATACTACAGTTAGGACATATTCCTTTAAAATAAACATCTTTACTATTAATTTCAAAATCCTTTAATTCTTTTTCTGACAAGCTGTCTATATTAACTTTGAAATCATAAATGTTCTTGCAAGTTTGACATTTAAAATGTCCATGATTTCTTGTATCAATATCATATCTACTTGTATTATCATCAATTGTAATAAGCTTAACAAGCCCCGATTCAACCAATGCATTTAAAGTATTGTAAATTGTTGTCCGTGAGAGTGAGGTGATCTCTAAATGAAGGTCATTGTAAATCTGATCAACGGTGGGATGAGTTCTATTGTTATTTAAATATTCTAAAACTTTAATACGTTGAAATGATACTTTAATATTCTTTTCTTTAAGCTTATTAGTTAAATCATTAATATTCATCTATTCACATCCTTGTAAAGAATACTACTTTGTAATGATTACAATTATATTATAAGAATTTTTTCTATCTAAGTCAAGTCTTTTATATAATATTATTGTTAAAACTTTACGAAGAAGGGAAAGTATAATATAATGGGATAAAATTACGATAATAAATTAATGTAAAACAAAGAAAGAAGGAATTATAATGAGTCAAAATTGTGATAGTAATTGTGGGGATTGTGCACAATCATGCGATAATAGAACAGTTGATTTTAAAGAAAAACCAAATGAATTAAGCAAAATCAAAAAAGTAATAGGTGTAGTTAGTGGGAAGGGTGGTGTAGGTAAATCTTTAGTTACATCAATGCTAGCTATACAAACAAATAGAAATGGTTATAAATCTGCAATATTAGATGCAGATGTTACAGGCCCATCTATACCAAGAGTTTTTGGGATTAAAGATAAAGCCCAAGCAAATAATTTAGGTATAATGCCTGCAAGTAGTAAGACGGGAATTAATATTATGTCAGTAAACCTTCTATTAGAAAATGAAACTGACCCAGTTGTTTGGAGAGGCCCCATTATAGCTGGAACAGTAAAACAATTTTGGACAGATGTAGTATGGGGAGATGTCGATTATATGTTTATAGACATGCCACCAGGCACAGGAGATGTTGCATTAACAGTATTTCAATCACTACCAGTAGATGGTATTATAATAGTGACATCACCACAAGAATTAGTATCTATGATAGTTGGGAAAGCTGTTAAAATGGCTAACATGATGAATATACCTATACTTGGTATAGTTGAAAATATGAGTTATATAAAATGCCCGGATTGTGATAAGAAAATAGAGGTATTTGGTCCTAGCAAGATTGAAGAAATCGCTAAGGAATATAATTTAGAAGAATTTGCAAAAATTCCTATTGATCCTGAAATTGCAAGGTTATGTGACGAAGGACAATTAGAGAATTATGATAATATAAAATTAGATAATATAATAAAGGCATTAGAATAAAATAATTTTAGAATGAAATTTTAATGGGGGGTATTATATGGTAGATGATATGAACAATAACAATGAAGACTATGAAGAAAAGTTAAGAAAATTAGAGCAAAGAATGATGTCTTTTGAAGAAAATCAAAAGCAGTGGCAATTACAAAATCAACAAATACAGCAGCAAATACAACAGCAAATACAGCAGTTGCAGATGCAACAAAGGCCACAACAGCCAATGCAAAGGTATCAACAGCCAATACAACAACAGCCAATGCAAAGGTATCAACAGCCAATACAACAACAGCCAATGCAAAGGTATCAACAGCCAATACAGCAAAACCATAACAATCAAAATAATAAGCCAAAACATCTAAAAGAAGATATGGTAGGAAAATATTTAATAGGTATATTTGCATCCTTACTAATATTCATAGCAGGTATTTCTTTTATAGCCTTGATTTGGAATGAAATAACGGCAGAAGTTAAACTTTCACTTATATCTATAATAGGCTTAGCTTTAAGCATTCTTGGCATAGTGATAATTAGAAAGAAAAAGAATCCCATATCAGCTATTATATTAGGTACAGGAGCAGGTTTAGTATTTATAAGCATAATATCTGCTTATTCTTATTTGAATATAATAAATGAATTAACATCTATTATATTAGTTTCTATCTGGGCAGTATTTTTTATTATATCTTCAAAAATTATAAAAATATATTTTACAACAATAATAGCTTATATAGGAAGCTATATGACTGTAATGTTAGCCCTATCAAAGATGCAATTAAGATCAGAATTAATAATTATTTTGTTTTTTGCAACATTAGTTTTTTTAGTAATGTATTTTACTTGCTATGATAAAGACAAAACTAAAGAAAGAATTATATCAGTTCTTTTATCCTTATTAAGTTTTTCTACGATTGCTTTTACTGTTTTTATAAAAGAAATGTTTAGGCTACCATGGAACATTAAAGAACCAATATTTGGATTTGTTCTATTAACTATAATTATTGTTATTTTATATTTATTATATAATTT
>DUQJ01000079.1 GCA_012837865.1 Clostridiales bacterium | reverse complement strand
TAAAAACTCCATGTCAGTCCATGTAGGAATTCGTGTACAAAAAGACTTGCAAACATAGCAAGATAAAAAAGCAATATCCCCAATATTGGAAAGTCGAACTCGATACTATCCTTTCTGTAAAAAAATACCATATAGCATAGTGCTGCTACGGGCCCAGCAGTAACGAAAGCCATCATGTTTGCCTTTAATATTGAAATTGTATGTTGTTCTCCACGGTAACCTTGGCTTTCAAGTTGTTTTCTAATTGAATTAAAATTTTCTATACGTTGATTTTCATTCACTTTGGTCCACCTCCTATGAAAATCTAGCTCAATATCCTCTATATATCCCCTTTATTATAATACTGCAACAAACAATCTCCTATATATGTATTTAATCTAATTAATATAATTAGCTATTTTTACTTTTACTTATTCTTCTTGACCAATTACTAATGAATACTACTACTCCTAAAATTAAATACATGGCTCCATAACTTCTTGTCATATCTTTATATGCATTAGGGTGTAATTGCGTAAATAGACTATTAATACACAAGTAAACCAAAAGAAGTCCCCAGGTTAGAATAAAAGTCATTGTATAAATTAATAATTTGGATTTCATTCTTTTTCTTAAAATATCAAAAATAAACAGTCCACCAACAAGTATTGAATGTAAGATAAATCTTCCTAACAAGTGTACATATGGATCTATTCCTACTTTTGCTGGCCAAAAGCCTAGTATAATTGATATGGTATCTAACAAGGTAAATATGGTAAATAAAATGCATATTGTAATCAACTTGTTATTTAAGATCCTAAAGTAAATGCCCTTCTGCTTATTTTCTACATTCTTTGTTTTCATTTAGTCTTCCACCCCATTGATTAACATCTTGTATTTTACTATTTTATCCATTATGTAATAAATCCATAACAGCCTCTTCATTCCCTAAATTATCATAATCCTTGTTCCATCCATAAACAATACCATTCTTTTGATTTCTCACAACATACTTTACAAGTTTTTCTATACCCTCATTTTTTGCCACTTTCACAAAAGTTCGATTTCTAATATCATGATATTCACTGAACATATCTTTATCACATGGACTATCTTTACATTCCCAACAACCTTTTATCCCCTTTTTGATGCAACAATCAAATTGAAAACAACCTTTTTCACTTAAATGTTTACCGCAACAATTATTATCAGATTTACACCCAGCACACTTATATGCCTCATGGCATAATGTACAAATTAAACCGCAATATCCCATATTGTCAACCATGTCTTTTACATCCATTTCTTTTCTCCCCATTAAGATTCCTCCCCTTTCTATATAGTCCTTATTATATATGCTAACACCTTACCCTTGGGCATCTTCTTACTAAAATTATTGACAAAAAGATACATATTACTGTTGTAATTATTGTTTGTAAGAGGGACGTCATCATTAATGTCTGTGAAAATGTATTTAAAAGAGCATGGTAGATAACACATAGCCACAAACTTCCACTTATGTAATAAATTGCTCCAAGAATAAAAGATGAACTTAAGAGCATAAGTAAAAATGGAACATTACTAAGATTTCCAAAAGCCCCCACAAGATAAAAGTACATATAATGCCAAATTGCCCAAGAAAAAAAAGTGACCATAGATGCTATTTCAAAAGGCATATATTTTTCTAGCATAGGCTGAAAGGTATACCGCCAACCAATTTCTTCTACCCCGCCAAATAGAAGCGATTGAACAAAGAGTAAGAAAAATGTATACCACTTGATATTATCTCTCATTTCACCATAAACTAATTGTTTAATAATTATAATCATCAAAAATAAAACTGTCATACAATAATACTTAAAAGATTGTTTCATATTGAAAAAATCTTTTACTATCTGAATATATTGTTTCACTCTTCCTGTCTTTCTTGAAATAATAAATCCCCATATTGCTGATGATAATCCGCCAATAGCAAGAAAAGTTAATTCTGCTATCTTATTATAATTTATCTTATTAAACTTTAATACTGCTATAAGACAACAAATAATTCCTATTTGTAGCATGGTACCAAGCCAAAAATATACAATTCCTTTATATGTTTTCATTATCTACACTCCACCATACACATAATGCCTATACTTTTAAACTATTGTATATCTGTATCTTTAAAAAATAAAAATTTAGCTATGGCTAATAATACAACTGCTAAGCCAAATATATACAATGCTGTAGCAATTTCAGCTAATGCTAATTCTCTAATTGCCCATACTGTATTTTCACGCTCTCCAGAATAAGAATATTCTTGTGGCCACGTTATAGCTCTTGCGTTTAATAATCCCACCATAAAACATACTCCATAATCTCAGTATTGAGAAGAACATATGGCTTTGCTTACCTTCCTACTTTTTAATACTCTTTTGCTCTCTCGTTATTGATAAGGATACTTCTTTTCTATATTCATCTGGTATTCATTTAGTTTATAAATTAAATTTTCTTTAAAACAAATAGTACTTGCCCCTTGAAATACATATTTTTCATATGCGTACAAGCATTCAAATTCCCATTCTAAAACAACTGTTTCTTTGCCATAATCATAAAATTTATTATTAATATCCCATCTTAAAACTTTATTACCAACTACATTCCAACCTTCAAACCACTTTCTAGCCATTGACTTATTATTATAAACATCACCTGTACATTCCTGGATCATAACATCATCATGTAATAAAGATAAAAATTCTTTTTTATCTTGTTTTAACCAGGAATCAAAGTAATTTTCAGTTATTGTATATGCTAATTTTTCATTCATCTATTAACACCCCCTTTTTAATTCAGTTGCAGGTTCGCCATTTTTTACTGCATTAAAATCTATCT
>DUQJ01000078.1 GCA_012837865.1 Clostridiales bacterium | reverse complement strand
CCATATCTGCTAAATCATCAGAAAAACTTCTAAAATGTTTTAGCAGATAATCTCTAGCCTCTATCTCTGTAAATTTCTTTTCACTTTCTCCCAAAGGTGCAAAAAGGTCATACCACGGAAGTCCATTTTTATGAGATAATAGTTTAGCTTTGTGTTTTAAATATTTATGAAATACTGGCATGTACTCTTGCATAGCTAATAACATTGCATCAAGTGTTTCTTTTTTCATCTTAGATTTTTCCAATGTTTCATGCAGTGGCGATTCAAATCCTCTTAAATTACAGATAGTGTTAACTTGGGTTTTAATATTGTTTAATGAAAAACTAATTGCATCATTGATTTTTTCATATGATGCGATCTCTGCTTTATATGCTTTCTTTCTAATTTCTTTATCATGACTGTAAGCTAAGTTCCTTATTTCAGAAAGTGTAAGCGTTTTATCATCAAATTCAACATCCAAAGTTGATGTTAAAAAGCTTTGCATACTACTCCATGCAGAAGCTGCAGAAATATTTAATTTAGAAATAATATCTTCAACATCATCACTAAGTAAATACTTTGATTCTATTTCCATTTGATTTAGTAAATATAAATAACTTTTTATTTTAGGGTTTTCTTTAGCATACTTTTCTTTATTTCCTATTCTAGCTAAGTACTTAGTTAAAATTGCATATGATTTTGTTGATTCGCTAATAAGCTTTTCTAACTTGTTACTTTCATTAACTGTTGTTACATCGCTTGTATTTGTGGATTGTTTTAGCTCTACAAAAAAGCTTAATTTTCTTGCTAATAAAGAGTAATCCTCCATATATTCAATCGCTTTTAATAGTCCTACTTTTTCATCTTCATTAATAAGATTACTACTAAAAGCTTCTATATCTTTATTTAAATTTATTAAGCTTTTTATATCATTTATATAATTTTCATCATTATATCCTTTGTATAAAACATCTAACGACCATTCTTTATTCATATAAACACCTTCTTTCATAATAAATTCTACCACATTAATTTATTTGCTTCAATAAATCTTAAATAAATATATAAATAAAAAAGACTACATTTATTTTTATCATGTAGCCTTAATTATATACTATTATTTTATATTTATTAATAATTTATCTATTATAAATCTATTTCAATCATTTCTATTTCTTCTTCAATTACTATTTGGTTTCTATTTAATACCATTATAGTATAAGCGATTCCTAAGATCGCTAAGCCCTGTAGTATAATAAATACATATGCATAAGTTTTAGAAAAACTTTCTGGAATAAAACTAAATAAAATACCACTTAAGTTGAGAACCATATGTAAAGCAATTGGTGCAAATATAGATTGACGTCTTTCATATAATATACCAAGAAATAATCCTAGTACAAAAGCATATGATCCTTGGACAGTATTTCCATGCATGATTCCAAATAAAATTGCTTGGAGTATATTAGCATAGAGAAAAGGTATTACTTTCTTAGCTTTATTAAATATTACACCTCTAAATATATACTCTTCACTAAATGGAGCTATTAAACCAATATAAATAAATGATATTGCTGAATTTCCCATTCCTAAACCTTCAATAAGTTTTTCATATTTATTAAATGCCTCAGGTAGTACTGGAGCTAATAGATCTAAGATTGCAGATATCCCTATCTGCATAGATATTCCCAAACCAATAACCACTAGAATTGTTTTAAGGTCAAATACTTGTTTTATACTTGGACGATTCTTTTTAGCAAGCTTTTTATAATACCATATTGCATATAATAACAATGAAATTAATGCTGCCATAGCAGATATAGCTATCACAAAATCACCTGTCATTGCTTCTTCTATTCGGATTTCAATTTCTGAAGCTTCAATGCCCTGCATTGCTAAAGTTACCCCCATAAACATTCCATACATTATCGATGAAATTAATGCAACTACTACTTGAATTATTAAAGCATATACAAATGCCATTATACAACCAAATATCCCTTTAAATTTTTTCATGATTTTTTAGGCTTTCGCCTTCCCCCCTTATTATATTGTTAAGAACTTACTTTACACACAAATGAATTATATACTAACATCTCAACCTTTTCAATACTTAAATAATTAACTTTGTTGCAAAATAACTTAACTCTTACTATAATACGTATATGTAATATATTCGAAAGGAGAACTTATGACTAAATTTTTAATACAGCGCAAAAAACCTATCGTTGTATCATTTATATTAACTGCATTAATTAGTATAGTTTTATCATTAGGTGTGTCTATTAATTATAACATTGCTGATTATCTACCTAAAGATTCAAAATCAACTAAAGCCTTAGATATTATGAATGAAGAATTTGAAACTTTAGTAGCAAATGGTCAGGTTATGATTAGTAATTCCAGCATCTCTAATGCCTTATATTTCAAAGAGGAGCTCGCACAAATTAATGGTATTTCATCTGTTATATGGTTAGATGATATTATTAACATATTAGAGCCCATTGAAATAGCTGATCAAGAAATTGTTGAACAATATTTAAAAAATGAAAATGCTTTGATTTCTATAACTGTCGATAATGGACAAGATTCCAAAGTTTTAGAAAAAATCTATCAATTAATTGGTGAGGATAATGCTGTTTCTGGTGACTTTGTAGATACTGCTACACAAAAAACAATGGCCGTAAAAGAAACTACAAGAGCCATGATGATTGCAGTTCCAATAATAATCATAATACTACTTATAACTACTTCTAGTTGGATCGAACCCGTTCTTTTCTTATTAACTATAGGAATTTCAGTTGTTATCAATATGGGTACAAATATCTTCT
>DUQJ01000077.1 GCA_012837865.1 Clostridiales bacterium | reverse complement strand
GATATTTATAAATATATTTAATAGATGAAAGGAATGATATTATGGCAATTAGAAATATAAGAGAAATCGGAGATGCAATCCTAAATAAAAAATGCAAAGAGATTAAAAAGGTTAATGAGAAATTAATAACTTTAATAGATGATATGCTTGAAACAATGTATAACTCACAGGGGGTTGGTCTAGCCGCTCCGCAGGTAGGTGTATTAAAAAGACTTGTAGTTATAGATATCAGTGAAGAAGCTAATGATCCTATTGTTATAATAAATCCAGAGATCATATGTACTGATGGCACACAAACAGGTGATGAAGGTTGCTTAAGCGTACCAGATAAGATTGGTGTAGTTACAAGGCCTAATTATGTTAAAATAAAAGCTTATGATACTAATATGGAGGAATTTATATTAGAGGGAGAGGAATTATTAGCAAGAGCAATATGCCATGAAATAGACCATTTAAATGGAGAACTATTTGTAGACAAAGTTGATGGAGAGTTACGAGATGTAAATGATGATTATATAGAGGAAATCATAGAAGAGAATCTTATAGAATAGCATATAATGAGAGGAAATGAATTATAATGAAAGTTTTATTTATGGGAACACCGGATTTTGCATCAAATATTCTTAAAAATATAATTGAAGAAAATTATAATGTAATAGCAGTAATAACCCAACCTGACAAACAAAAAGGTAGAGGGAAAACAATATCATTTTCACCTGTTAAAGAGCTAGCAATAGCAAATGAGATTCCTGTATATCAACCGGTTAAAGTAAGGGAAGAAGAAAATATATTATTAATTAAAGAATTAAATCCAGATATAATTATAGTCGCTGCATTTGGACAAATACTACCGAAAGAGTTGTTAGATATACCAAGGTATGGTTGTATAAATGTACATGCGTCATTATTACCTAAATATCGTGGTGCAGCTCCTATACAGTATTCTATAATTGATGGTGAAGATGAAACAGGAATTACAATAATGTATATGGATGTTGGTCTGGATACAGGAGATATTATAAGCCAAGAATCATTGAGAATAGATAAAAACGAGACAGGTGGAAGTTTATTTGATAAAATGTCTAAATTGGGTTCAAGTTTACTCTTAAGAACATTAATAGAAATAGAAAATGGAACTTCCTCAAGAGAGCTTCAAGATGAGTCGAAATCAACTTATGTTAAAATGATAAATAAAGACATGGGTAATATTGATTTTAATGATTCTGCAATACGAATTGAAAGATTAATACGTGGATTAAACCCCTGGCCTAGTGCTTATACTTATATAGAAGGTAAGATGCTTAAGATATGGGAATCAGAAGTTGTAGAATTAAATTTAGAAGAAGAATGCGAAGTTGGAGTTATTGTAAAAATAGAAAAAGATAAATTTATAATTAAAACCGGGGAAGGTTATTTAGCAATTAAAGAAGTTCAATTAGAAGGTAAAAAAAGAATGAATGTAAGTGCGTTTTTATTAGGATACCAACTTAATATTGGTACACAATTTAAATCAAGAAAGGGGTAAGAATATGCCATTTTTTTATTACGAATCAACATATATTTTAGTGATTATTGGAGTTATATTATCATTATTTGCTTCGTTTAGAGTGAAGTCTACCTTCGCAAAATATTCAAAGATAATGAGTTTTTCAGGAATTACTGGAGCACAAGCAGCTGAAAGAATCTTGCAATCATCAGGTATATATGATGTTTCAGTTCAGAGAGTTTCAGGTGATTTAACAGATCATTATGATCCAAGAAGCAAGGTGTTAAGATTATCAGATTCAGTTTATAGTAAAGGCACAATTGCAGCTATAGGAGTAGCGGCACATGAATGTGGGCATGCAATACAACATAATAAAGAATATTTACCATTGAAATTAAGGTCAGCAATAGTTCCAGTTGCAAATATTGGTTCGACATTAGCTATGCCATTAATATTTATTGGAATATTGTTAGGATCATCACCAACATTAATTAATTTGGGAATTATATTCTTTTCATTTGCTGTATTATTTCAAATTATTACATTACCAGTAGAACTTGATGCTTCGAAACGTGCAATTCAAAGAGTAGGCGAATTAGGAGTCCTGCATGGTGATGAAGTTGATAAGGCAAGAAAAGTTTTAAATGCTGCAGCATTTACTTATGTAGCAGCAGCAACAGCATCTATTCTACAATTATTAAGGCTTGTATTACTATTTGGAGGAAGAAGTCGTGACTAATAAGATAAACGCTAGAGAGATTGCTCTAGATATGGTAATTGATATACTAGAAAAGGATGGATATATACACAAGGTTATATATAATTCCTTGAAAGACTATCAATTTCTTGATAAAAGAGATAGAGCATTTATAACTAGGGTTTGTAATGGAACAGTCAAGCATTATATTACAATTGATTATATTATAAATAAACATGCCTCTCTTTCTACAAACAAAATGAAACCATTAATTAGAAATATACTTAGAACCAGTGTTTTTCAGTTATTCTATATGGACCAAGTCCCCATATCAGCTATCTGTAATGAGGCAGTAAAAATTAGTAAGAAAAGAGGTTTTAATAAATTATCAGGTTTTGTAAATGGTATTTTAAGAAATATTAGCAGAGAATATTCTAGCAGATCCATTGATGTAATAGAATTTCCTAACAAAGAGAAAGAGACATCCAGATATTTTAGTATTAAATACTCTACTCCTCTTTGGCTTGTTGATAAAATCATTAATCAATATAATGAACAAATTACTGAAGAAATATTAAAAGACTCATTAAAAGAAAAACATTTAACTATAAGAACCAATTGTAATTTAATAAAACCTAATGATTTAAAGGATAACTTAACTAATCAAGGGTTAACAATAGAAGAGAATCCAGATATCCATTATGCTTTTAAATTAAGTAATTATGATTATTTAGATAAATTAGATGATTTTAATCTTGGACATTTCACTGTACAAGATTATAGTTCTATGTTGGTAATAGAGGCAGCAGGCATAAAAGATACTGATTTTGTAGTTGATGTATGTGCTGCACCAGGTGGGAAATCATTACATGCAGCTGAAAGAGCTAAAGAAGTTTCGGCAAGAGATTTAACAGAATATAAAATTAATTTAATAAATGAGAATATAAAAAGACTTGCTATAAATAATATCAAAACAAAAGTTTGGGATGCATGTGTTACTGATGAAAGCTTAATTAGAAAAGCAGATATAGTAATAGCAGACCTACCTTGTTCAGGTTTAGGTGTATTAAGAAAAAAACCTGATATTAAGTATAAAATAAAGCAAGAACAAATCAATGAATTAGTTGAACTTCAGAGGAAGATATTAACTGTTATTTCTGATTATATTAAAATTAATGGTATATTATTATATAGTACATGTACAATTAATAAAGAAGAGAACATAGAGAATATAGATTGGTTTGTAAATAATTTTGATTTTGAATTAGAAAATATGAATGATTATATTCCAAAAGGATATCAAGATGAAAATTCTCAAAAAGGCTATTTGCAATTGCTACCTGGCGCTCAAGAAAGTGATGGTTTTTTTATTGCTAGGTTAAGAAGAAAAGGATAATGAAGGTGGAAGATGGAAATAACAAGGTATAGCGAAAAAGTTGATATTAAATCCTTGAATTATGAGGAGTTAAAAGAAAGTTTAAAATCATTTGAATTACAGTCCTATAGAGCAGAGCAGATATATAACTGGCTCCATGTAAAAACAGTTTGTTCCTTTGAAGAAATGACAAACTTATCAGAAAAATTAAGAAAAGAATTAAATGAAAATTATTATATAAATATATTAGACCTTGTCAAAGTTTATGAATCGAAAATTGATGGAACAAAAAAATTCCTATTTAAATTAAAAGATGACAAGATAATTGAAAGTGTATTAATGAAATACCACCATGGTAATTCTGTTTGTATCTCTTCTCAAGTCGGATGTAAAATGGGTTGTAAATTTTGCGCCTCTACAATTGGTGGTTTAGAAAGAAATCTAACTGCTAGCGAAATGCTAGAGCAAATATATAGGATTCAAGATATATCTAATGAAAGAGTAGATAATGTTGTAATCATGGGTACTGGAGAACCCTTTGATAATTATCAAGAACTAATGAAGTTTCTTAGAATGATCACTTGTGATAAAGGATTTAATATAAGCTCAAGGAATATTACAGTTTCTACTTGTGGAATACCAGAATATATTAAAATGTTTGCAAATGAAGGACTTCCGGTTAATTTGGCAATTTCATTGCATGGTCCAAATGATGATGTCAGACAAGAGTTAATGCCAGTAGCCCAAAAATACAGTGTAAATGAAATTTTAGATTCATGCTTGTTTTATTATAATAAAACAAAGAGGCGTATTACATTTGAATATAGCATGGTATCAGGAATAAATGATGATTTTAAACATGCAAAAGAATTATCTAAAATATTGAAAGGATTAAATTGTCATGTAAATTTAATAAATGTTAATCCTATAAAAGAGAGAAACTTCCAAAAGGCAGAGGAAGGCAATATACAAGAATTTAAAAAAATACTTGAAAAAAACAGAATAAATGTTACTATTAGAAGAGAAATGGGCTCAGATATTAATGCGGCCTGTGGTCAACTAAGAAAAGATTTTTTAAAGATAGAATAAAATAGGGGAATGGCACAAAGAGGAGGTGCAGACTTGGAAGCATTTTCAATTACGGATATAGGTAAGCATCGTAGTGCAAATGAAGATTTCGTTTTTTGCTCAATGGAACCAATCGGCCATTTGCCCAACTTATTTATTGTTGCAGATGGAATGGGTGGGCATAAAGCAGGACAATACGCGTCAAGATTCTGTGTTGAATATTTTACGCAACATGTGCAAGATACAAAAGCGTCATCACCGATAAGTATTATTAAAAAAGCTTTGGAAGAAACGAATGCTAAATTAATCGAACTATCTCAGGGAACAAGCGATTTTGAAGGAATGGGAACTACATTTGTTGTTGCTACAATCGTTGACGAAACAATGTATGTTGCGAATGTTGGTGATAGTAGATTATATGTGGTAGGCGATCAACTTCAACAAGTTACTGAGGACCATAGTTTAGTAGAGATAATGATTAAATCAGGTGAAATTGACCGTGAGGAAGCTAGGTCTCATCCTAATAAGAACATTATAACAAGAGCCTTAGGTGCGGATCTTTCAGTAAAGGCTGATTATTTTGAAGTGAATTTAAATGACATTAATACTATATTAATGTGCACTGATGGATTAACTAATATGGTAAACGACTCCAACATCAATCATATTATTATAAATTCTGTAAATATTAAGGAAGCTGCACATTCTTTAATTAAGACAGCAAATGACAATGGTGGTATAGATAATATTGGTATCATCATAATAAATGTTAAAAAGAGGTGATTATGACATGCTAAAACCAGGTACATTAATTAGTGGAAGATATGAAATTGTTGAAATGGTAGGGTCTGGTGGAATGGCAGACGTTTATAAAGCTAAATGCCAGAGGCTTAATAGATATGTGGCTATTAAGGTTTTAAAACCGGAATATTCCAGTGACATTAATTTTGTTAATAAATTTAAGGGAGAAGCACAATCAGTTGCAGGGTTATCTCATCCTAATGTTGTGAATATGTTTGATGTAGCAGAAGATAATGGATTGCATTATATTGTTATGGAGCTAGTTGAAGGTATTACTCTTAAGAGCTTTATAGAGAGAAAAGGTAAACTAGATATTAGAGAAGCGATAGGTATAACTATCCAGATTGCTCAAGGAATGGATGCTGCTCATAGCAATCATATTATTCATAGGGATATTAAACCGCAAAATATAATTATATCTAGAGAAGGTAAAGTTATGATTACAGACTTTGGGATTGCCAAAGCCACGTCTTCTAATACTATAACTTCAAATACCATGGGTTCGGTACATTATTTATCACCAGAGCAGGCACGAGGCGGATATAGTGATGAAAAAAGTGATATTTATTCTTTGGGTATAACACTATATGAAATGTTATCAGGCAAAGTACCATTTACAGCAGATAATAATGTTTCTGTTGCATTACTGCACATTCAAGGGGAAGCGCTTTCTTTAAGAGAGATTGATCCTAGTATACCAGTAAGCATTGATAGAATTGTTAGAAAGTGTATGCAAAAGAAACCTGAAAGAAGATATTTATCAGCATCCGAGTTAATTTCAGATTTGAAAAAATCTTTAGCTGAGCCAGATGGAGATTTTGTTCATATACCAGAGATTGTGTTAAATGATTCTCCAACGATTAATATGGCAGAAGATTTTGATAAAATTAAAAGAGCTAAATTAATTGAACATACTACTGATAATAATATAGAAGATTATGAAGAAGAATATAATCCAGAGGAAGACGAACTGGATTTAATAGATAGTAAAATTGAAAAAATAGTTTTTATAGGCTATGTATCGGCAACAATTATAATAACAATTATTATAATATATATAATAGGCTGGTTTTTTGGAATATGGGGTAAAAGCAATAAAAACAAGAATGATTTCAACAATAACAATGAATTTTCAGAAGAAATAGACCCAACTCCAACCCCCGAAGACATAGATGAAATAGAGGACACAACATTTAAAGTTCCTAAAGTTGTTGGCTTAAAGGAGCAAGATGCAATAACCTTGTTAAGGGCAGATGCGCCAGAATTAGATATTAGAACTAAAGAGAATTATTCAGATGTATATCCAGAAGGACAGGTTATGGAACAATATCCTTCTGAAAATGTTGATTGGGACAGTAAGGGACAAATGCAATTAACGATTAGTCTTGGTTCAGAGCCATTTCCATTGCCAAGCTTGAATAATCTTACTGAAGATAAGGCAGATAAGAAATTAAAAGAGTTAGAATTAAATGTCATACATGATTATCCTTTTGATGATAATATTCCAGCAGGAGAAGTTATTAGAACAAATCCTGAAGAAGGAACAATTGTTAAAAAAGGAGATACAGTTACTTTGTATATAAGTTATGGACCAGCAATAGTTCAAGTGGATGTACCGCCTTTAGTTGGATTGACAGAAGCTGAAGCAGAAGAGGCCCTAACTGCAGTAGGACTTATAAAAGGTAGGGTAACTTTGAGTTATTCAACTTCTTATCCTGAAGGTCAGGTGACATATCAAAGCAATTCAGTTGGACAAAAAGTTACAACTGGTACGAGTGTTGATATTACTGTAAGTAAAGGTGTAGAACCTACTCCAGTTAAATTAAAATATATTGGAGAAGTTATTATTAATATTAATCCATTTGATTATATAGAAGATGAGGAAGCAGAGATTGTCTTAGAGATGGAACAAGATGGTTGGGTATCAGAGATATTTGAAGGAATGGCAACGAGTGATGACTTCCCTCTTAAAGTGAAAAATGTAATCGGAGATAATTTATCTGATGGAACAGTTCGGATGTATGTGGATAATATGATCTTTAAACTACCAGACGAAACTGTTGGTAAGACATGGAAGATTAAATTTATTGCGGTGGAGGAATAGCTTGAAGGGTAAAATCATTAAAGGCATAGCTGGCTTTTATTATATACACGCTGAAAATAATAGGATGTATACATGTAAAGCCAAAGGCATATTTCGTAATATCAATATTAAACCCTTAGTGGGCGACAATGTAATGATTCAAACAAATGAAGATAATAAATATGAGGGAATTATTACTGAGGTTTTGCCAAGGAAAAATGAATTGTTACGCCCTGCAGTTGCAAATGTTGATCAAGCTTTAGTTATATTTGCAACTGCAGAGCCTAATCCAAATTTGAATTTGTTAGACAGATTCCTAATTACTATGGAAATGCAAAATATTGAAACAATTATATGCTTTAATAAAACGGATAAAGTAGTTGATGAAGAAATATCTTTATTACAAGATGTATATAAAAGTTGTGGATATAAGATAATATTTTCAAGTGTAAAAGATGATCTTAACCTTCCGCTTATTATGGATGCATTAAAAAACAAAACAACGGTTATGGCAGGGCCTTCGGGTGTAGGTAAATCATCGATTATTAATATATTACATCCAGATGCAAATATGGAAGTTGGAGAAATTAGTGAAAAAATCAAAAGAGGAAAACATACAACTAGGCATTCAGAACTTATAAGTATAGATAAAAACACTTATATTATGGATACGCCTGGATTTAGCTCTTTATTAATAGATAATATTCATGAGAGAGAATTAAAGGAATATTTTAGGGAATTTCAACAATATGAAGATCAATGCAAATTCACAGGATGCTCCCATATTAACGAACCGCATTGTGCAGTTAAAAATGCATTGGATTTAAAATTGATTAGTAGAATAAGATATGACAACTATATATTAATATACAAAGAACTTGAAAATACAAAGAAGTACTAAAAGGAGAGCAAGATGATAAAGTTAGCACCTTCAATTTTAGCAGCTGATTTTAGAGACCTTGGAAATCAGATTAAAATTATTGAAGATAGTGGAATACGCTATCTTCATATTGATGTAATGGATGGAATGTATGTACCGTCTATAAGTTTCGGCGCACCTATAATATCCTCGATTAGAAAAACATCTAATTTAATTTTTGATGTCCATCTTATGGTGGAAGAACCAATTCGTTTAATCAAAGAATTTGCCGATGCGGGAGCTGATATTATTACAATACATGCAGAGGCCTGCAAACATTTAAATAGAACTGTGAATTATATTAAAGAGCTTGGATTAAAGGTAGGTATTTCATTAAATCCTTCTACGCCTTTAAATATATTAGAATATGTTCTTGAGGATATAGATATGGTATTAATAATGAGTGTTAATCCAGGTTATGGTGGGCAGAAGTTCATTAATAATTCTTTGGAAAAGATAAGCCAACTAAAAAATAAAATAGATAGTATGAGCTTAAATATTGATATAGAAGTTGATGGTGGAATTACACAAGAAAATGTAGAAGAAATTTTAAATGCAGGAGCTAACATTATAGTTTCAGGAACGGCTGTTTTTAAAGGCGACATAAAAGAAAATATAAATAGTTTTAATAATATTTTTAATAAAAATATATTGGCAAGAGAAAAACAAGATGAATAAAAAACTATTAATTATTACAGGTGGTAAGATAGATGAAGATGACCTAAAAGATTATTTATCAACAAATAAAATAGATGTTATTATAGCTGTTGATAGTGGGCTAATTATAGCTGATCAACTTGGCATTAATGTTGACCATATAGTTGGTGATTTTGATTCTACACCTATAAAAATTTTTAATAAATATAAAGACATGCCTAATATTCATGTATATTCACCCATTAAAGATGAATCAGATACAGAATTAGCTCTAGATTTAGCAAAAGACTTGTGCTTAGTTAAGGGAATTAAACAAATTGATATCCTGGGAGGCACTGGTAATAGAATAGATCATCTTTTAGCTAATATCAGTTTATTATCTAAAACTATAGATGATGATATTTCAACTTGTATAATTGATAAAAAGAATAAAATATATATTAAGAATTCTAATTTTACTATACAAAAGTGTAAACAATATGGCGATTTTATTTCTTTAATACCATTTTCAGATAATGTATATAAATTATCTCTGAAAGGTTTTAAATATGAATTGCAAAATAAAACATTAACTAAAGGTAATTCATTAGGGATAAGTAATGAAATTATAGAAGATGAAGGTTTTGTGGAATTAGAAAAAGGAATATTAATAGTTATAGAATCGAAAGATTAATAATAGGAATGAAAGAAGGAAATACAAATGAAACTTGGTATAGTAGGGTTGCCGAATGTTGGTAAAAGTACACTTTTCAACTCATTAACAAAAGCAGGAGCGGAATCTGCAAACTACCCATTCTGCACTATAGATCCCAACATAGGAATAGTTACGGTTCCGGATCATAGATTAAAAGTTTTGCTTGAGATATATAATTCAAAAAGAATAATTCAAGCAGCTATTGAATTTGTAGATATTGCTGGACTTGTAAAAGGTGCATCTAAAGGTGAAGGGTTAGGCAATCAATTTTTATCTAATATTAGAGAAGTAGATGCAATAGTTCATGTGGTTAGGTGTTTTGAAGATGAAAATATAGTACATGTAGATGGAACAGTTGATACTTTAAGGGATATTGAAACTATTGATCTAGAGTTAATATTTTCTGATTTAGAAATACTAGAGAGAAGAATTGCTAAAACTTCAAAAGGATCAAGAAATGATAAAACACTAGCCAAAGAACTTGAATTTTTAGAAAAGATTAAAATTCATTTAGAAAATGGTGCCAAAGCTATAAATATGGAATTAAATGATGATGAAATCGAGCTTATGAACACATATAATTTGCTGACATATAAACCAGTAATTTATGCAGCTAATGTTTCGGAAGATGATTTAGTGAATGATGGTGAAACTAATATACATGTGAAAAAAGTACGTGAATTAGCTGAAGCTGAACATTCAGAAGTTTTTGTTATTTGTGCACAAATAGAACAAGAAATAGCAGAATTAGATGATGATGAAAAAAAGATGTTTCTTGAAGACCTGGGACTTTCAGAGTCTGGCTTAGAAAAACTTATAACATCTAGCTATAAAATACTTGGTCTAATGAGCTTTTTAACAGCAGGTGAACAAGAAATTAGGGCCTGGACTATTAAAGAAAATACAAAAGCGCCTCAAGCAGCTGGAAAGATACATTCGGATATTGAAAGAGGCTTTATTAGAGCAGAGATAGTGAACTATGATGATTTGGTGAGAACTGGAAGCCTTAATGCAGCTAAAGAAAAAGGCCTAGTAAGACTTGAAGGAAAAGAATATATTGTTAAAGATGGAGATGTAATTAACTTTAGATTTAATGTTTAAAAATATAATAAAGAAGAAAGTGGTGATACTATATGATTAATTCGATAATAAGATTTCCCAATTTAGGGTTAAAGTTTTCTAATTTACCCACTGGATTTAAAGTGTTTGGAATTGAAATTGCTATTTATGGTCTAATTATTACAATTGGAATATTTGCTGGCTATTCGATTGCACAGTGGATGGTTAAAAAAACAGGGCAGGATACAGAAGTATATTTAGACTTTGCTTTATATGCAATTATAGCATCTGTTATTTGCGCAAGAATATATTATGTAGTATTTGCATTTGATGAGTTTAAAGATGAATGGATACAAGTTTTTAACATTAGGAGTGGAGGTATGGCGATATATGGTGCTATTATTGGCGCTATTATTACGGCCATAATTTACACTAAAGTTAAAAAACAATCATTTTGGCTTATGGCTGATACTGGAAGTATTGGTCTTATCACAGGTCAAATAATTGGTAGATGGGGTAATTTCTTTAATAGAGAAGCTTTTGGTAAATATACAAACAATATATTTGCAATG
Organism: Clostridiales bacterium; assembly: GCA_012837865.1. Classification (GTDB taxonomy): domain Bacteria; phylum Bacillota; class Clostridia; order Lachnospirales; family Lachnospiraceae; genus Mobilitalea. Next base: position 13,850 of record DUQJ01000077.1, on the reverse strand, counting down.
CAATTAAATGTAAATGAAGTTGGTTATGAATTTAGAGCACCAATAACATGGTTAGAACCAAAATTTGCAGGAAAAGAAAAAGCTTTTGAACGTATAATGAAAATAAGAGAAAACATTATCGATCTTAATGGTGCTTCTTATATACAAGTCCATCCAACATTTTTATACGAATCATTATGGAATTTGATATTATTGATAATACTAATTATATATACTAAACATAAGAAGTTTGATGGTGAAGTTATGTTCCTATATCTTGCAGGATATGGATTGGGAAGAGTTTGGATTGAAGGATTGAGAACAGATCAGTTATTTTTATGGAACTCTCCAATTGCTGTATCGCAACTTTTATCACTTATTTTAGTGATTGTTTCGATTTTAGTTGTTATATATAAAAGATATCAATTAAAAAAGGCTAAATAGGACTAAAGTCCTATGGGAACTTAGAATACAAGATATAGATTTTTTAATAGCATTTAAATTAAATAATACCATATATAGATTAGTTAAAAATATAAGTGTAGAAACCTTTAAATAATAAGGTGATCTGCACTTATTTTTTTGTTTTTGTGCTTGAATTAATCCCAAAATTAGATTAATATATAGGTGTAGGTGGTGTGAAGTGGTGGATAGTGGGGTGAAATCCCTAGATTTATTATAAAAAGAAGGTGTTTCCTATGTTTATGGGAGAATATAATCATTCAATTGATATAAAAGGAAGAATAATAGTTCCAGCAAAATTCCGAGAGGACCTTAGTGAAGAATTTGTAATAACACTTGGTCTTGATGGGTGTTTATTTCTATATCCTGAAAATGAATGGAAAGAATTTATATCCAACCTTAAAACACTACCAGGAACAAAAGAAGCTAGACAATTACAAAGATACTTTATGGCTGGTGCAGCTACATGCGAAGTGGACAAGCAGGGAAGAATGTTAATTCCTGCCCTTTTAAGAGAAAAGGCAGATTTAGAAAAAGATGTTATTTTTGTTGGCGTTTTAAATAAAATAGAAATTTGGAGTAAAAAACGTTGGGATGACAATAATAATTATGACAATGTTGATGATATAGCTGAACATATGTCAAGTTACGGAATAAATTTTTAAACTGCTAAAACAATTTTGATTGGAGTGTTCAATGGAATTCGTGCATAAGTCAGTACTATTAGATGAAACAATAAAATACTTGAATATAGATTCAAAAGGAACTTATGTAGATGGTACATTAGGAGGAGCAGGTCATTCGTTAGAAATCGTTAAGCAACTTTCAACTGGACGTTTGATAGGAATTGATCAAGATAGTGCTGCTATTGATGCGGCGAGTAAGCGCCTTATTGATTATAAAGATAAAGTAACCATAGTCAGAGATAATTATTCGAATATATTTAATGTATTAAAAGAATTAAATATAAATAGTGTCAATGGAATTATATTAGACCTAGGAGTATCATCTCACCAAATTGATACTGCAGAAAGAGGATTCTCATATAATGAAAATGCAACTTTGGACATGAGAATGGATACTAGAAATGAAAAAACAGCTAAAGATATAATTAATGATTATTCTGAAATGGACTTGTATAGAATGATTAGAAATTATGGAGAAGATAAATTTGCTAAGAATATTGCAAAACATATAGCAATACAAAGAAATATAAAGCCAATAGAAACAACCCATCAGTTAAATGATGTAATAAAGGCAGCAATACCAATGAAAATAAGAATGAATACAGGTCATCCTTCTAAAAAAACATTTCAAGCGATCAGAATTGAATTAAATAAAGAATTAGATGTTCTAAAAAATACTATAGATAAAATGATAGATTTATTATCTCCAGAAGGAAGGTTATGTATTATTACATTTCACTCTCTAGAAGATAGAATTGTAAAAACAATGTTTAGAACCAATGAAGACCCTTGTATTTGCCCTCATGATTTTCCGATTTGCGTATGCAATCGATTATCAAAAGGTAAAGTAGTAACAAGGAAACCTATAATACCAACTGACGAAGAAATCGAAGATAACAGAAGATCAAAAAGTGCTAAACTAAGAGTTTTTGAAAAAAATAAAAATATCAGGGTATATTAAGGGAAGGTGAAGGAAGTATGTCAACTAGAGAAAGAAATATATACAATACTCGGACAAGCTATATAGAGGGAAATGTAGCGCATCAGTTAAATATGAATCCTGAGAGAATCAGAAGAGAACAACCAAGTCATATTCCTGATCAAAGGAGAAGAACTAGACAAAAAGAAGTAAAAGAGATAGGCATTTCTTTCAAATCATTATTAGTTTTAACTATGGCTATAGTTGCGACTTTATATGTGTGTACAGGCTATTTAAAACAACATTCTGATGTTAAAGCTATGGAAAACAATATTTTTAGACTCGAGGAAGAATTAAATCATTTAGTAAATAAGAATAATTATAATATAGAAAAAATCAATACGAAATTAGATTTAAATAATATTTATGAAATTGCTGTTGGAGAACTAGGAATGGTTTTTCCTAATAACAATGAAACTATAACTTATAATAGAAAAGAAAAAGATATAGTAATTCAATATAAAGAAATACCTAAAATTGATGACAATGCAATAGAAAGTACTATTAAATACTTTATAACTAAAAACGATTAGATTAATTATAATGTAAATTACTATATTGAGGTGTTATCATGGAAAGAACAAAAACAAGAAGAGCGAAGAGAATATTCACATCACGAATGCAAGCAAGGTTATTGCTTGTATTTTGTGTTATTATAATAGTTTTCACACTTATAATTGCCAGATTAATATATATCAATATGACAGATGGAGAAAGATACAAGAAAAAGGTATTATCAAGGCAATCATATGTAAATGCTGTTACACCTTTTAGACGAGGTGAAATAAAAGATCGGAATGGTACATCATTAGCACGTAGTGAATTAAAGTACAAATTGATACTAGATCCTAATATGTTATTACTTCAAAAAGATAAAGGGAAAGACTATATTGAACCAACAATGAACGCTCTAAAAGAATATTTTGAATATGATAATGATTCTTTTAGGTCGGTTTTGCAAGAAAAAGCAGATAGTCAATATGTTGTTTTGTTAAAAGAATTAGAATATAACTTGGTGGAAGAATTCAAAGAGTTTTCGATAGAAAATAAAAATATTAAGGGCATATGGTTTGAAGAAGAATATGTAAGGAGTTATCCGTATTCTAATGTTGCACCTGATTTAATTGGTTTTGTTACTTCAGACAATGTAGGTTTTTGGGGTATTGAAGAATATTATAATAACGAACTAAATGGAATTAATGGTAGGGAATATGGGTATTATAATTCTAATTTGAATATCGAAAGAATAGTTAAACCTGCACAAAATGGTAATACAATAATTAGCACAATAGATATTAACATTCAAAATATAGTACAAAAACATATTAAAGAGTTTAATGATGAATATGGAAGTAAGAATATAGGAATTGCAATTATGAACCCCAATACGGGAGAAATAATAGCAATGGCATCGAATGAAGAATATGATTTAAATAATCCAAGAGATTTAAGCGAATTTTATTCTGAACAAGAAATAAATCAAATGTCTATAGATGATAAAATGGAGAAGTTAAATATAATTTGGGGTAATAATGTTATAAGTGATGGCTTTGAACCAGGGTCAACATTTAAACCTTTTACAGTTTCGGCAGCCTTAGAAGAAAATATTATTAATAATAATAGTACATTTTATTGCAGTGGTTCAGAACATGTTGGAGGGGTTAAAATAAGATGTAACAAGGCACATGGAGATTTATCTTTAGAAGGTGTTATTATGTTTTCATGCAACTCAGCATTAATGCAAATTGCTGAAAAAGAAGGAAAAAGCATGTTTTATGATTACCAAAAAAGATTTATGTTTGGAGAAAAGACAGGTATAGACTTACCCGGAGAAAGTACAGGTATATTAGTAGCAAAAGACCAATTAAATGCAACTGAACTTGCCACTAGCAGTTTTGGACAAAGTATGAATGTTACAATGATACAGATGATGGCTGCTTATTCTTCAATAGTAAATGGTGGTAATTATTATAAACCTCATATTGTTAAAGAAATTGTCAATGATAAGGGTGCAATAGTAAAAGCTATAAATAAAACTATAATAAAAAAAACAGTATCTGAAAACACTTCTGATTTAATGAAACAATACCTCCTGTCTGCAGTAGAAGGTGGTACGGCTAAAGGGGCTAAAGTTGATGGATACATGATTGGTGGCAAAACAGGTACTGCACAAAAGTTGCCACGTGATGCAAAAACTTATATATTATCATTTATTGGTGGCGCTCCTGCTTTGAATCCGGAAATGGTAATCTATGTAGTTATTGATGAAGCGCAGAATGTTGATAGAAAAGATGACAGTTCATTAGCAACAAAACTAGCATCAAGAGTAATGAAAGATGCATTACCGGCGTTAGGAATTTACCCAGAAGGTGATATAGAATATGTATTACCAGAAATGCCAGAAGTTAATGAAGAAGAAATAATTGAAGAAGAAATAATTGAAGAAGAAATAATTGAAGATGAAATAAATGAAGATGATGAATCCTATGATAATATTGATTTTATACCTTAGCATTATCTATATTGCAAATAATAGAATAAAGCAGAGACTATTATAATAAAATTTAAAGATAAGATAGATATTAAGGTTGTAGATATTAATGAATAGAAATAAAACATATAATAAAAAGAATATATTTATAATAACTTGTGTTATATTAGTTGTTGCATTTATTTTAATTACTAGACTATCATATTTAATGATATTTAAATCTGAAGAATATGGTGCAAGGGCACAAGCCCTTCATGAAAGAGAAAGAGCAATAAAGGCTGAAAGAGGAAAAATTATTGATAGAAATGGAATTGAAATAGCTATTAATAAGCCGGTATGTACAATTTCTGTTATTCATAGTCAAATTAAGGAACCAGAAAAAGTAATTAAAATACTTTCTGATGAATTGGGTTTAAGTGAAGACAGAGTTAGGAAAAGGGTTGAAAAGAATTCCTCTATTGAAAGAATTAAATCAAATGTAAAAAAAGAAGATGCTGATAGAATAAGAGAGATGGATCTAAAAGGAGTCATGATTGATGAAGATTATAAAAGGTTTTATCCTTATGAAAGTTTAGCATCAAAAGTAATTGGTTTTACTGGAAGTGATAATCAAGGAATAATAGGATTAGAAGTTAAATATGATAATATACTACAAGGAATAGATGGAACTATATTGACACTTACAACTGCTTATGGTGTAGAGATAGAGAATGCAGCCGAAGGTAGAATTGAGCCTCAGTCTGGCAATGATTTGCGCATTAGTTTAGATGTTAATATTCAACAATATACAGAGCAGATAGCTTTAAAAGTTATGGAGGCAAAATCTGTTAACAATGTAAAGATAATAGTTATGAATCCACAAAATGGTGAAATTTATGCAATGGTAAATGCACCTGAATTTAATTTAAATGATCCCTATAAAATGATAGATGAAATAGAGAGTGAATATATTGATATTGACTTAACGGAACAAATGGAAAGTGATATTTTAAATAATATGTGGAGAAATGCATGTATTAGTGATACTTATGAGCCGGGTTCAGCATTCAAAATCATTACAACGGCATCAGCGTTTGAAGAAAATGTTGTAACTGTAGATGATACTTTCTTTTGTCCAGGTTATAAAAGGGTTGAAGATAGAATTATAAGATGTCATAAAGCCGGTGGCCATGGGAGTCAAACATTTGTAGAGGGTATTAAAAACTCTTGTAACCCAGTATTTATAGAGATAGGTGCTAGAGTTGGTGTAGACAAGACTTATGAATATTATGAGAAATTTGGTTTATTTAATAAAACAGGAATTGATTTACCAGGTGAAGCCAATTCGATAATGCATAAAAAGGAAATAATAAAAGCTGTGGAATTAGCAACAATGAGTTTTGGGCAATCATTTCAAATAACTCCATTACAACTCATGAGATCTACAAGTGCAATTATTAATGGCGGATATTTAGTAACACCGCATTTAGGTGTTGAGGTGATTTCTAAAGAGAATAATAATGTTAGAAAATTAAATTATGATATTAAAAAAGATGTAGTAAGTAAGAGAACATCAGATATAATGAAAGATTTGTTAGAACAGGTAGTAAGTGATGGGACTGGCAGAAGGGCATTCCTACCTGGATTCCAGATAGGTGGCAAAACAGCAACATCAGAAAAGTTGCCAAGGAGATCCGGTAAATATATAGCTTCATTTATAGGGTTTGCACCAGCAAACGATCCCCAAGTAATAGCCTTAGTATTAATTGATGAGCCTAAAGGAATGTATTATGGTGGAGTAATAGCAGCTCCATTAATAGCAGAATTATTTGATAATGTTTTACCTTATTTAGGTGTTGATGCTAAAGAAGAAACTCAGAATTGAAATTTCTGTTTTTATAAAGTATAATTATAAAGTTGTGATGTAACAAGATGAAAATTATATTGAAAATTACATATGAATTAAAGGAGCTAAGCTAATATGGACTTGAATACAATAATGCCAACAATAATATCATTTATAATAGCAGTTATATTATCCCCAATCTTAATACCTTATTTAAAAAAGTTTAAATTTGGTCAGCAAATTAGGGATGATGGGCCAGAAAGTCATTTAAAAAAATCAGGTACTCCAACTATGGGGGGAATTATAATTGTTTTAAGTGTAACAATTACATCCTTAATTTATATTAAAGATTATAAAGAGATTTCACCTGTGTTATTTGTAACAATAGGTTTTGCTATAATTGGTTTTCTAGATGACTATATTAAGATAATAATGAAAAGATCACTAGGATTAAAGGCTTGGCAAAAGTTAACCGGGCAGATATTAATTACAGCAATATTTGGGTATTACATTTTAAACTATTCAGATATAGGCACCCAGGTCTTAATACCATTTGCAAAGGGTAATACATTAGAACTATCTTTTATGTTTATTCCCTTTTTATTTATTGTTATGCTTGGTACTGTAAATGGAGCAAACTTTACAGATGGATTAGATGGATTAGCTTCAAGTGTTACTGTATTAATAGCAACTTTTTTAACAGTTGTTGCAATTGCTACTAAAAATGGTATATCACCTATAACATCTGCTGTTGCAGGCAGTTTGTTGGGGTTTTTATTATATAATATATATCCGGCAAAAGTTTTCATGGGAGATACAGGATCTTTGGCATTAGGTGGTTTCGTAGCAGCTTCAGCTTTTATGTTAAAAATTCCATTGTTTCTTGTAATTGTAGCTTTAATTTATATGATAGAGGTTCTATCAGTTATAATTCAAGTTGGTTATTTTAAAATCAGTGGTGGCAAAAGGATATTTAAAATGGCCCCGATTCACCACCATTTTGAATTACTTGGTTGGGAAGAGACAAGGGTTGTTGCAGTGTTTTCTGTTATTACAGCAATTCTATGTATAATAGCTTTAATGGGTATAAGTATATCTTAGTATATTTGGGGGTAGGAAATGCAGTTGAATGAAAAGAATATTCTGGTTTATGGGGCGGGTAAAAGCGGAATTTCGTCTGTAAAACTATTGATAAACCAATCCTGTAATATAGTATTATTTGATAATAATAAGGAATATAAAATAAATGATAAAATAATTAATCAATATTCTAAAATCAAATTAATAACAGGAGAGTTAAAAAATGAAGACTTAGAACATATTGATTTAGTTGTGATTAGTCCAGGTGTCCCAACTGATACACCAGATATAATAATGGTGAAATCAAAAAACATTATTATATGGAGTGAAATTGAACTAGCATATCATTTTTCTAAAGGGAAGATTATAGGTATCACGGGAACTAATGGTAAGACAACAACAACATCCTTAGTAGGGGAAATTATTAAAAAATATAATGATAACTTATATGTAGTTGGTAATATTGGCAACCCATTTACCGATATAGCATTGGATACAAACGATGACACAGTTATTGTGGCTGAGTTAAGTAGTTTTCAATTAGAAACGATTATAGAGTTTGCACCGAATATATCTGCTATATTAAACATATCGCCAGATCATTTAAACAGACATCATACAATGGAAGAATATATAAAAGTAAAGAAAAATATATATAGAAAACAAAGCTTTAATGATTATTGTATTTTGAATTATGATGATATTGAAGTGAGGAAAAATGAAAATGAAATTAAAGCTAAAATAATATATTTTAGTAAAAAAGAAGAATTAGGAAATGGTGTTTATTTAATTAAAGATAAAATCATTTATTCTAAAAGTAATAATAAAACTGAAATTTGCAATGTTAATGAGTTGAAAATAATCGGTATGCATAATTATGAAAATATCATGGCAGCTATCTCAATAACTATAGCGTTAAATATTCCTTTAGAAATTATAAAAAAGGCAATATTAGAATTTAAAGCTGTAGAACATAGAATAGAATATATTGACACTATAAAAGGTGTTAGATATTATAATGACTCAAAAGGTACAAATCCAGATGCATCGCAAAAGGCTGTTGAGGCAATGACAGGGCCAACAATATTAATAGCTGGTGGTTATGATAAAGATGCAGCTTATGAGGGATGGATAAATAGTTTTAATGGAAGAGTAAAATATCTAGTATTATTGGGTCAAACTAAAGATAAAATTGCAGAACAAGCAATTAAGCAAGGCTATACTAATATAATAAAAGTGAAAACACTAAATGAAGCAGTTAATATATCAGCAGAAAAAGCTTCAGAAGGAGATTCTGTTCTTTTGTCGCCAGCTTGTGCAAGTTGGGGAATGTTTAAAGATTATGAAGAACGTGGAAAACTGTTTAAACAATATGTTAATGGATTATTAGAATAGTTAGGAGATATCAATGGGTAGAACTGCAGGCGAAGTTAATAAAAATAGAGAACGGTCGTATTATGATTATAGCTTATTATTCCTTACACTTTTTCTTGTGTGCTTTGGTCTTATAATGATATATAGTACGAGTTCATACAATGCTCTAAGGAAATATGGAGATGCTAAGCATTATTTCAATCGTCAGGCACTTTTATCCGGACTTGGAATATTAATAATGCTTTTTGTATCTAGAATGGATTATAGATTGCTTTTTAAAAAGATACCTATAATTAGATTCCGTACAGCAACGGTCTTATATTTTGTTTGTATACTTTTACAAACTTATGTAATTGTATTTGGTGAAGAGAGATATGGAGCGAAAAGATGGCTTGAAATTGGGCCATTAAGCTTTCAACCATCTGAGTTAACTAAAATAGCAGTAATACTGTTTACGGCCTTTATTATTAATTTACATAGGGAAAGACTAGATAAATTCACAGGCTTTCTAAGAGTTTCCTTTTTTATTGCCCCTTTAATCGGCTTGGTTATAGTAGAAGATTTTTCAACAGGCTTAGTATTAGTAGTTGTTATGGTCTCAATGTGTTTCGTGGCTAGTAAGAAAAAAGCTTATTTTATAATATCTGGATTATTAATACTTGGATTAGGAGTAGGATTTATTCTACTTGCATCATTTAGAAGTAGCCGTGTACTAGCCTGGATTAATGTTGAGTCAGACCCATTAGGTTATCAAATACTACAAGGCTTATACGCTATAGCATCAGGCGGTGTTTTTGGAAAAGGTCTTGGAGAAAGTATGCAGAAGTTAGGTTTCATACCTGAATCACATAATGATATGATATTTTCTGTTATATGCGAAGAATTAGGTTTGTTTGGTGCTGTTTCGTTAATTCTAATATTTATATTATTAATATGGAGAATATTTGTTATTGCAATTAATGCAAAGGATTTATATGGCGGATTAATTGCGGCAGGAATTTTATCACATATAGCTGTTCAGGTTTTAATAAATATAGCAGTAGTAACTAATTCAATACCTTCAACAGGAATCCCCTTACCTTTTATAAGTTATGGTGGAACATCAGCTGTCGTATTATTAATTGAAATTGGTATAGTGCTTAGCATATCCAATCAGATAAAGATTAGCAGACCAATGTGATAATCACTAGGACAAATGCACTTACATATATTAGTATTAATCCATATATATTGAGGTGTTTTTATGCCTAGTATTCAAGTTATTGGTGGTGAGAAACTTCAGGGCCAATTAAAAATTCAAGGATCAAAAAATGGGTCATTACCTATACTTGCAGCTACTATATTAAATAAAGGAACAACTATATTACGAAACTGCCCTAAAATAATTGATGTTTATAATATGATATTTATATTAAAAGAGTTAGGTTGTAAAGCAACTTGGGAAGATGAAGTGCTTATAATAGATGCAAAAGATGTTAATTCTACAAATGTTTCGCAAGAGTTTGTTAAAAAGATGAGAAGTTCAGTTTTGTTTTTAGGAGCTTTATTAGGAAGATTTAAAGAAGTTTCAATATCATATCCAGGAGGCTGTTCTATAGGCAGTAGACCAATTGATTTACATTTAGAATCATTTGAGCAAATGAATGTACAAGAAATTGTAGAAAATGATATGAATACAATTAAGTGCAAAACAGATGAAATCATAGGAAATAGTATTAACCTCCGATTCCCAAGTGTAGGAGCAACACAAAATATAATATTAGCTGCCGTATTAGCTACAGGAACGACTAATATAATTAATGCAGCTAGAGAACCAGAAATTGATGAATTATGCCATTTTTTAAATTTAGCAGGAGCAAATATAAAAGGGATTGGTAGATCAAGAATCATTATTAAAGGAGTAGAAAAACTTCATGATATTGACTATACTATAACTGCAGATAGAATTGTTGCAGGAACTTATATGGCTGCTATTGCAATAACCCTAGGAGATGCGGTATTATTATCAGCCCCAACTAAACATTTGAAATCTACAATTAAAGTATTTAAGAAATTAGGATGTAAAATAGACATTGATAATGAATGCTTAAGGATTAGGTCTAACAATAAGCCCAAAGCAATAAATGAAATTATTACAAAACCATATCCGGGTTTTCCGACCGATATGCAATCTCAATTAATGAGCTTACTATGTATTAGTGACGGAAAATCTATTATTAATGAACAAATCTTTGAATCAAGGTTTCAGAATGTATATGAGTTGAATAAAATGGGAGCAAAATTAACTATAAAAGATTTCAATAAAGTTGAAATAAATGGTGTTAAAAGACTAAAGGCTGCGAATCTAGAAGCCCATGACCTAAGGGGAGGGGCAGCACTTGTTATTGCAGCATTATCTGCGGAAGGTGAATCTAATATAGAAAATATATCATTGATTGAAAGAGGATATGTTGATATTGTCTCTGATTTACAGACCTTAGGAGCAAATATAAAATACTATTAATAAAAATGATTATAGTGGAAAGGTTAATAAAAGTATGGGTAATAGAAAAAGTACGAATTATTTAAAGCTTTTCTTTAGTTTGATATGTAGGTTAATAGTACTAAGTTTAGTCTTAATATTGCCTATACTATGCTTTAAATATATTTTTAAATTAAAGGACATCAATGTATCTGGATCGTCTTTATACACAAAAGAGGAAATTTTAAATACCATGATTAATACAGAAGCAGATAAAAGTTCAATATTATTTTATTTCAAATATAAGTATTTAAAACAAGTAGACCTACCTTTTATTGAAAAGGCAGAAGTTGAACTAGTCGGTTTAAATGAAGTAAATCTATATTTATATGATAAGGTTATTACAGGCTGTACTGAGTATATGGGTGAATATATGTACTTTGACAAAGAAGGAACGATTGTAGAGAGTTCCAATGAGCTTTACAATGAAATTCCCTTGATTAAAGGCTTGCAATTTAATAAGATTATTCTATATGAGAAACTTGAAGTACAAAAGGATGAATTATTTGATGTAATATTAAATCTTACTCAGCAAATCAGGTTAAATAAAATAAATGTAGATACAATTGAATTTAACAGAAAACATGAAGTGAAACTATATTGTAGTTCAAATAAAGTTTTATTAGGAAAAGATTTAAGATATGATGAGAAAATTGCTGATTTATCACAAATTCTTTTGGAGACAAAAGGAAATGATTTGACAATAGACATGAGCAATTTAAATGCTATTAGGGCTATAAAAGAATAATAATAAATATTTTTCAAATATCACTTGATTATTTGGGAAATTAAAGATATTATATAAGGTAGTATTAAAACACTATAAATAGTATTAAAAGAGACGATTATTCCATTATAATGTGGTTTTAGAAATTATTATGATAGAAAATGAATATTATATATATGAATATAATGAAGGAGGAAAATATTGTGCTTGAGATAATAACAAATGAAGCTAATACAACTGCCAAAATACTCGTAATAGGTGTAGGGGGAGCAGGAAATAATGCCGTTAATCGGATGATAGAAGAGAATATTGTTGGAGTAGAGTTTATCTGTGTAAATACGGACAAGCAACACCTACATAACTGTAAAGCGCCTTCGTGTATTCAAATAGGTGAAAAGCTTACAAAAGGGCTTGGAGCAGGTGCGCAGCCAGAAGTTGGAGAAAAAGCGGCTGTAGAGAGTATTGAAGAATTAACAGAAACTATAAAAGGTGCAGATATGGTATTTGTTACATGCGGTATGGGTGGTGGAACAGGTACAGGAGCAGCGCCAGTAATTGCAAATATATCTAAAGATCTTAATATACTTACAGTAGGAATAGTTACTAAACCTTTTAAATTCGAGGCAAAGGCAAGAATGTCTAACGCGTTGAGTGGGATTGAAAAATTAAGAGATAATGTAGATACTTTAATAGTTATACCTAATGATAAATTATTAGAGATTGTTGATAGAAGAACTTCAATGCCAGAAGCTTTAAAGAAGGCGGATGAAGTATTACAACAAGGTGTACAAGGTATAACAGACTTAATTAATGTACCAGGATTAATTAATCTAGACTTTGCAGATGTTAAAACAGTTATGGAGAATAAAGGTGTTGCGCATATAGGAATAGGATTCGGTACAGGCGATAACAAATGCCTAGATGCAGTTCATGCTGCTATTTCTAGCCCTTTGCTTGAGACTACTATTAATGGAGCATCACACGTAATATTAAACATATCAGGTGATATTAGCCTTATTGAAGCAAATGAAGCAGCTTCATTGGTGCAAGAGTTAGCTGGTGAAGACGCTAATATTATATTTGGTGCTGTGCATGATGAAAATTCTAATGATCAAGTTATGATAACTGTTATTGCAACAGGTATAGAAGAGCCTTCAGAGGGTGGTAAGAGAATAAACACACCGATATTTGTTAATAATAAAAATTTAAATAATAATGCTGGTATTAATGTTACTAAATATAAAACAGACTTTTCTTATAAACCACCAACAACAAATAAAACTGTAATCAAGCCAAGTTTTATAACGGATCAAGTTAATAAACCAACATACAAAATAATTCCTGAACCTATAAATGAAACTAAAAGTAAAAACAATGATAATGGAGATATTAAAATTCCAGAGTTTCTACAGAAAAACCGACAAAAATAGTAATTAAATATAATTTTAAATTAACAATTCAACTGCTTTATTAGTCTTTATAGATAATAAGGCAGTTTTTTGTTGTAAAAAAACAAGAAAAACTATCATAGATATACCATAAATTAACAAAATATATATGCGAAATAGTTTATAATTTTAATAGATTATATTAGAGGTTAAAAAAAATTGAATACGGAGGTGAATATGTATTTAGAAATTTATCCAGATGTTATTTTTATTATTAATTTTATATTTAATCTTATAAGTCATCCCTCCACACGTTCATCTGGCCATCCAGTATCCTG
>DUQJ01000076.1 GCA_012837865.1 Clostridiales bacterium | reverse complement strand
TTTTTTGTAGCTGATTCCATTGCTACTCGTCTTGCTGCTAATTCACTAGTTAAGCTTTCATTAACACTTCCCCAGACCATACCTGCAATATAACTTGGTATCATTTCGTTTAATACAGCATTGCTATTTGGCTCAAATAAAATATATTCTTTTTTTATACCATTTTCTTGATATTTTTTATCTAACGGAAGAAGTTTCGTGATTTTTGCCTCTTGATTTAATGCAGTAATATAGTTTGTATATATAATATATACTTCATCAAATTCATTTTTTAGATAAGCATTTGTTAATAAATCTGCAATTTCATGGCAATTTCCAACATTTATTTTTTCAATAATTGAAAAGTCATCTGAAAATACCTTCATCTCTCTTCTTTTACAATATTCAACAATTCGTCTTCCTATAGGTAAGATAATAGTGTTTTTGTCAAGTATATTTTTTTCAACTAATTTAAAGATATTGCTATTGTAACCACCTGCAAGGCCCCTGTCTCCAGCTATAACGACATAGCAAGTCTTTTTCACTTCTCTAGGAATTAAATATGGTGAACTTGTTTCAATATGTTTTGAAATAATATCATTCATAGCAGCATTAATTTCTTCATGAAATATACGACTTTTCTTGATTAACTCCTTGGATTTTGCAAGTTTTGAAGTAGCTACTAGTTCCATTGCTTTTGTAATTTGCTTAGTGCTTTTAATGCTTTTAATTCTTAAACTAATATCTTTCATTGAAGATTCTGCCAAAACTCTCGCCTCCTTTTACTTCTAATATCTTTCTTGAAATTTCTTTGTAAAAGCTTCAATAGCCATGCCAAGCTTTGACCTATCTTCATCATCTAATTTCTTACCACTTCTTATTATATTCAATAGTTCCTCATGATAAGAAGTAAGCTCAAAAAACAATTCTTTTTCATATTCTTTAATATCATTTATTTTAATATCTTTCAAATAATTATTAACAACAGCATAAATAATTCCAACTTGTAATTCAACTTCTATAGGTGAATTACGGTTTTGTTGTAGTACTTCAACAATTCTTACCCCTTGGTCAAGACGTGATTTTGTATCTTTATCAAGATCAGAACCAAATTGTGCAAAACTTTGTAATTCTCTATATTGTGAATATAATAATTTTAAAGTACCCGAAACTTGTTTCATTGCATTTATTTGTGCTGAACCACCAACTCGGCTTACAGAAATACCAGGATTAATAGCTGGCATTATTCCTGCATGAAAAAGCTCAGTATCTAAAAATATCTGTCCATCTGTAATGGAAATTACATTGGTAGGAATATATGCAGAAACATCTCCTTCTTGAGTTTCAACTATTGGCAGAGCTGTTAAGGAACCGCCACCATGTTCTGGTGCCATCCTTGCAGCACGTTCTAATAATCTACTATGCAAGTAAAATACATCACCTGGATAGGCTTCTCTTCCTGGTGGGCGACGGATAAGAAGTGACATTGTACGATATGCTACAGCGTGTTTTGATAAATCATCATAAACTAGCAAAACATCTTTGCCTTGTTCCATAAAGTATTCGCCCATTGTACATCCAGCATAAGGTGCAATATATTGTAACGGTGCTAAATCACTAGCTGTTGAACTAACAACTATTGTATAATCCATAGCCCCTTCACGAGTTAATGTATCTACAAGTCCTGAAACTGTAGAGTTTTTTTGACCAATTGCTACATATACACAAATAACATCTTTACCTTTTTGGTTTATTATTGTATCCATTGCTATAACTGTTTTACCGGTCTGTCTATCACCGATTATAAGCTCTCTTTGTCCTCTTCCAATAGGAATCATACTATCAATAGATTTGATTCCAGTTTGAAGTGGAACACTAACAGATTTTCTTTCGATAACTCCCGGTGCTTGTCTTTCAATTGGCATTTTTTGTGTTGAATCAACAGGACCCTTGCCGTCTAGTGGTTGTCCAAGAGAGTTAACAACTCTACCAATTAGACCTTCTCCTACAGGAACAGAAACAACATTACCTGTACGCTTAACAATGTCTCCTTCTTTAACACCAATATCACTACCTAATAAAACAATTGATACAAAATCCTCTTCAAGATTTAATGCCATTCCAAAAACACCATTAGGAAATTCAATAAGTTCGTTAGAAACACAATTGTCTAATCCATGAACTCTTGCAATACCATCTCCCACTGTTACAACTGTTCCTGTTTCATATTGTTCTATTTTATTTTCATAATTTTTAATTTGAGCCTTTATTAGACTGCTTATTTCATCAATATTCATTAATCAGACCTCCGCTACTGAATAGTCTGCATTTTTTAAATTAAGTTGCAGCTTTTTAAATCTATTTTTTACACTAGCATCAACCATACGCCCTTGATATTCAAGTCTAACACCGCCGATACAAGATTTATCAACTTTATTATTTAAAACTACAGTTTTTTTCATTGATTTAGCTAGTTTATCTATAATCTTTTGTTGTTGGCTATTATTTAATTCTATTGCACTAATAGCAGTAACTAACAAAATATTCTTATCATCATAATATTTGTTTTTAAATTCTTTATAAATTAATACTATTGATGAAATCATCCTTTTTTCTACAAGTATTTTTAATAAAGACAAAAGATAGAAATGTATATTACCCTTAAATATCTTATCTAGTAAACTTATTCTTTCAACAGTAGGTATTCTAGGATTAGAAAGTAACTTTATAAATTCAATATTCTTATTAAGAATATTGACTACATTAGCAAACTCTTCTTCTATTCTTTCTTCTATATTTTCTTCTAAAGCTAACTCATATAGTGCATAACCATAATCAGCTACTCTACTCATACACTCTCACCTAACTTTTCAATTGCTCCATCAATTATTGTTTCATGAATTTTAGTATTTATTTCTTTCTCAACCACTTGAGTAGCTAAGTCTATAACCATTTCTACAATATCATCTTTCATTTCATCAACCGCTTTTTTCTTAGCTAGAATAATATCTGATTCTGCTTTTTTCTTACGGTTTTCGGCTTCTTTATTTGCTTCATTAATTATTTCTTCTTTACGATTTTCAGCTCTTTCAGTAGCAGACTTAATCATTAAATCTGTTTCTGATTTAACATGCCTTAATTTATTCTCGTAAGTTTCTTTATCAATTTCTGCTTTACTACGTAAACTCTCAGCATCAGAATAAATCGTATCTACCTCCATTGCTCTTTTTTCAAGAATATCATTTACAGGCTTGAATAAGAATTTTTTTAATATCATAAAAAGAATTAATAAATTTCCAATTGCCATCAAAGTTTGCCAAAAGTTGATGGATAAGAACTCCAAAGTCTCAGGCATTTTTGTTTCCTCTTTTCTAAGCTTTTTATAAATTATAAAAAATCATAATTATACATAATTTATAATCTATTTAAGAATGTAATCGGTGCAACAAATATTAATAATAAACCTATAATAAGACTATAAAGGCCTGTTGTTTCAGCAACAGCACAACCCATTAACATAGTTGTTGTAACTTCACCTTTTGACTCTGGTTGACGACCAATAGCTTCACAAGCTTTACCTACGGCATATCCTTCACCTATTCCAGGGCCTATACCACCTAACATTGAAATTCCTGCACCAATTGCACATGCAGCTAATACTATTGCTTTTTCCATCATAATAAATTCCTCCATAATTTGTTTTTTTATTCTTTAGTTGATGCTTGAGATATATATAATATCGTTAGCATACAAAATACAAATGATTGTAAAACACTACTAAATATATCAAAATATAAAGATAAAATAGCTGGTAAACCTAACTGAAGATAAGGGATATTAGCTAAAGTACCTGGCAACCACTGAAAAACAACTCCACTTAACCATGCTAGAGCTGCGTATACAAGAGCTGATATTACAACCCCAGTTGATATATTACCAAACAAACGAATTGCCATAGAAATCGGTGTTGAAAATTCTCCTATTAAATTAAAAGGTGCTAATATAGGAAGTGGTTCCATAAGACCTTTGAAATATCCACCAAAACCATTTGTTTTAAATTTATAATAAAGTATTAGAATAAATACCACTACAGCCCAACCTAATGTAGTATTTAAATCTGCAGTAGGTGGATACATTCCTAACAATCCCAATAAGCTTGAAAATAATGAAATTGAAAATAAAGCTGCTATAAATGGTGGGAAATTTTTAAATCCTGGCCCCATATTATCTTTTATAAATTTATTAGCTAGATTAACAATATATTCTGCTATTACTTGACGTTTTCCTTCAGGCTTAATTTTTAAATTAGAAGTTAAGTACTTACATAACATTGCAATAACTAGCATTACAATCCACATATTTACTTGTGTTTCAGTTATAACTATGCCCAGGGGAAGCCTAAATAAAATCTCGGCACCTGTTATATCTACACTCATTAGATATCACCTTCCTTCTCACGCCACTCTTTTCTAAAATATTGTCCAATCGCAATCGTTATCCTTGGATACAAAATTGCTAACAACATTGGTATCCAATGCATTATATTATAATTTACAGCGAAATACATTCCTGCACCTAGAAAAATTAAAATTCCTATTTGACGCATTGAATAAGATGCTTGCATTTTCAATTTAGCTGCTGCTGGATCAGTCATATCTGCTGTTTTTTGAACTGCTAGACCCATTAGAAAGAAATTAAGCAATGCAATTATTCCGCCATAAAGACTTCCTAGAAACACTGCTAAACTATATTGACGAAAAATCAAAAAAATAATTTGAGTGATGACACTGCAAATTAATATACCAATTGCAATATTTTTTGTTTCTTTTTTTACAATATTATTAACCTTCATATAGCGATTCCTTTCATGCAATAATGAGATAAATATATCATTTTTTAGAGGTAAAGTCAATAAAATATCATTCTTTATACTTTATTTATGATTCTTTATATTTTATTGCAAATTTCCCTGTTGGCGCTTGATATACTTCTAAATCAAATTCATTAATTACAGCGAATATATGATCAAATATATCAGATTGTATTGATTCAAATTCCGTAAAATCTATATTGTTAATAAAGGTATATATTTCAAGTGGTAGTCCTTGATGTGTAGCTTGTTGTTGCTTAACTACAATAGGCATATCTTTGCGTATATTAGAGTTATTCTTTAAGTAATTTATTATATAAGCCCTAAATGTTCCTATATTGGTAAGTTTTCTTCCATTAATTGAAGATAAAGTAGATTCAAGATTAGTATTTTGTTCTATATTATAATTCTTAATTTCTTTTTCTTTATCTAATATATAGTCCTTTAAATATTTAATTTTCTTATATTTCTCTATATCTTCATCTGAACAAAATTTAATACTATTAATATCAATTATAATAGACCTCTTAAGTCTCCTTGCCCCAGATTCAAGCATTGG
>DUQJ01000075.1 GCA_012837865.1 Clostridiales bacterium | reverse complement strand
TCTTTAATATCATCTGGAATATCATCTGCTGTTGCTGTAACTAATGCACCACCCTCAATAAAATTACCTTCAAAAGTAATTTCTGTTACATCTTTTCTAACCTTAAATACCTTGTCGATAATTTTAGTAACAAGTTCTTTATTAGTTAAGTCGGCTTCGTATTCAAATGTCCAGTTTAATGGCATGGTCTGTCTTACCGTCTTGCCTTTGTATTCTTTTTGATACTCCAGTACCTTTCCATAGATTGGAATAATGCCCTTGGCTTTATCTGCATTTTTAAGGTTAACACTATCTTTTGTTAATAAAATTGTCTGTGTAAAACTTGCTACATACTTAGCAGGGTTATCTGCTCTAGATAATGTAATGCTATTGATTTTCTTTCTAACATTAACCCTATCATTATATAGTGAATACTCCAAATCGCCTCTTGCATTAATAACCATTCCTTCTTCTAAATGCTCTTGTATGTATTGAATGGCATCATACTCTGACAAGAAGTTTTTATAAAATACCTTATCATTCTTATCTTTTTCTAGTCCTACTCTTATAAAACACATGTCCCCCACATCTTCTAAAAAGGTTTCGTTAAATCTATCCTCCCATGCAATAGTGAAGCGATTTTGAAAATCGTCTCTACCATTATCATCTTTACCATGTACATAAACCACATTATCTCGCTCTGCACCATATCCACCCATCATTTCAGCATATACAGTTCCATATTTCTCACCACAATAAACTCCTAAATTTAAAACATTATATACCCAATCAGACTTATTTGACCTTTCATCTGTCTTGTATGTATAATCATTTATCTTTGCCTCACCTATTAACATGAATGATGCTCTACCTTTTTTTAAAGGTGTTTTTACGCTTTTTGCCATGTATTAATCTCCTTTTTTAATTGTATTATTTGTTGTTTATATGTTCTATATATAAAGTGGTGTTACCCACATTATTTTAAAAACTTCAATAAAATCGTACTTTGATTGTATGCTATATCTTTTTAAATAATAGCTCTTCACTACTGAACCCAGCAGCACCCTTATGCCCACCACCTCCATAACCTTCAGCAATCTTGCTACAATCAATACTAGAGTCGCTAGAAAATATACTATAAGTGTATTTTATACCATCAAACACCCAAACCATAACTATAGGATATTCGTTATACTTGTCACCAAATACCCATGAATTAGTCTTTTTGTTTACTACTAAGCACTTATATCCTGCAATTTCTGACTTATAAGCAAAATGTTCTCTATAGTATTTATTATCCTTGTCTATATAGCTTTTAATTGTGCTGCCCATTTGAAGTAGGCTGAATAAATAGCTTTCACCCCCTCGAGCGCTATCCTTATATAAAATTTTCCATATGTTATCCAAAGCGTCAAAATATTGTGCTTCCACTGCCAATTTAAAATAAGTGGTGTCAGACCCATATTTATATTGCCAACAATCGTAATCACTGACCAACTTTATATAATATGGAACATCATGGTATTGACAGTTATAAACATACAGGTAGGTTAGAATAGCTCCACTTAAACCTTCTTGGCGAACACCTTTAATCCCTTTAAGTTCTTTTACATCATTTTCTAGATTTATACTTGATGTATGATGATCTATCCATATAACATTGCATCCCTTGCTTTGTAAACTAAATAAAATATGCTTAGTATCTTTCTTGAAAGAATAATCAACAAACCACACATCTTCACCATCTTGAATTTTATCCAATGGTAATTTCATTGCATAATCTACTTCGATGTAATCTTCAGAATTGTAATTGCCTGTATACTGTGCTACTATTGAACCTGCACATCTACCGTCTAAGTCATTGTGATAAAAACATTTCATTCACTCCACCCCTTTTTTATTGTTTTATATTTTATTTATATTGTTTTCTAATATAATTGACTTTATCAATTAATCTTGCCAAATTATTAATAGTGTTTACGTTAGATGTATCTGCATTAGATAAATCATTAATAAGTATATCTACTATTTCATGTAAATTCTTTTCTATAATTGTTTTATTTTTGATTTTACTATAATCAGATAAGCATATTTCAATAAATGAAAAAAATTGAACAATGTTGCTAAATTCTTTTTCACTTATATCTACATCTAGTCTTACTCCTCCGTGGGGTGATATGTGTTTATAGCTAAATTTACTTAAATCAATATCAATGTCTTCATCAATAATAAGCTTATTATTATTAATGTACTCTCTTGTATTAATAACTCCATTGTTAATATTGTTCGGGCTGAGTGATGTCTTATAAACTGGTGTCGTAAATTCTTTAGTTTTTTCTAACTCATCAGCAATGCCTATTCCAATACCTGCACAATCAATTATTATCATGTAATAATCAGATCCATCACATAAATCATAAATTAAGCCTGCAACATCCCTAACATTTAATCCAAAAGTTTCTCTCCAATCCTCTAGTCTTACAGTGTCAATCTTATTCTCAAATACATCCACATCATAGAATCCAATATTAGCTGTATCTCCACTCGCACCCACACACATAATATTCTTATTCATAATCTAATCTCCTTTTTTTTATTATCATTTTATTATTCTCTGTTTTGTTTTTCAATTTTATTCATCTTCTGACATTCAATTATTGCATCTTCTTCTATTTTATATATGTAATCTTCATCTGTTGTATATCCATAACTACACAAAACACTATACCTATCAATTTGACAATCTTTTGTTACTTCAGGATTCACTCTATATATTTTAGTAGATCTTACTTGCCATTCATACATATAATTATTTGGGCTATTAATGATTCCAACACCTTCACATTTTGGGCATTCTAATTTCTCACCTTTAAAATAAATAAGTCCTTTCCCTTCACATATATTACATTTATAACTAGTGTCCACTTTTACTCTTTTAATAACATATACGTCTTCATTTAAATCAAACTTTGTTTTTATTGTCATTTTAATCACCCCTTTCATTGCTTTATTGTCCATTTACTTACTCCTTTCTCCTTTTAAATCAAATTTCTAATCTATCTAATATTTAATTCTATATACCATTCTATAATTATCGACATCCATCTCTGTATCACATTCTTCACATATTGGTTGTTCTGTATGAAGATATTCCTTTGAAAAGAAATCGGATTGTTTTCCACACCTTGGACAATTGTAATAATGTAATGCATCAACTAATTCATTTTCTACAAGTACTTTAGTAATCCACAATTCACTACCCTTAGATAAATTCAAATTGCGTAATAATACATTAGGATATAGATACTCTCCTTCTTTATATTTACCTAAGAAGTCTACGGCTTTTGTTATTACTTCTCTTGATAGTGGTATTCCTTTAAATATCTCATCATTGATCATGTTTTCGCCTCCTGTTTCAACATAAAATGCCTCTTCTATCATAATTTTATATTTATATAATAAGGTCGCCAAACCTCATTTATTAGTTACAGTAGCTTTTCTATCGTTCTGCCTTCATCTGACATAAGATAAGCTTCGTTATAAATAATTATAGACTCACCCTTTTTACTATCAGATACACCTTCTTCAAAACTAACTACTAAATAAGTCATATGTTTATTAATTATATTTTTATCATACAAAATATTATGTGCGTCATGATGGATATCGTAGTCGGCAGCGTTTTGAAATAAAGCTTTAAATTCACTATATATTTCATATCCTATATCACCATCGAGACTTGCATAGTCAATAACTCCTGTATCTTTATCTATGTATTTATTGTATATATTTGTTATATCAAGTTTGTCAATTGAAAAATTCTTTAGTGTTACCCATTTCCATCTTCCATTATCTAATTTATATTTTAAAATCATCTTTCTACCTCATTATCTTTCTATTTGTCTGTCTGTCTGGCGACCTGTACTACCATCAAATGTTGTATTTATTCTGTAACTAATCTTAACTCATCTAGTGATTTATCTAATTCAATAATTGTATCAATAGCTGTTTCTATTATTAATTGATTTTTATCTCCTGCAATAGCTTTAGAAATAGTCTCTTGCATCTCGTAGGTTAGCTTGCCCCATATAGTTGCTAAAGCATATAAGTCACTTATTATATTTTTATTAATATTACAAATATAACATCCATTATCTGTCTTTTTCATTATTTCACCTCCTTTAAAAGGTGTAGTAACTCCTTCTTTTGGTTTATGTGACTGATATCTTTCAATAACTTTTTTAGCATCATTATTTTTTGACGAATTAAAAAACTCCTCTGCTTTTGTGTCATCTAATTCAAACATTTTATCCCCCTTTTTAAATTGTTTTATTCTTCTCTTATCATTTAATTTACAATAAAATGTTCCTTTCATT
>DUQJ01000074.1 GCA_012837865.1 Clostridiales bacterium | reverse complement strand
AATTCACTTTTCTGACTCAAATCTAAATAATCATTATATATCTTGTTATTTTCATATGAGTTTTTGTTTTCTTCACTTAATTTATCTAGAATATAGTAATTATTATAATCCTCTCTGTTTTGTTCGCTTTGCCATTTTATATTTGTTTGAATAATACATATGTAAGTTAAAATCATTATTAAAAAAAAGCTTAATATATATAGGATTTTATTTTTATTCAATCTCATCTCCCCCTTCTTATATATTAATTTATTGAATATAAGCAAAATATATACTTGTTTTAATAAAGAATATAATAAAACATACAATTAAAAAACCACAGTATTGTTAATTCTATGATACTGTGGTTTATATATTAAATATTTAATTTTAATTGTACTTCATTTTCAACTTCTAGCTTAAAATCTTCAATCTTTTCATTGGACATTTGTGGAAGCCCCTCTAAAGAGGTCAATCCAAAATGTCTTAAGAATTCTTCCGATGTTCCAAATAAAATAGGTCTTCCTGGTGCATCTAATCTTCCTATTTCCATTACTAAATTATATTCAATTAATTTATTTACTGCATGGTCACATTTTACACCTCTAATATTTTCAATATCTAGTTTTGTTACTGGTTGTTTATAAGCAATTATTGATAATGTTTCTAGTAAAACATCTGTAAGGTTATATCTTTTAGGTAAATGTATGATTTTTGATATGTATTCATATAACTCTGGTTTTGTACATAATTGAAAAGATCCGTCTAATTCAATAATTTTGCATCCTCGATTATTATCTTCATATTTATCCATCATATTATAAATGATTTTCCTTGTTGTTTCCTTATCATGTTCAATAGCAGTTGCAATCTTCTCAAGTTCTAATGAATCTCCAATCGAAAATAAGATCCCTTCAATGATAGCCTCTACAGTAATATCATCCATTAAAAATCAACCTCCCCTATCTGCACTATTTCATCTGCTAGATAAACAATTAAAATATCATCAAATAATTCATTTTGCGATACTTCAACTATACCGACTTTCATTAGTTCCAAAACTCCCAAGAAAGTAACAATGACTTCCATTTTGCTTGGCATAATGTCAAATAACTCTGAAAACATAAATTCTTTATGTTTAATTCCATAGTTTTGTATTTTTAATAATTTATCAGTAAGATTAATATCTTCTTGTTCTATTTCACCAAATTTACTTCTTACAGGATCAATTTTATCCTTTTGTTTTTTAATAATTGATTCATAAACTTTATGTAGATTGTATAGGGATAAATCTTTTAAAATCTCACTAATATCAACTTCTATATTTCCCATTTCATTTATTTCATCAGGTATAGATGGTTGCTTATACAGTACTCTAGATGCATCTGCCAATTCATCTTTTAATTCGTTAGATATATGTTTAAACATTACATATTCTAACAAACGATCAACTAATTCCTGTCTTGGATCTTCACATTCCTCTTCTGATTCATCTATTGGCAATAACATTTTTGATTTTATCTTTAATAAATACGCAGCCATAACTAGAAATTCACTCATGATATCCAAATCATTTGACTGAATATCTTTTATATATTCCAAATATTGTTCAGTGATTTGAACAATAGGAATATCATATATATCAATTTTATTTTTATCAATTAAATGCAATAATAAATGCATGGGCCCTTCAAAGGCTTCTAATTTGATTGCAATTGACATTTTTCCCTCCAAGTTTATAACTATTTTATAATAATGCTAATTATTTCTGGTTTATTAAAAAGACGTAATTTTATAGTATGAGAGCCTAGCCCCCTAGATACTATCATAGACTTATTATCTTTACAAAACTGCCCTTCTGCATATTTAGGGAAGAATTTTAACTTTGGGGCAATAATACCTCCTAGTAATGGTAGCCTAATAATACCACCATGTAGATGACCAGATAAAATTAAATCTGCTCCCCATTCTATATATTGATTAAAATAATTCGGATTATGTGCGATAAGTATATTATAAGCATTATCTTGCGGTTTTCCAATAATAAAATCAATCTTATCACTGGTCAAACCTAAATTGTTATTATAATAATAATCAAGGTCTAGATTTATTCCTGTAATATTAATATGCTTATTGTCAATTTTTATTGTTTTTGTCTTATTATCTAAAAATATAACTCCATGTTTTGTTAGTTCATTTTGAAATTTTTCAAAATTATTTGAATCGTTTAATTTTATATATTGTTCATGATTTCCAAATCCGTAAATTATTTTATATTTCTGTGATAGTTGTTTTAATATTTTAATAGCTGGTCCAGACATTGAATCTTTTCTTTTTGTAATCATATCTCCTGCTATCAATATATAATCAGGTGATAATTTATCAATTTCTTTGATAAGAATATTGTAATTATCTCCAAAGTTATTATTATGCAGATCTGACAAAACAACTAAGGATAAACTTTCGCTATTATTCAAAAGTTTATTATATTGGATTTCATATTTACTTGTTGTAATGCATTTATGTTCATAATTTGATATTATACAAATTATTATTATTAAAAGAATTATTATTAATATCCACATTCTATACCTTCTT
>DUQJ01000073.1 GCA_012837865.1 Clostridiales bacterium | reverse complement strand
TGTATACCTGGCTTAATTGTTATAACGCGACCAGCCACTGACAAAAAACATCTTCTTATTTTACTTCTCATAATTACTACAAATTATTATCATTAAAATTATTTTAGGCGTTAAAACTCTTCAGTATCATATTTCAATTTGCTGCCAAAATAAGTTTTCAAAAGTATAAGCATTTGAATAATCGAAGCTATTCTTTTAATATAATATATCAGTCTAAATATAAAGTTTTTATTCTTGGGTGCCTAGAATATATTGATAATATCTCATGATATAATGACTTACTCTTTAGAATATGTTCGATTGGAAAACTTACAGAATATAGTTCAGGTGTATTTTTATATTTGTTTGCAATATTATATACTACAGGAGATATGAAGCTATATATACGTAATGGTTTTATAGTAGTTTTATTAAATCTAAACTCATAGGGTATATCATAACTCACAACATTAATACCAATGTTTTTGATTATTTGTATCTTTGACATTTCTTCTTTCTTATGAGAGAAATATAGTATTTCAACTCCTTTATTCTCATTGATTATTGCTTTTATATAATTAAGGTAATTTATTTTATTAATGATACCTGCTTCAACAATGCTACTTCCAATGATATGTATCTCGTTAACAATCTTGTCAACTTTATTATTCTGAATATCATGATGTATTCTAATGATTGAATCTCTATCGTTAATTTTCAAATCATAATCTGATACATATATGAGTTTTTCTGGATAGATTAATTTAATACCATATATAAAACTTTTAAGTAACAGTTTAAGTAATCTTTTAATGCTTATGTAATTTAATCTTGATTGAGCCACTTTAATACTGGCAGTTCCTTCATCTAATAAGTAAAATTCAATTGGAGATAAAATCGAATGTAAAAGAAGAATGTAATCACTAGAATATTGACTACTATAAATTTTAAACTCATTATATCGATTTTTACCATCTTCAATGAGATGAATGAAAGATTTATGTCTCTTTTTTAAACTAATGATATCTTGGAAAACCCAACTCTCAAAAAAAACAACATCAATATCTCTCCTATCTCTAAAATCTTTTATAGGAGGTGATTCTTTTATTGATTTAATGCATAACAATAAACTCCTTTCATCTGCAATAATGTTATCTATTACATAATCAACTTGCATTAATTGATGTTCGTTACTAATAACAAAGATATTAATCATAAATTCACCTTATCTTTCTTTTTTAAAAAAAGTGCAATGAACAACAAAACATCCCAATAACTAGGTAGAAAAAGTGATTCAACACTTGAGTAAATTAAAATTGGAACGATCAAATATAGTGGTATTTTATGTGTTTTTTGATTTAAAATTCTGTTAAACAAAATCACAAGTAAAACAAAAAGTCCAAAAATGCTATATCTATTCCATACGTCTAATGCAACATTATACGTATAAGTCAAACCCCCTTGAGAAATAAGAGAAGGAGTGAATTGATATCCAGAAGGATATCCAAAATACAAGCTTGATGAATCGAGGTTATTTAAAAATGTTTTTTGAGCTACTGATCTAATATCTTCAGACAATCGAAAACTTATCTGAGCATCTTGAAAAGAATTATAGTATGGAATTCCAACTTTGATAATGACAAGTAACATTAACAGTATAATTGGTGCAAAATAGTATTTAGGAAGCTTTGTATTTTTCTCTTTCAAGTAATAATACAAGACAATTATGAACATTATAAATCCTATAATTAATCCAGCTCGACTTCCCTGAATTATAATCAGAATTAGATTTATTGTAGAGTAAACTATTACTCTTCTGGGAAGCAATATGTCTTTGCCTTTTATAGCAATTAGATAAAACAACAAATATAGGTTTAATCCTTGTGAGACTACATTTGAAGAAGCACGTACATAAACCTCTTCATTAAAGGTAGGTCTAAAAAACAAATCTGGCAATAAGGCAAAATAAGTAATATAAAAATATATATATAGAACAATAAAAAAAACATCATATGCTTTTATATTTATTCTTGTTCTCTTATAATAAATATATCCAAATAATGTCCCTATTGGTATTAAAAGATTTAATGCAGAAAATGATT
>DUQJ01000072.1 GCA_012837865.1 Clostridiales bacterium | reverse complement strand
TAAAGCTCCAACATCTGTTTTTAAGCTTCCAACATCTGTTTTTAGGGTTCCAACATCTGTTTTTAATATTTCAACATCTAACTTTAAAGCTCCAACATCTGTTTTTAGGGTTCCAACATCTGTTTTTAATGTTTCAACATCTGTTTTTAATGTTTCAACATCTGTTTTTAATGTTTCAACATCTAACTTTAAAGCTCCAACATCTGTTTTTAAGCTTCCAACATCTGTTTTTAGGGTTCCAACATCTGTTTTTATCTCTTGAATCCCTGCATTCATGGTTTGCATATTAATAAGTAATAAATCTAATTTTTCATCATTTGACATCTTCGCACCTTCCCCTTTATTTTATTAATTGTTTGTATTAAATTATATCACATCTTGAATATATTTCCTAATAGAATAATTAAATTATATTTGTGCAATATTCACAAAGAAGTCCTACTATTTATCAGTAGAACCCCTTGTAATAACTATATCTTCTATTAATTTACTATATTGCTAATCTCTCCTGTTTTATTCCCTTAATCTAGATTAAACTGTACCCATTCCATAATCATACCAGGCTTAGGGAAGTCTAATTTTATCTCATAATATCCCTTGATTAAGGACACCTTTGCTAACTTTTGAGTAATCCATCTACCATTTGTTCCGTTTGTTTGAATCGTTGTAGCTAACTCTCCATTAATAGAGAGATTGCACACTGTTTGTGATAGATTACTTTTTGCATATGCTATTTTAACAATCAAACGATATTCACCATCTTCATCTATTTTCATATATACTGGAGATGTTTGTGAAGTCATAATTTTACTTTCATTATTTAAATCTTGCACCTCGCCTAATGGTTTATTATCTAATGGCTTAATTTCATTAACTGTCTCACTAAAATCTTGTTCTCTGAAAAACACAGGTGAAGTCATAATAAATTTACAGATATTAATTGCAGATCTTTGTAGTTCAGCAGTCGTTAAATCACCTTTTTCTAATGCTTCAGTTGTATTATCATTACCTGAATTTATTTCGGCTCCATTATTGTTATTTACCATATATAAATCATTTTGAGCTCTTACCATCGATCTAGTATCAGCTGCACTAGGTTCTCCACCTTCTACAACATCATTCATTTTAGCCCACCAGTCAGTCATTACTATTCCTTCAAAACCCCACTCGTTTCGTAAAATTGTTGTATTTAGGTCATAATGTGATGCTGCCCAATACCCATTTATAGGATTATAGGCTGTCATTATTGAATTAGCTTTTGCATCTTTAACTGCCATCTCAAATCCTTTAATATATATTTCTCTTAATGCCCTTTCGGAAACTATTGAATCAACCAAAGATCTTGATTTTTCTTGGTTATTACATGCAAAATGTTTTAAAGTTGCATTGGATCCACCTGCCATAATACCTTTTGTAACAGCTGTAGCAAACACTCCTGTAACTAGAGGGTCCTCTGAAAAATATTCAAAATTTCGTCCGTTTAACGGATTACGGTGAATATTAACACCTGGCCCTAATAATGCATCCACATTATTACGTAGTAGTTCTTTACCAAATAATACTGACAGTTCCTCAACAATATCTTTGTTCCATGTTGCAGCTAACAATGTACCTATTGGAATTTGAGTAGCTTTTAATCCACTATCCATTCTTATTCCAGACGGTCCATCCGCTGTGCATGCAATAGGTATACCATATCCAAACAAGCTATCACCAACACCTCCAAATGCAGAAGCAGTACCTGGAGTTACTTTAGGACTACTCATTCCTTCGCCTCTAACTATAGTTGCCAATTCATTATCATCTAATTGAGCAACAAACTCCTCGATTGTAGCCTTTTTATCGTATACATCTTTTAGCATAATTCCCTGGTCGCCTGTTTGTTTTATAAGCTTTGGTAAATTATCTTGAATTCTATCTTTTATAGAAATTTTTCTTAATGGTACATCCTCATAAACCAAATCATATGTTCCATCTTCTTTTCTTTTACCTGGCTTGATTCTTGTAAATGATTCTACTGGTGCTCCTGCTTCTTGTAATCTTTCTACCACAATTAGTTTATCTACAATGTAAGCATCTTTATTATCAACTCTAATCTTTGATGTGTTTTTCACACTATTACCTAGATGAATATAATAACTGCCCGCTTCTAAAACATATGACGATTTCTCACCTGTATATCCACCATCATCATAAGCTGCCATATCGTTTGTTTTAAATTCTAAATATAATTCTTGTGACTTACCAGGTTTTAAGGTCTTTGTTTTGCTAAATGCTATTAATTCTTTTACTGGTCTACCTAATTTGCCTTGTGGCGCCTCGTAATAAACCTGCACGGTTTCTTTACCAGGAAATTCATTTCCAATATTAGTTACATTGACTTGCATATATATATATTCTTGTCCACCTCTAATAAGTGTTTTACACTCTTTTGTTTCTATTTTAAAGTCTGTATATGACAAGCCAAAACCAAATTCATATTCTACTTTTCCTGGATAAAAGGTTTCAAAATAACGGTATCCAACATAAATATCTTCTTGATAAAAATTCTTTATTTCATTTCCATAATTTTCAGTTGATGGATAATCATTTATCGAATATGCAATTGTATCTGTTAATTTCCCACTAGGAGCTACTAATCCTGCTACACAATCTGCAATAGCATTCCCACCTTCTTGACCTGCTTGCCACACTGTTAAAACAGTTTTAATTTTATTCCTATACTCATTTGATAACCATTCCATATCAATTGTAGCTGCTATATTTAACAAAACAATAACATCATCGAAATGATTACACACACTACTGAGCATATTAATTTCTTCACTAGTTAATCTATAGCTACCTTCTGCATCTGCGTTATCTTTATCTTCACCAGCTGTACGACCAATAACTATAATTGCTTTATTAGATTTTTCTCTAGCTTCTTTTACTATTTCAGTTGATAAGGGCATTTCTTTTTGATTCCATGGTTCTGCAGCCCATCCACCACCACCGTTATCAAAGGGGTTATCCAAAATCCAATTTTCATATATTTTAGCTAAGTCTTCATTTATATTTATTTCTTCATTTTTTCTAAATCCTTCAAGTATGTTTATCGTATACTCAACATTTACAGCTCCACCTGAACCAGTTCCGCATCTATAATAATCAATTTGAGTTCTTCCAAATACAGATACCTTATCTTCGTTCTTTAATGGTAAAAGCTTATCTTCGTTTTTTAATAATACAAAACCTTCTGGAGCAACTTTCCTTGTGAAATTGGAAAATCCCTCCAATGGTACACCAATTTGTATGTTTTTCATCTACTGACCTCCGTTTAAGTTTTATGTTTTGTTGTCTTTTTACAAATTAATACGATTGTTAAAATTATAATAATTATAGCTAAGATTGTCCGTAATAAACGACTTATCTGAATATTATTATTATTTACATGCTCAATATCATAACTGCTCTCCGGTACAGAGTTAC
This sequence comes from Clostridiales bacterium, assembly GCA_012837865.1. GTDB lineage: Bacteria > Bacillota > Clostridia > Lachnospirales > Lachnospiraceae > Mobilitalea. Next base: position 16,757 of record DUQJ01000072.1, on the reverse strand, counting down.
AATCTGTTATTTGACCTATTACACCCATATCATTTTTTATTTCTTCAATATCCTCATCTGGCAATAAGTCTGCATAGGATTGGGCAAAATAAATATCATCAAAATAATAAACACCTGGACTATCTAAACCAATTCGTATTTCTACTATCGCAGATTTGTTTATTGTTATTTTAGATAAATCAACAAAAACCTTTTCCCATGCATATGCAACAGGTATTGCAGACTGGGATGTATGGCTTGTCCATATCGATCCATCTTTATCTATTAATGTAACTCGTAGATTGTTTACTTTTTGTTTACTATAAGTATTAATTATTAGATACTCAGTATCTCCTATATCAATTGAATTTCTTAATGCTGGAGATATACACACATTCCTAGATGTATTAGATGCGCTTTGTTCTAATCCTGCTATTGTTAATTTAATTACATCTTTATCTTCTTTTGTAGAATATGTTTCTGCAGGATTTACAAGCTCAGCTTTAGCATCAGTCCCTGTACGTAACAAAGGCTTATTATCTATTTGAGTATTAAAATACCATTTTCTTTTGTTATTATGGGCTACTTCTTTATCAGCCATTACTTTTAACAAATCATATAAATATTTGTTTTTAGTAAATCCTTCTTTAGTAGTAGTTTTGCTCCATTTCTCTTCAATCACATCATCATTGTCATTATATATATCTACTTTAGGCGTGGTATTGTTACTACTGTTAAATATCCCCCAGCTACCCATACCAACTGTTTTATATGTCCAAGTCGTCCAACTCCAACCATTTTCTTCGTAAGCATTCAGGCTATATTCCCAGCTTTGAAGTTTATCGAATAAATTAAACTCACCAATTAAAACTGGTACATTGTGCCCCGTTTTATCATTATTTTTAATTTTTGAATCTGTAAAATCTTTTTGTTTAATATGATCATCTATTCCATCCCATCCATAAAAATGATATTGATACATTACATTTTCCCAACCATATATCATTGGATCTGGCATATTAGATGGATCCCAAATTGCATTTATTATAATTAAATGTTCCTTATCTATAGCTCTAATTGCTTTATACAGCCTATCTAAGAATGGTAACTGAGCCGGCCCCCAAGGATTTCGTTCATCTTCAGAACCTTCAGGTTCATTTAACAAATCATATCCTGCTATAACAGGATTGCCTTTATAATGTTCTGCAAGTTGTTCCCATAGTGATATAGTTAGTTCTTGAGATTCTTTATCTGTAAAAAGAATCGATCCACTTGTATCCCCTGTATGATCTCTACCACTTTGTGAACCAGGTGCTGCATGAAGGTCTAAAATTACATAAATCTTTCGTTTTCCTGCTTCTTCTATAAACCAATCATATTTATTCAATGTATCTTTTCTTAATCTTCCATTGCTATCCAATAAGTTTATATATGAAATAGGTAGCCTTAGACAATTAAAATTCATATCCTTAAGTATATTGAAATCATCCTCATTTATCCAATTGTTTTCATACACTTTAATTAACTCATCTGCTCTTTCGAGGCCAAATCGCTCAGTTAATACCCTTACTGTTGTCTTTTGATCAACTGCATTTGTAGGGCACATCCAAGACTCCATCAATTGCCATCCACCTATATTAGTACCACGCAAAGTTATTATATCACCTTTACCATAGTTGTTTTTAAGGTCCTTACCATCTGCTTTTAAAAACATTTGATCCCTTTCACTTTCATTCTTTGCCAATTTTGCAAGGACATCTGCCTTAAAGACAAATATCCCTGCTATCATCAATATTATAAATAAATATTTTTGTATTCTTTTTATAATCATTCTATTTCCTAAATCATTCCAACTCAATAGTAATCTTATTTATCAAACCATTTCTAACTTTATGTGCCATTTCTCCTGATATAACCTTTTGGCTAAAAACTGTTTTATCATCAATTACAATAGTTTTAATTTTAGCAGCATCTTTACCATAAGTGTTCTTCCTTGAATTATTAATATAAGTCACTTTACAAGAAGATAAAAATGTGAATTCAACTTTATTATTCTCATCAAAAAACCATCCTGGTAAATTTGGTTTAAATTCTAGTTGCAACTCATTATCATCAAAACTAAATACCTTATCACCAATAAACATTTCAATCCAAATAGATAGGGCCTCTGTGGTCGATCCACTTAATCTAGACACATAACCTCTTCCATGTACCTTCTCATCCGGATTCCTACTAGATGCAATAAACGAAGAGTTCTCAAGTATGCTTCTTCCGTATTCCTTAGGGTCTCTAAATACAACCATAGTGTCCTGTATCTCAGAATAAAATTCTTCAAATAATCCCGCTTTTAACATGGATAAAAGATATTTATATTCCATATGAAGGAAAATGCTTTCTCGTTCTAACCAACCTGGTGTAAAAGCTCTTATTCTTCCATTTTCCATTGATATATCATCAATTGGCACTGATGTTTTATACATTTTTAATTTTTTATCATATAAATCACTTGATTTTATTAATTTATGGAATTCAATCGCCTTATTATTGTCTTTCATGCTAGCTAGCATTTTAGTTGGCCCTTCTAAAAATGATGGTAAAGGTATAACTTCAAATGCCTTCACTTTTGCAGTTGCTAATCCATAATGACTTATTACAGGATTGCCTTCTTTATCTAATATCGGCTCAAATTCGCTTGCTTTGAAAGTAAAGTAAGTCGGAATTATCCCATCTCCATACTCAGAAGCTTTTTTAATTCCTTTATCTATTTCAAAAGCAAAAGATACGAAAATATCATATGCTTTTTCTTGAGTAATTTTAATAAATACACCGTTTAATTTAAAACGGACTCTACTTCTATATTCTTCTCTTAAACTTGATACCTTGTCCCAATAGCTAAATCCATCTAATATACCTTCGTTCTTATCAATTAAGAATTTATATACACCAATTAAAAATTCATAAATTTCTATAGGTAAAGATATGCCCTCTTGCCCTTTTAAATTGTTCAATATAAAATCAATTAACCTCTTAAGTTCAAACGTTTCAGACATTCCACTTCCGAACAATCCGGGTATTCCATTCATAGCATCATTCCAACCTGGTTTGCCTCCATCCATCTCAATTCCCATTCCATATGAATCAAGTAGTGCAAATTTGTTTAATGCCAATGATATTAGTTTTCCCATAAGTGATGTTGTCACAAAATTTCCATCAGCATGTTTCAACCAATTAGTTCCATATCTGTCAAATCCATCTCTTTTAATCTTCTCTTCGTCAGGAATTAATGAGCCATATTGTCTAATTTCATTATTTTTATTAATTAAATATTTTTCTTTACGTGGCAATATAACAACTGGACTATCATAGAATTTATATGAATTATCTTCAAATAATAATTCGTTAACTTTATCTGGATAAATCTTTAAGAAACTTTCAATTAAATCTAAGTTATAATTCCAGTGATCACTCCAGTATCCCTCACCATAGCCTGCTTCAAAGTTTTGTTCTGATACTTTTAATATATCTTCTATAAATCCATCTTCATTCTCTATAGCTATATTCTGTCTTGCAATTTCATTTGAAATCTGTCCTGGAGTAAAATCTCCATCAATTATCTTTTTAATTTCATCTTTTTTATCTAATATATTATTGTCAATTAATTCAAATGCCTTGGCTTTCGATTCATCTTTAATTGAAAATGTGGACGGTCTAATTTCTAAAGGATTGTATCCATCAATCTGAACAAGTTGAAAGAAGTTTTTAATGTTAAAGTCACCAATATCTTTATTGAAGAATATATCGTTTCTTCTATTTTGATTTACATCTCTAAAATTTCCATTCCCTTGAGAATAATACTCTCCTGCTATTGAGAAAAAGTTATAATCTCTTTCTGGATCTCCATGTTTTCTAGTAAACAAATGAACTACTGATTTATTATTATCTTTGTTAAACACATACGGATATCCACCACGTAAGAAGTTATCAAGATAACATTGTTCAATATATTGATCAAAAACTCTCTTTGACGTGGATGTCTTAATATCTTTTGTAAATGCATCAACTAAAGCGTCTGCTTCTTTTTCTTTATTAATAAAATAATTAGTTTCAGATAGTTCGTTTATTTTGTTATTAATTAATTCAGGAGTACTTGCAAAACCAGTCATTGAATTAAATTCATATTTATCATTGGCTTTTAGAATAATTGTTTTATAAGTAAATCCACAAGGAATCTTATTGTAAAATATTTGTTCTTCATTAATCATTTCATCTAAAGATGAGTCCAAAAAATTGATTGGGCATATTAACGAATTATCATAACCAAACACTATATCTCTATCATATATTACTGGCCTTATCTCTCCTTGATATACTGATAAATAATAATATCCACCATTAATTTCTTTAACCTCTGACGAGTCGTCATTTGATGCTTTCATAGTATAATATGGTATATTATTTTCTATATTTAAAACATCTGTCCAGCTCTTTAATAAATTAGATATTTCTTTATACTCACTATTTTTCATTCCATAAGGGATGATTTTAGGTATTCCATCAATTAATTCTATTTGTTTATCATCATTGTTTAGGTTTTCTATTATAACATTTCTAACAAGTCCACCTATATTTTCATTTGGTAACACATAATATTTAACATTTATCTTTATTCCAAGTTCATTATTAATCTCTTCTATTTCAAAACTATTCTTCTTAATATATAAATTCCTTTTAACATTTTTGTTTACAAATACAAATGGTTCATAAACATCACCATTTATTTTAATAAAGGTTCTAAAACCTTTTAAAGAAATGTTCTCATACGCTGTATTTGCAGGATTAAATTCCATAATAGCATTGCTTTTATCATTAATTCCAAAACTGTTTATTCCCTGTCCTCTGTTTGTATAGAATACCCATAAAGGTATGCCTTTTATTCCTGCTAATCCAGGAAGAAAACTTGAAAATGTAGGTGCTTTATCATAATTTTCAATAACATATTTATCATTTTCTAAGTAATATTTAATCAAATTCATCCTCCTATAGCATACTTATATCCTAAATTCACATGTATCCCTTACTACCAAGGATGGTACCAATCTAGATATAAGTCCGCCTACTCCTAAATCATCATCTTCTTCTGACAATAATCTAATTAATTCGTTAAAACATAATGTACCCATTTCTAAAACAGGACTATGTATGGTGGTAAGAGGTGGATTATGAATCGATGCCATCGGTATATCATCAAATCCAACTACACTGATTTGACTTGGCACATCTATTCCCGCTTCTGTTAAAGCTCTAATGCAGCCTATAGCCATCTCATCATTCGCACAAAACATAGCATCTGGTAGATCTATACCTTTTAAGAGCAATACTCTCATTTCGCTATAGGCAACCATTTCTTCGAAAAACCCTCTAAGTATAATATTTTTATCAATAGGTAGTTTGTATTTATTCATCGCATCTTCATATCCCTTATAACGTCCTTCATCATCAGTGTTATAAACTCCATGAATATATCCAATTCTCTTGTGTCCATGCTTTGCTAAATATTCAACTGCTAAACTTGCACCATAAACATTATCTATGAGCACACTAGACATTTTTTCACCAGTATACTCTCTGTCCACAAATACAACCGGAAGCTTTGACTCTTCAATTCTGCTTAGATGCTCATCTTCTAATTTTTCATTGATAATAATAGCACCAACAACACCAGATGAAATAACCATGCTATAAATCTCTTCACTTGTATTTTCATTACTAACATAGATATTTAACAAATAACCATTTAATTTGCACTGTATATGAATCGCTTGCATTATTATTTTATAAAACTCACCTTGAACACTTGGAACAAATAAACCTATTGTATTTCTCTTATTAGTTTTTAACAGTTTCGCATTGATATTAGGTACATACTTTAGCCTATTACTTGCGTCTAATACCTTTTGCCTTGTCTCTTCTGAAACAATGTTTACATTGTTTAATACATTAGATACAGTAGAAATTGCTACTCCTGCTTCCTTTGCTACATCCTTAATCGTTACCATCATATCACTCCCATTCATTACTTTTTACTTATCTTTATTTGTTAATTCATTTATTTCTTTACTTTGATATACTCTAACATATTCTATTAGCATTTGCTTAGGATATATTGAATCATCCATTCCTTTGGCACCACCCCAGTTGCCTCCAACCGCAATATTTAATATAAGATGCATTCTTTTATCAAATGGCCATTCATTATGGCTTGGATTTTCTTTATACTTAGATGGTTCAAATGTAAAGTATAATTCTCCATCAATATAAGCCATGATTTTATCTGGCAACCACTCCACAGTATAAGTATGAAAATCTTCACTTACACCTGGTATAACCTTAGTGGCTGTTTTTTGCGTTCCAATATTATGGTTGTATGTTTTTGTATGAACTGATGCATGGATTCTATCTTGATCATAACCTACATGCTCCATTATATCAATTTCACCTGATGTTGGCCAACTACCATATTCCCAATCTGTAGGTAACATCCAAATCGCTGGCCATGTTCCCAATCCATCAGGTATTTTGGCTTTAATTTCAAACTTTCCATATAGCCAATCACCTTTGTTTTTTGAAATTAACCTTGCTGATGTGAAATCTTTTCCGCCTTTTTCCTCTTTCCGAGCTTCTATAATTAAATTTCCATTCTCAACCCAGGAATTGTCCTCTTTAGTATAATACTGAAGTTCATTATTACCCCATCCTGAACCACCTATGTCATATCCCCATTTAGCTTCATCAGGTGCTCCCTCGTAATCAAATTCATCTGACCACACTAGTTCGTAATTCAAATTATCATAATCATATTTAAAACCAATTGATTTAATATCTTCGTTCATTAATTCATCGCCTTTCTTGGGAGCTACATAAGCATTTGACAAACTATTTCCAGATCTATATCCATCATCTTTTTTACATGCTATTAAAGATAATATTATTAAACAAGATATAAGAAATAAATTTAAAATCTTTATTTTATTTGTAATCTGCATATAATCCTCCATTTAAATTCTATTTTATTCACCTGTAATTCCTGTGTTTTCTACACCTTGAATAAATTGTTTTTGTACAAATGCATATAATATTAACAAAGGTGTTATTGAAATCAGGGTTGCTGACATTTTATATGCTTCATTAAGTCTAAATTGTGCTGTTCCTCTACTGCCTGCTGCATATGATTCAAATGCACTATCGAACATATTAAGCTTTGATGGTAAAAGGTCTATACTGCTTCTTACTAAAGTTCCTGTTACATAAGTTTCATTCCAGTTCCATACAAATGAAAATAGAAATACTACTAATACTGTAGATGCAGATATTTTCATTGCTACTTTCCAGAAAACTTGGCTCGGGCTTGCACCATCAAGCATTGCAGCTTCATCTAAAGAATATGGTATTAAATTAAAGAAATTATAAAATATCAGGATTAATATTGTCGAGTTAACCCCTTGCCCTAATAATGCCATAAGCACTTGGGGGATTGGTGTACCAATTAAATTAAAGCCTAAGATGTTTTGGAATGAAATAAACATCATTAACCTTGGGATCATTAACAATGGCATTGGTATTATAAATGCTACTATTATCATTATAATCCAAAAGTTCTTAAATTTAAATTTAAATCTTGATAATGCAAATCCTGTTAATGCTGATACTATTGTTTGTGAAGTAGCTAACAAAGCTGAAAACCAAAATGAATTGAATAAAGTCTTCTTTAAATTTAAAACTGTGCTAGCAACCTTAATATTATTTATAGATGGGTTATGCGGTATCCAATCTATAGAGGGATCGATAACATCAGTAGTTGACATGAAAGCCATAGAAATCATTCTAAAAATTGGCTCTAAATATACAAAGCTGATACTTATAAGAACAAAGTATATGCACAATTTTAAAAAGAAACTAAATTTTTCTCTTTTAATTAATCTTATAAATTTATTTTCATTCACATTATGGCCTCCTTACTTCGTCTCGATTTTTTAATATTAAAAATGCTAATCCAATAAGAATTAACACTATTACACTATATATCCATGCAAAAGTTGATGCTAGCCCTAGTCCACCACTTGTATTTTCAGTAGCTTTCTTAATCAAGTCATAAACTGGGTTAGTAGAAAATGCACCTAAATTAGCAATTGTAAATATAGTAACTACAAGTGCTATTGGTTTAATAATAGGAATAGTAATCTTCCATAGTATTTGCCATCCATTTGCAGAATCAATTTTAGCTGCTTCTATTAGGCTAGGATTAATCTTTTGCAAACCATTTATAAATAATATAATTGGTATTCCCGTAAACCAAAGTATTAATGATAGTTGATCAAAAACTGATAATAATAGTCTGGCAAATTTCGGTGAATAAGAAAATATCATTTGTACAATAAAAATATCCGTAAAATTTCTTACTATTTCACCTTCTCCAGCAATTGATGCAGAATCTAATATTTGCGACATAACTGGCCCTGACATTATTATTACTGGCAGAAAATATATAGTTCTAAGCAATCCCCTACCATGTTCAATTTTATTCAATAAATATGATAGTATAAATGACACTACTAATATTACAAAAGTGTATGGTATTATCATATATAAATAACCTAGCAAATTTGGTACAAAATCAACATTCTCAAAAAACGCCATAAAATAATTGTTAAAACCAATAAACTTTATGCTAAATCCTAGTATTGTCTGCCTAACTTCAGTAAAGCTCAAATAAATTGTTGCTAAAAAAGGAAATGCAGTAAATAGCATAAACCCAATAATCCACGGAAGCATAAACTTATAGCCTTTTTTATTTTGCCTTCTCTGATAAGCTGTAATTTTCTTGTTTTGCAATTTATTTCTTTTCGCCATTCTATTGCACCTCCCCATCTTTAATAGTAGATGCGCTAAGGGGATCAATAGAATTACCTTTATAATTAAATATAGAATCTGTATAGTTAATAATAATCTCTATTTCCTTATCATCATTTATATAAATATTTCTTATAATACCATTTTCTAATACATCTCTACCTATCCACCTATAAGCAATTACATGACGAAGTGAATCGTTTACCTTGCTATAGACTTCTTCAATAAGATTTTCATAATTAAAATATTCTGTAGAGTATAAATCTGCCGAAGTTGTTGAAGAAAGCAGATGGGATGGCTTACTTGATAGTATAAATGATGGTGATATGTTGTAATCAATCATTTTTAATATATCCGATTGGGTATAAAATGAAAAATTTGAATATGGCGCATAAACTTCCATTGTACCACTTAAAACCATTTGCAAAAATGGTACCGCATCAGTTTCATAAACATATTGTGATGTACCAATAGGGGCTTGAAGATATCTATCTGTGTACTTCCAAAGGTACATATTAGGATTCTCAAAATTAAGTTTTGTTTTTTCATTTGCTTTCTTAAAACTCTCTTCATACAAAGCAATCGCATCCGTAACAGTAATATCAACTTTGTCTCTATTATAATTGCTTAATAAAACATTCGATATCCCGCTTACCGTCATAGAAGTACTGATATCTGAAAATCTATCTAGCTGTTTATTAAACCATTTAATGCTTTTCTTAGGTGTCGCATATCCAAAATTGAACACCGGAGAATTCTCCGGTAAAACCTTTCTTTTATTAACATCTAAATACCATGAATTAACGTGACGAACTGCGTTATTTTGATAACTTATAGCTTGTCTATTAATATCAATATAATTTCTTGCAAATGATATATCTACCGATTTATCCGAAAACTCTTTGATTAATGTTTTAAATTTATTTTTTGTTCCTATATTTCTTGAAAATTTTGTCTGGTAGGGTTTTGATAGGGATTCCCCACCTTTTTGCCAACCATGTAAGCCAACATTAATATTAGTAATCTTCTTGTTTTCTATTACATCAGTTAAGATTTCTTTAGCTTCATTTACATTGGTAACAACAGTTTCCTCATTTCCAACAATACCTTTCTTAGAATCTGCCATAATAAAATCTAATCTTAATGGGATATCACTATCAACTTTATCTGTTTCAGTCAAAACACCTTTGCTTATTAAGTGGTTTCTAAATTTTAATGCCATTCCTGTATAATCCGCTGGATAATTTCCATTTGAACCATCACCTGCTAAAAAGCTATATGTTAATTTAATATCCATTTTATTAGGTTCTTTCATTAAAGTAAAGAAACCATCAGCCTTTTTATTGAAAATTTGAAAATAATTAGTGTTATAAACAAAACGTGGATAAACATAATTATATGATGTTAAATTTTCTTCTGGTCTTACCGCAATTTGCATATATTCAGCCGCACTATCAGCATAGGCTACAAATGCAGCTTGTTTATTACCATGAGCTACACCAAAGACCGGCATAACTGGATTCTTTAATGGAATTGCATCAGTAAGTCTGGAGTTATAATAAGTACTTTGTGCTAAATCTTCTCCATAAACATCACCGTAATACATTGAAAATGATGCACTATTATCATTAAATCTAATTAAACTACCGCTTCCATCTGGAACAAATATATAGCCTGGTGCCATATATTTCTTTTTAATAATGTCATACATATCCGTTTCAGGATTATAATATTTTTCTGTGCCACCACTAGCTCCTAAAAAAGGTGTTATACTTAAAGATAATATTTTATTTCTACCTTTACCCTGAAGATCTTCATCCCTAACTTCATAAATAATAGAGTCTTCCTCAAATGTTATATAAACTTTCAACTCTAATTCTATATTTGTAAATTTAACAGCAAGCATTCTTGTAGATGGATTATCATTGAGGGTATATAATTCTGATTCTGCATAGTCTTTTGATGCCGATGAAACAAACTTTATAGCTCCCTCTTCATCATATTCTACAGTAATTATAGAATTGGCCATTCCTGTATATGTGGTGTTCATTCTATCTTCTTGTGGAATTGCAATTTCAAGTTTTTCTTCTAAAGTCTCTGCTTCTAAAACTGCTTGACTAATATCTGAACCAAAAGGTATATCCAAGCCTGTTTTCCATGTATAACCGCTTCTTTTATCCTTAATCATAATTACATCACGGTCTTCTCTATAGTAATATATTAATGTATTAGTTTCATGCAATAGTTCATATTCATCCTTATTAACAATTTCATACTTTACACTTTCTGGTGGAATCTTTGTATCCCTATTAGTTGTTAAATAATTTGCCTTTATATAAGCAAAGGAGATCATAATAACTACTAGGCTAGTTAATAAATATACATATATACTTTTCTTCTTAAATAAATACATTTTGCGCCATCTCCTTTACTATAGATTTTATAAATTCAAATAACTGATCACCCATAATAATTATGATCAATGCCATTACTGCTGCTATAACCATAAATACAGCTGTAAGAATAAAGCTTATAATTGTTTCTTTAAATGAATAATCATGAACTGTCTGAAAACCTAAGAATATAACTATTATCGTCCATATTACTCCTATATATAGAATCACATCTAAAATAAATGCTTCATTATATGTTAAATAATGAGATGATATTGTTATTGATATCATTGATATAATAACTGGTATCAATCCATATGCTGGTATCATATACACTTGTTTAAAGTTTCCATCTCCATCATTTATGGATGTTACTAAATAATTACATATTACGAATAAAGTAATTATTGCAATAAACCCAATTATTATTGCATTTATATCCATATCTTCTACCGCTTTATATTGATAAATAAAACCTTTACTTGTTTTATAGGCAATATAAGCTACAAAAGTTATCAAATATATTATAGTAGCTCCAACAGTAGAACCTTCTCTAAAAACCCTTATTTCATAATATTTATCTATTGGGTGCTTTGGTATTTTAAAACTAAATAAAACATCATGTATAATCGTTATATTATAAATTTTTTTCTTTATATTTTTAAGAAGTTTATTTATTTTTTTATTCTTATCAAAATATTTAAATATTTTGATTGTTATCCAGAGTAAAACGATAATCATTATAAATAATTCTAATTTCCCTTGTATCCAATTGTTTCTAACTTCCCAAAAAGCTTCCGAGTAATACTCTCTATTTCCAGCCACTTTGAAATGTTCCATCGCATCCTCGTAAAGTTGTGCATGAAGATATGACTTACCAACTCCATTATGGGCTAAAACTGACATTTGATTAAGCCTTAGAACCTCATTCCATTTATCTAATGATTCTTCATACAAGCCCTCTTCATATAAACCCATTGCACCATATACCATAAGTGCATAATCTGTAGGCTTAAAAGATTGAAGATATCCTTTTTCACCATCAGCCGTCCAGATGTTTCCATTGTTATCAACGGCTATTGTAGGTAGATTCGAATATAAACCTGATACATCTAAATCAAATACATATGATCCGAACTCAAATATAAATTCTCCTGCACTTGAAAAGACCTCAATATATCCATCATTACAACTAGTATATATAAGTCCTTGACTATCAACATATACATCTGTTAGAGAACCCCAACCACCCCAAGCTTCTTCTTTAAACATATTACCACCAGCTGTATTATGTTTTTTAATTCCATCAAAGTTCTTACCCATTGTTGTAGTATAAACAATACCAGCGTTATCAATGAAAATATTTGAAAATGTAGTTGGTACCCGTGGAACTAAATTTGCTAGTTGTGCTCTAGTAAATATATAATTTTGAATTGACTGTGCGAAACTAAGCCTTGTTTTATTAACAGTGAAATATCCTAAAAATTCACCTGAGTAAGCTAACTGAATTACACCATTATAAACACCTTCACTAACAATATATATATTGCCTATATTATCTACTGCAACTCTTAAAGGCTCAAATGGTGTCTCAGAAAAGTTAGGTGAATCTGGTTTCCCATAAGAGTTAAGAATATTAAATTCTTTATCAAATTGAAATACTTTTTTTGCAGTTGGATCTGCAACATATATATCACCTTTTTTTGTTACAAAAACTCCTCTTGGATTCATAAAATCTTCATATTCTAAAAGACCTACTACAATGCCTTTATCTATTGAATATTTTACAATTCTTCTATTCCCAGAATCAGCTATATATAAAATATTATCTTTATCAACGAATAAATCTTCTGGTGACATAAGTTCTAAGTCAGATATTGTTTTATCTGGTAAATAAGCATCTTGTGTCCTATTTAAATAACCTTTTTCGTTTAAAACATAAGTGTAGCTTGTTGCTTGTGATGCCGATAGTGAAAGCGTCGGCATCATTAAAGTTAGTAAAGCTATAAATGCAACTAAAGCTTTTACATTTTTCTTCATTGACAACGCCCTCCTATTTAATTCCAGAGTGAGACATTGTGTTCATTACTCTGGATTGCATGAATATAAATATAATTAAGTTTGGTAAAAACATTATGACTGATGCTGCTGCCTGCATTCCTGCTGCAGCTACAGCATTGTTTGTTGATAATGAATTTAAATAAAATGCTAAAGTTCTCATAGTATCGTTAGTTATATAGTTATTTGAGGCCTCTACTGCTCCCCATACTGCTTGAAATGTAAATACCACAGATGTAGCAAGAGCGGGTTTAGTTAGAGGTATTATGACTTTAGTTATTATCTTTAGATCTTTAGCTCCATCCATAACTGCAGCCTCGATTAATTCATTTGGGATTTGATCTACATTTTGTTTAACCAAAAACAAGCCTACAGGCATTGCAATTAGTGGTAATATATGTGCCATCCACGAATTCATTAACCCCATTTTCATAACTACTAAATATCTAGGTACTGTTACTGATGTAGCTACAAACATTAAAGCCATCTGATTTATTTGAAATAAGGTCTTTTTCATCTTAAAATTCTTCTTAGAAAACACATAAGCTGCTGTTATCGTAACAAAAAGGTTAATCACTACTGTCGCTATTGAAATCAACATAGAGTTTAATAAATATCTAGACATTGGTACACCCGTAGTCCCTGACAAAGCAAACAAACTTCTAAAGTTATCGAGTGTTGGGTTTTTAACTAAAATCTTTGGAGGTACTTGGTATATTTCTCCCATAGGCTTTAGTGATTGACTAACGCTTAATACAACTGGCAAAATCATAAAAATTGATAATGGAAGTAGTATCATATAGAACTTTATCTGCGATCTAGAAAATCGCTTTGGATTGATTTTTGTACCTTGAAAATTCGCCATTATCTTTCCCCCTAATCTTTCTCGCCAAATAATCCATGTGCTAATTTAGAAAATAGGCTAACCATAATTAGAAGTACTACTGATATAGCAGCAGCATAACCCATTTCGTATCTAATAAAACCATAATCATCTATATGATTCGCAATTAGTTGGCCTGCATTACCTGGCGTAGGATTTGATCCTGAAAGAGCCACGCCAATCCATCCCATATTAAATGCATTTACAATAGCCATAACCGCTCCAAATAACATTTGAGGTTTCATAGAAGGTATAGTGATATAGATAATTTCTTGAAATCTGTTTCTTATGCCATCTACATAAGCTGCTTCATATAGTTCTTCATTTATATTTAATATTCCTGAAATCATTGCTAAAAAACCCATACCCATAGAAGACCACAATGAAACAAATATCATAATATTCATTATATAATCCGGTGATAATAAGAATTGTATAGGTTGTTCAATTAAGCTTAATCTCATAAGCAAGCTATTTAACAAGCCTCTTTGATCTCCTGCAAATATGTTTTTAAAAATGACTTGTACAAATACATTCCCCATCATTGAAGGCATATATATTGCAAGTGTCAAAATAGTTCTCGCTTTTACCTGAATTTGTGCTAACATCCAGGCTAAAATAAATGAAAGTACATATCCCCCAGGTCCAACTATTAATGCATATTTAAAAGTATTAGGAAGAACATGTTTTAAAAACACCTCATCTTGAGTTATCAAGGTTATATAATTAAGCATTCCCTTATATTGTGGAGGATTTATTACATCAAAATACGAAAATGATAAACCTATAGCTATCGCTACTGGTATTGCAATAAATATTGTAAATAACAATCCATAAGGAAGTAACAGGAGAAAAGTTCTTAATGCTTCTGCATGTGAACTATGCAATGATGATGTTTTCTTTTCATTTATTTTCATTGCTATGTTTTTCAATCTTATCTACCTCCTGTTTCGCTTTATATATTTGTTCTTCTATCCAATCAATATCTCTGATTACATATGGTTTAATTAAGTTACCATTCTCATCATAATATCCTATTTCTTGCATCTTTTTTCTTATTTCTCGATTAATTGCTATGACTTTCTCATCAATTGCAACTTGGGCAGATTCACCTTCGTTTACCATCTCATTCCAAATATCAGATATAGATCTTTCTAATATATATTGTCCTGGCGTTCTTGGAACATCCTTTAGCCATTTTAATTGCTCAACTATAACTCTTTTATCTGTTTGATCAAAAGGCGATGCTTCAACAGCCTCAATATTAGATGAAAGCCAAACAAACTGTTTACCAAAGGTTGATTGCAATGTAAATGCGTAATTAACTTGAGTTTCATATTCAGTCCACCATTTTAAAAACTCCCATGCATCATCCGCTTTTTCAGTTTTATCAAATATTATGCCCCCAGTACCATTTGCTACAAAATATCTAGATATACTTCCATCTTCTTTTATAGTGCCTGGTAAAGGAGCTAGTTTCCATTGTCCTTCTAGTTCGGGAGCACCATTTTTAATTAATGTATACTCATTTATATCTACTATTCCTACAGGGAGTATTGAATATCTAAATGAGTTAAAAAATGATATAACTTCTTTATCTAATGAATATGATATAAATAAATCTCCAAGTGCTTTAATTCCCTTTACTGAATTTGGTTGATCTAGCGCCGTTCTTAAACCATCATCTGTATATAATTTCCCATCATTTTGAAAAATCATTGATGTCGTTTGATAAAACCATTTGTAACCTACACCTGCTGAAATATTATGATAAAAGTTTTTACCGTAACGCTGTAAAACTGGTAACATATCAACAACTTCCTGCCATGTATCTGGAGGTGTTAATTCAAGGTTATCAAACACATCTGTTCTGTAAACAAGTGCATGAAAATCAGATGTTTCTGGTAGAGCATAGACTCCTTCATTAAATAAATATGGTACAAATGCTCCTGGCATAAATCTATCTGCTACTTGCCAAAAATCTTCAAATTGACTCATATCATATAATGCACCCCTGCTTGCCAGTTCAAATGGCATATGAGATTGCAATCCAAGTGCAAGGTCAGGAGTTTCATTTGCAGCAGTAGCTAGTGTAAGTTTATTAGCATCTGGCATAATTGAAATTTTAACCTTAATTCCTGTTTTAGGTGTGAATTCTGCGTCAACCATTTTTTGAAGCAAGTCAACATGGGTAATAGCCCTATTAACCCAAATATTTAGCGCTTCTGGTTCATTTTCTATAGCAAACTTATCCGATGTAAATGAATAAGTTAATTTTTCTAAATTATTTTTAATTTTATCTTTAATATTAGCATTTGCTTTCGGTAATTCTTCTTCTCCGTGAATATATAGCATATCTAAGGAAAAGTTTTGCTTAATTATTACGGATGTGAAGTTACTCATTGCAGCTAAAACAGAATTATCCCTACCTGTAAGCTCATCTCTATATAGTGCTATTTCATCAGGATACTTTGACATCTTTTTAATATAGATCATAGACCGATCTAAGTCTGATAAAAGAGCTGAGTTTATTCCAT
>DUQJ01000006.1 GCA_012837865.1 Clostridiales bacterium | reverse complement strand
CCTAGATTTTGAATTATTAAATGATAATATAATTAATATTATAATAGGAGCATACAAAAACAATAATATAAACCCAATATAAAACTTTTCTAAAAATTTTTTAATCATATTTTTGTACCTCCAGACCCACTATCATATTTTGATAAAATAGCCATACTCATTAATATAAAAATCATCAAAACTAATGAAAGACCAGATCCAGCATGCCAGTTACCAATTCTAAATTGTTGCTCAATAATATTACCAATTAACAATATTTTACTACCTCCAAGTATAGATGATATTACGAATGTTGTTAACGAAGGAACAAATACCATTGTAATACCACTAATTACACCTGGTAAGCTTAATGGAAAAATAATTCTAATAAATGTTTGCATGTTATTTGCACCTAAATCTTTTGCAGCATTTATTATATCTTTATCAATTTTAATTAATATATTATAAATAGGCAAAATCATAAAGGGTAGGAAGTTATATACCATACCTAAAACAATAGCAATAGGTGTATTAATTATATTTAAAGAAGGTAGGTGGATTGTTTTTAGCAAAGTATTAATTACACCTGATCTTTCTAATAAATTTTGCCAAGCGATTGTTCTTAATAGAAAATTCATCCACATTGGAAGTATTAGTATTAAAACAATAAAGCTATTACTCTTCATTTTTGTATTTCTTAATATCAAAGCTACAGGATAGGCTAATAATAAACATATCATTGTGCTTATAAATGATAACCATAGGGATAATTTTAATGCTTTAAAATTAATTGGATCAAATATAAAAAAGATATTTTCAAATGTAATATTACCTGTTTTATAAGTTAGGCCATAATATACAATAAGAATTAATGGTAGTATTATGAATATGGCCATCCAGATGATATAAGGGAATGATAAAATGTGAATATTATTAGATTTATTTTTTTGTAATTTAGTCATTTATACCATCTCCTTTATTTATTCTTCAATTTCAACAGCTTCTTCGTCTTCTGATTCAGGTTTATTCATTATTTGAATATCAAAAGGGTCGACATAGATTCCAACAGTGCTTCCTACAGGAGAGAGATCAGTAGAGTGGACTAACCACTCGTGTCCATTTGCCAGCACTTCCATTTCATAATGAACACCCTTAAATATTAGGGATGTTACCACGCCTGTGATAGTACCTTCTTCGGGCTGTACTAAATCTATATCTTCTGGTCGGATAACGACGTCAACAGGCTTGTTTTTACCAAATCCAACATCAACGCAAGGAAATTTTGCGCCAAGTATACTTACTAATTTATCTTCAATCATTGTTGCATTTATTATATTGCTATCACCTATAAAATCAGCAACAAATGCATTTTGAGGTTCATTATATATGTCTTCAGGTGTTCCTATTTGTTGAATGTATCCTTGATTCATTACAACAATTGTGTCAGACATTGTTAAAGCCTCTTCTTGATCATGTGTTACATAGATAAAGGTAATTCCTAATTCATTTTTCAAACGTATCAATTCATATTGCATATCTTGGCGAAGTTTTAAATCTAATGCACCAAGTGGTTCGTCTAGGAGTAGTACTTTTGGCTCATTTACGATGGCTCTAGCAATAGCGATTCTTTGCTGTTGCCCTCCGCTAAGCGATTCAGGCATTCTATTGTCATAGCCATCTAAATTTACTAATTTTAGAGCATATTTAATTTTATCATATATATATGCTTTACTTTTTTTCTTAATATTTAATCCAAATGCAATATTATCTGAAATTGTCATATGTGAAAACAAAGCGTATTTTTGAAAAACAGTATTTAATTGTCTTTGATTAGGAGGTAAATTAGTTATGTTTTTACCTTGAAAAATAACTTTGCCTGTATTTGGAGTTTCAAATCCACCAATAATACGAAGTGTAGTAGTTTTACCACAGCCTGATGGGCCAAGCA
This sequence comes from Clostridiales bacterium, assembly GCA_012837865.1. GTDB lineage: Bacteria > Bacillota > Clostridia > Lachnospirales > Lachnospiraceae > Mobilitalea. The sequence goes on along the minus strand of DUQJ01000006.1, from coordinate 2,598 downwards.
GTGTCAAGAATTCATTTTCCCTAATATATAAATTAAGATCATCTAAAACAATATTATCACCAAATGACTTTGTGATATTTATTAGATCGATTAGTTTGTTGTTAGTCATGAGAACCTCCTTTAATTAAAAACTAGGCGGTGTTGATACCCAGAGGATAGTAGCACCTGTTTTTGCGGATGCAGTAATATAGTGACGTTTGCTAGGTACAAAATAAAACGATTCACCTTTTTTAGCTTTATACATACGCTTACCTATATAAATATTAATATTTCCACTTAAGACAAAACCAAATTCTTCACCTTCATGAGGATTGTCAGGATATGTAGAGCCACCAGCTTCTAGTGTTACAATAATTGGTTCCATCATATTTTTCTGTGCATTTGGGATAATCCATTTTATTTCATTAAGTAATTCGCTATCATATTTATGGAAATAATCATCTTTTTTAAAAACTACTTGTTCAGCAGTTGTTTCACTAAAAAATTCTTCTAGATTAGTACCTAAACATTGAAGTATATCCATAAGTGTTGCTATAGAGGGCGATGTTAAATCTCTTTCTAATTGCGATATAAAACCTTTAGACAATTCGGCCCTATCTGCAAGTTCTTCCTGTGTTAAAGCTTTTTGAACACGTAGTTCTTTGATTTTAAATCCAATATTCATTATAATCACCCCTTTATATTCTTACTAATTATAAACAATAAGTTTAGCAGTAGTAAACTCAACATTTATAATTATACTAAGAAAATCCATAAAGTCAATAATAAAATTAAAAAAAGCTATAACAAAATGTTATAGCTTTAGACAAATAAAATTATTTTTTATAGAAATTAACTATTTTATCAATTCTTGAAGTCATATTCATAAATATATGGTCAACTAAAGTTATTGCAACCATTGATTCAATAACAACTACAGCGCGTGGAACAATTACAGGATCATGTCTGCCCAGGACAGTTACCTCTATATTATCCATGTCTTTGTTTACCGTTTTTTGCTTTATTGCAATAGATGAGGTTGGTTTGATTGCAGATCTTATTACAATTTCTGAACCATCACTCATACCACCTAAAATCCCTCCAGCGTTATTGCTTAATTTAATTAATTTTTTGCTATCTGTATCTTTATCTAGTAAATAAGAAAAATGGTCATTGTTTTCTAATCCAGTACTTTTGGCAACATCAAAACCAGCACCTATTTCAACGCCTTTAACGGCTCCTACTGACATGAGGGCTTTAGCTAATGAGGCATCAAGTTTATCAAATACAGGTTCTCCAATTCCTACAGGCATACCATTGACAAGGCATTCGATAATGCCACCAGCAGAATTATTGTCTTCCATTTGTTTTTGCAAATAAACTTCGGCTTTTTCAGAAGCAAGTTTATCAGGCATAGATAATGGACTAATTTCTATATAATTTTTATTAAAATTATCATTATTTATTTCTATAGGACCAATTGATTTAGTGTAGGTCACTATATCTATTCCTAACTGATTTAGAATTTCTTTAGCAATTGCTCCGGCAGCAACCCTTGCGATTGTTTCTCTACCAGAAGAACGGCCACCACCTCTATAATCTCTTATTCCATACTTTCCATCATATGTATAGTCAGCGTGACCAGGACGATAGTAGTTGGCTATCTCTGAATAATCATGAGAACGTTGATTTTCATTAAAAACGACAATTGATATTGGAGTACCGGTTGTTAAACCATCAAATACACCTGAAAGGATTGTTGCCTTATCCAATTCAGTCCTAGGTGTAGAATATTTAGTGGCCCCAGGTCTTCTTCTATTAAGATATCTTTGTAAAAGTTCTTCATTAAGTGTAAGTCCAGCAGGGCAACCGTCAATAACGACACCTATTCCTTTGCCATGTGATTCTCCCCATGTAGATATTTTGAATAAATTACCATATACTGATCCAGCCATTTTATCCCCTCTTTCGTATTACTTTGTTATTCTGTTTATTTTAAATTCTAGTATAACTGAATTAAAATTTATATTCAAGAAGAATGATGCCATTTATAAAAAAAATCATATATTAATATATATATGAATAATGGGAGAAATGTTATGGATTATAATTATTTGAATATAAAAGGAAAGAATACTATAAATAATAATGATAGTAATATAAAAAAATCAAAATCCAGAAGAATGGATAATGAAGATTTAATTATAGATGATAACACCATTTATGAAATAGATAGGAAATGTTTTGAAAGGTATATAGATAGGAAGATTGAAAGTAAAACAAGAATTTAATTAAGGCAAAAAAAAGCTGCATATGCAGCTTTTTTTGTTTGAACAGGTTTTTACTAGCAACAGCCGCCATTTCCGCCGCCATTACCACCACACATGCAAAGGATAAGTATAATCCAGATTATGCTACCGCAAGAGTCGCCGCCCATACCGCCGCCACAACTATTGCCACATCCTGAATTTCCTGAACCTAAACCTCCACAACATAGTAATAATACGATTAATAACATACTGCCACCAAATCCACCTTCGTTACCGCAGTTAAAATCTCTGCCGCAACCTGTTGCTGCTAAATCACTCATATTTGTTCCTCCAAATATTAATTACATTT
>DUQJ01000071.1 GCA_012837865.1 Clostridiales bacterium | reverse complement strand
TGAAAAATATAAAATAAGAAAATATGGATTTCATGGTACAAGTCATAGCTTTGTATCAGATAGAGCAATTGAATTAACAGGCTTGGCTAAAGAAGATTCCAAAATTATTGTATGTCATTTGGGTGGTGGTGCAAGTGTTTCAGCAGTAAAGAGTGGCGAGTCAGTTGATACTAGTATGGGATTTACACCTTTAGCAGGTTTAATAATGGGTACTAGAAGTGGAGATATTGATCCATCTATTATTGAGTTTATAGCAAACAAAGAAAATATAAGCCTAGAAGATGTAATGAATATTTTAAATAAAAAATCTGGTATTCAAGGAATGTCGGATGTATCTAGTGATTTTAGGGATATAAATTTAGCTATTCAAGCAGGAAATGAAAAGGCAAGAATTGCATTTAATGTTTTTGTATATAGAGTAGTGAAATACATTGGAGCATATGTTGCGATTATGAATGGAATAGATGCAATAGTATTTACTGCAGGAGTTGGTGAAAATGATCCTAAGGTTAGAGCGGATATATGTGAATATTTAAGCTATCTAGGCATTGAAATTGATCATAAGGCAAATGAAGTTAGAGGGAATGAAGCTACGATTTCAACTCCGGACTCTAAAGTAAAAGTATATGTTATACCAACGAATGAAGAGCTTGCGATTGCAAGGGAAACATCAAGATTAATTTAAAGACTATCTTATTTAATAATAATTATTGACAAATATTATATCAATAGCTATAATACAATGAGTGTAACAATGTAAGTTTGATAATCCTCTCTTACTTACTCGTTAATTGGAGGGAAATACTATGATAATATCGCTATCCGATATATCAAGCACAAGTGGTAAAACAAGCAAATTTAATGTTCCAATCGACATTAAAGGAATAGAAAATCAAGGACAATTCCTATCCTTTATAGATAAGGAACCAGTAGATTTAGTTGTTACTAATATTGGCCGTAAGAAAGTTTTAATGGAGGCTGATGGTAAAGTAACTATTGAACTGTTTTGTAATAGGTGCTTAAGTAAAATAATATATCCCATGAAAATTAATATATCTAAAGAGGTTGATCTTAATCAGACAGATGAAGAACGGATTAAAAACTTAGATGAAGCCAGCTATATAATTAATTATGAATTAGATCTTGATGTTTTGATTTGTAACGAAATAATATTAGGATTTCCTATGCAAGTTTTATGCGATCAAGATTGTAAAGGGATCTGTAACAAATGTGGTCTTAATCTAAATAATAAAAACTGCGATTGTGATAATACAGAATATGATCCCAGAATGTTAGCAATCCGTGATATATACAATGAATTTAAGGAGGTGTAACGATGTCAATTTGTCCAAAAAATAAATCATCAAAAGGTAGAAGAGATAGACGTAGAGCAAACTGGAAAATGGCTGTACCTAACTTAGTTAAATGTAGCAAATGTAGTGAGCTAATGGTACCACACAGAGTATGTAAAGCTTGTGGATCATATAACAAGAAAGAAATCATTACAGCTGAATAATCAAACAATTATAAAAAGACTTTTCGGAATTTATTTCGAAGAGTCTTTTTTGATATACCTTAGAATATGTTTAACATATATATCTAAAAATTTAGGATCTGTTATTAATTCATCTGTATATTCTAAATAAGTTATTTTATCATTGTGTTGATATTGGAAATATGGAGAGAGAACAGGTTTAAACTGAGGTATATATTCTCCATATTTTTTACTATAACAATTAGAAACTTTAGCTTTTTCTTTATAATCATTATCAACAAATGCTGCTAAAGATTTATGTATTGCTACATCCTCTTTTGTTAAGTAATAATAATTTTTATAATCTTTATAAAAATACTTTAATGTATCAATAATGCTTGATACTATTATAAGCCCATAACTTCTACTAGCTTCAAAACTAATTAAATCATTTTTGTATTTAATAGGTTTAGGAATGCTTGTATTATAATCAAATGCAATATGTAATTGCTTATTAATAAATTCTGTTTTTAATATTGAAAACGACTCTTCAAATAATTTCGAATAATTTAAGATTGGTAATATATCGAGTAATCCCCTTAAATCGTCTTCATTATGTAGTAAAAGTTTATATAAGATTTGCTTTGTTTCTTCATTGGTGATTTTTTTTAAATCATCTATTTTCTTTAATCCTAAATACGATTGATAAACTTCTATTAATTCACCGCCAGAATATTCATCCTTACGTTTTATATTTAAAAAAGATTCTATAGTTTTCAATTTATAATTCGGTAAATTTAATAGATTTTTAACTTGTAATATTTCTCTGTAGATATCAATACTATCTAAATTATTAAAATTATGATTTAATTTATAAAAATCTGATTTCTTTTGTAAAAAAGGCATATCAAAAGAAGCACCATTGTAATGTATTATAGCTTTAAAGTTTTTAATAAACTTAAAAAAGGCATCAATAATTTCAACCTCATCAGAAAGGTCATCTGAAAACCATTGCTTAATATGGAAAGTTGAGTCTTTATAATAACAACATCCAATAAGGTAGATGTAATTAGTTTTAGGTGAAAATCCAGTTGTTTCAATATCAAAAAATAAAATATCGCCAAGCTCATACTTGAAATGATATTGTATTGGCGAACTAATTCTAAAATGTTTTTTTATCATACTTACTTATATCCTTTATGTGTTTGTAATATATTGAATAGCACTATGATTATAGTATATAATATGTTAAAATATATCAAGTAGATTATATAAGAAAGTATAATTAAAAGGGTGGTAAAATTGAATATCTTTAATAAAGAAGATGTTACAGGAAGAATACAAAGTTCATTAAGTGGTTTTTTAAGAGCAGCAATTGTAAGCTTATTAGTTTTAGCTCAGTTTGGAATGGTTTTTATTATAAGTAATCTGTTAAGGAATTATAGTGTTTATTTATATTCATTAATACAAATCTTAAGTATTATTTTTATAGTAATACTTATTAATGATGATAGAAGTTCTTCTTATAAGATGAGTTGGATTTTTATCATGCTTACTTTGCCAGTGACAGGTTATATTATGTATATGTTATGGGGAAATAATAAAGCCAAAAAGAAAATCCATAGAAGAGCACAGGTAAAAATAAAAAGAGGATTCGAGTATCTAGCATTTGACGAAGATATAATAAATGAGTTTGATAAAACTCACCCTACTCAAAGTAGAATGACAAGATATCTTGGTAGATGTAATTTTCCTTTATTTAAAAATAATAAACTTGATTATTATGGTATGGGAGAAGATGCGTTTCAAGCTATATTTGAAGATATTGAAGCAGCAAAAGACTTTATATTAATTAACTTTTTTATTATTGGAGAAGGCGTTCTTTGGGATAGAATGCACGAGGTATTACTAAAAAAAATTAGCCAAGGTGTAAAAATCATGTTTTTGTATGATGATTTTGGTGCATTATTTAGAACTAATAAAAACTTCAAGAAAGATTTAGAAACAGAAGGCTTTCATGTAAGAGTATTTAATCCAATTCATAAATATGCTGAGAAGCTTTATATGAATTACAGAACACATCAAAAAGTAATTGTAATTGATGGTAATATTGGTTATACAGGTGGAATGAACTTAGCGGATGAATATGTTAATATTATTGATAGATTTGGTGTATGGAAGGATAACGCAATACGTGTTATGGGTGATGCAGTTTGGGGATTAACAGTTACATTTCTACAAATGTGGGAAATTTCATCTGAGGATACACGTGTTGATTACAATGCATATAGACCGACTAAATCATTCGAGGAAAATGATGTGTATTGTCATGTTATAGCAGATGGGCCATCAAACAATCCTATTAATCCAATTGAAAACATATATAAACAAATAATTAACTATTCTAAAGATTATTTATATATAACAACACCATATTTAATAATTGAAGAAGATATGAGAAATGTATTAATTATTGCTGCTAAAAGCGGAGTGGATGTTAGAATAATTACTCCTAATATACCTGACAAGAAGAGTGTTAAGATATTAACAGAGTATAATTACGGTCCCTTGTTAAAAGCAGGTGTTAGAATATACGAATATACTCCCGGTTTCATTCATGCAAAAACAATAATAAATGAGAAGTGTGGAATAGTTGGAACAATAAATATGGATTATAGAAGCTTTTACCTTCACTATGAATGTGGAGTATGGATGTGTGATAATGAAATTATTAATACTATAAAGGCTGATATTATTGAAACAATAGAACAATCAAAAGAAATCACATACCAAGAATGGCTTAAAAGACCTTTGTATATAAAAATATATCAAATGATATTGAATTTATTTTCTACACAAATGTAATGTTTAAACGAAATTAGGAGGACAAAAGATGATTTCATATCTTAGAGGCGAACTTATTGAAAAAAAAGAAAAATATATAATTATAGATGTTAACAATATCGGATATGAAATAGCATTATCTACTTCAGCGATTATGGGGCTTCCTTCAATTGGTGGAACAATTAAAATATATACTCATTTACATGTTAGAGAAGACGTTATAGCTTTGTTTGGATTTATTACTAAAGATGATTTAGAAATGTTTAAATTATTAATAACAGTCAATGGAATAGGGCCAAAGGGAGCTTTGGGAATTTTATCGGGATTATCTGCAGATGAAATAAGGTTTGCAGTATTAGCAGAAGATATTAGCACTATAACGAAAGCGCCAGGTGTTGGCAAAAAAACTGCTAGTAAATTAATACTTGAATTAAAAGATAAATTCGAGCTAAATGATGTATTTGAGCAAAGTATTAGTAATACGCAAAATAACAATAAAATTATGGAAATTAAAGATGAAGCAATTCAGGCACTTCTAGCATTGGGATATTCTAGCTCTGATGCTATGAGAGCAATCAAACAAATAGAAGTTGACGATAATATGACAGTAGATGAATTGTTAAAACAATGTCTGAAAAAGTTCTAAATCATACTATTGTAGAACGGAGAACAAAATGTCTAAAAGGATAATAACAACTGAATTAATAGATGAAGAAAAAAGAATTGAATCTAGTCTTCGGCCTCAACTCCTTAAAGATTACATAGGACAACAAAAGATTAAGGATAATCTTAAAGTATATATAAAGGCTGCAAAACAAAGAAAAGAATCGCTAGATCATGTGTTGCTATTTGGTCCGCCTGGGCTTGGCAAGACTACATTATCTACAATTATCGCCAATGAGATGGGTGTAAATGTTAAGATTACTTCAGGACCTGCAATAGAGAAACCGGGTGAAATGGCTGCAATTCTTAATAATCTTCAGGATGGGGATATACTGTTTGTTGATGAAATCCATAGACTAAATAGGCAGGTAGAAGAATTGTTATATCCAGCTATGGAGGATTATGCTATTGATATTATAATTGGAAAAGGGTCTGCGGCAAAATCAATACGTTTAGACCTACCCAGATTTACGCTTATTGGTGCAACAACAAGAGCAGGAATGCTAACGCCACCACTTAGAGATAGATTTGGTGTAGTGAATAGATTAGAATTTTACTCGGTTGAGGAATTAAAAACTATAGTAATTAGGTCTGCAGATGTTTTAAATGTTAAAATAGATGAAAAAGGAGCTTTGGAGATTGCTAAACGTTCTAGGGGAACCCCAAGGCTTGCTAATAGATTATTAAAAAGAGTAAGAGATTTTGCACAGGTTAAATACGATGGAGATATTAATATTGATGTAGCAAATTATGCACTAGACTTACTAGATGTTGACAAACTCGGACTAGACAACATTGATCGTGAAATACTTAATACTATGATTGAGAAATTCAATGGAGGACCAGTTGGAGCTGAAGCGGTAGCAACAACTATTGGTGAGGATGTTGGCACAGTAGAAGAAGTATATGAACCTTTTTTAGTACAGCAAGGTTTAATATTGCGTACACCTAGAGGCAGAGTAGTATCAGATCTAGGCTATAAACATTTAGGATTGGACAGAGGTGAATTAGATGAAGAATGCAAATAATGCTGAAGTAATTATTAATAACAAACGTTATCTTATTCGTGGATATGAAAGCGAAGAACATATACAAAGAATAGCTTCATATATTAATTCCAAACACAGTGAACTAAAAGGAAAAGACGCATATAGGCTTATTGATTCTGATACTAGGAATACTCTTATACAGATTAATATAGGCAACGACTATTTTAAAGCTTTAGATAATACAAAAGAGTTGAATAAAAAGATTGAAGAAAAAAATCAAGAAATATATGATTTAAAACATGAAATATTATCTTTAAAAGTGAAAACAGATGAAAATCAAAAAGAAAATAAGGAACTTAAACAGCAAATAAATGATTTAAAAAAACAAAGGAATAAATAATGCATAATAAAAGTAATATAGAAATATTATCACCAGCAGGAACATTAGAGTCAATGAGAGCTGCTATTAATGCAGGTTGTGATGCTGTGTATTTAGGAGGCAGTGCTTTTGGTGCAAGAGCATATGCTAATAATTTTACAGATGAATTACTATTAGAGGCTATTGATGAGGCTCATATTAAAGATGTAAAACTTTATTTAACTGTAAATACATTAATAAAAGAAAAAGAAATGAAAGAACAATTATATGAATTTTTATATAAATTTTATCAACAAGGATTAGATGCTGTTATAGTACAGGATTTAGGAGCTATTAATTTTATAAACAAGCATTTTCCTAAATTACCTATTCATTTAAGCACTCAAGCAACAACAATGATGGCAGAAGGTATAAACTTATTAGAAGGATTTGGGATAAGTAGAATGGTAACCCCTAGGGAGTTATCATTAGAGGAAATTAAAAAAATAAAAGAAAAATCAAATGTTGAAATTGAAACTTTTGTACATGGTGCTTTATGCTACTCCTATTCAGGGCAATGCTTAATGAGTAGTATGATTGGTGGCAGAAGTGGCAATAGAGGTAGATGTGCACAGCCATGTAGAATGGAATATAAATTATATAATAATGGACAAGTATTATCGTCTGATGTTAATAAATATATATTAAGCCCAAAAGATATATGCGCAGTGGAGTTTATACCTGAAATGATTGATGCAGGGATAGACTCTTTTAAAATAGAAGGACGAATGAAAAGCTCGGCATATGCAGCGACTGTAACAAGCTTTTATAGAAAATATATTGATTTATATTTTAGTGAAGGTAAGACAAATTATAAAAGTATAGTAAATATAAAAAATAAAGAATATTCAGATGATATAATGCTTTTGCAAGACATATATAACAGAGGTAATTTTACAGCAGGATATCTTCAAAACTACAGTGGTAAAACCATGATGTCAATGGCTAGACCTAATCACAAAGGTGTTTTAGTTGGGACAATTACGGATGTAAATCCTAAGTTGATTAAAGTTTTACTAACTAAGGATATTAATGGTCAAGATATATTAGAGATTAGAGGGAAAAACATATCTTATGAATTTACAGTTAAAGATAGCATTTCAAGTGGAAATATTTTTTCTACAAGGTATTTAAAAAATAAAGGCAATGATAGATATAAAATTGGAGATAAAGTATATCGGACCAGAAACAAGCAACTTATTAATAATATAAAAAATAAGTATATAGAAGAAGATAATAAAATAGAAGTTCATGCAATACTAACAGCTAAAATAGGCTTACCATTAAAGTTGAAATTAATCTCAGAATTACATCATTTAGAGATAGAAGTAGAGATGAATAATGTAGAAAAAGCTTTTAAACGTCCTATTACAAAAGACGATATAATTAAACAAATAAATAAAACAGGAGAAAGTTATTTTAGTTTTAAGAAGATTGATTTAGAATTATATGATTCTGCTTTTATTCCTTTAACAAATTTAAATCAAATACGGCGCGAAGCAATTGAATTATTAAAAGATACAATCATTAAAAAATATCAGAGAAATTCAGAGGAAAAGTATAAGGAAGATATTATAAGAGTATCAAAAGAATTGGAAATTAAAAACTATGGCATAGCAGCTTCGGTACAGATGGTCGGACAGTTAGAATATCTTATAACAAAGGAAGATGTAAAATATATATATATTGATTTGGATTTTTTAGAGATAGATGAAATTTATAATATTATTAATGAATTAAAAACTAATAAAAAGTTTTATTATGCCTTACCTAGAATATGTAGAGAATCAACTTATAATTATCTTTTAAAGCATAAACACCTATTATTAGATAATAATATAGATGGGTATATAATTAGAAATATTGAAGAGGTAAATCTAATAAAAGAAATTAATTCTAAAAAAGAATGTATTTTAGATTACAATATGTATATTTATAATAAAGAAGCCAAACTATTGTGGAATAGTTTAGGGGTTAGTAGATTTACTGCTCCGGTAGAACTTAATTATGGTGAATTAAGACAATTAACTATTAATGATTGTGATTTGATAGTATATGGTAACATTCCTGTAATGGTTTCTACTCAATGTGTTTATAAAAATACTGTAGGATGTATAAAAGCTAGAGAGGATAGTGGGAAAACAGGTGTTTTACTAGACAAGATGGATATGAAATTTCCAGTGAAGATTAATTGCAGAGATTGTTATAACATTATTTATAATAGTAAGGTTTTGTCTTTAATAAATCATAATAATGATATTGATAAACTAAAACCTCATAGAATTAGAATGGATTTTACAATTGAGAATAATAATGAAATTGAAAATGTAATTGATCAATATATTAATAAATTTAAACATAAAAAGGATATTATATCAAGAATAGATGACTATACAAGTGGTCATTTTAAACGAGGGATATTATAAGATGAAGCATCTAAGCGTTGAATTGATTAAATACAGTATGATTTTCCTAATAGCAATATATGCATATTTCGCTTTTTTTTCCTATAAAGTAAAGGATAAAATCAAGCAAGATTTAATCTATTTTAAAATGGCAGTGATAATATTTATAATACATTTTATAGGTAACGCCGCACTTTATATACAAACGCAAAATAATAAAATAATTATATTATATTGTTTTGAATTGTTGTTATTTGTATTGGTTTTATGTGGTTACCAATGGATATATCCTGGTTTATCTAAACTTCTAATTAGGAATATCTTATTATTAATTAGTATCGGATTTATAATACAACTAAGATTATCCTTCGATAATGCACAAAGACATCTTATAATGGTGTCTTTAGCTTTTGTATTATCTTTAATTATCCCTAGCCTTATTGAAAATTTATCATGGTTAAATAAATTGGGGTGGATATATGGAGTTATATCTATTGTGATCTTATTAATTGTATTCTTTTATGGGAACACACAATATGGTGCAACTAATTGGCTGGAAATCAGAGGTCATGTATTTCAACCATCGGAATTTGTTAAAATAATATATGTTTTTGCTATTGCTGCATTGTTTTCAGAAGGAACTGATTTTAAAAGAGTTCTAATAGTATCAGTTATGGCAGCAGCCAATGTTTTAACATTAGTAATTGAAAGAGATCTTGGTGGAGCATTAATATTTTACGTTACTTATGTTTTTATCCTATATTTTGCAACAAAGAAATCAGTTTATTTATTTTCGGGATTATTGGCAGGAAGCCTAGCTTCATATATTGCTTATAATTTATTTGCCCATGTTAAAGTTAGAGTTTTGGCCTGGCAAAATCCGATAGGTTTAATTGATAAAGAAGGATTTCAAGTATCACAATCATTATTTGCTATAGGAACCGGCGGATGGTTTGGAATGGGAATCAATAGAGGAATGCCTAACAATATTCCGGTTGTTGATAGTGATTTTGTTTTTTCAGCATTATCGGAAGAGTTTGGTGCTTTATTTGTCATCAGTTTAATTTTAATATATGTAAACACATTTTTGATGATGATAATTATTTCTTTTAAGATAAAAGATATGTTTTATAGATTATTATCATTAGGATTTTCAATATTATTTGCATTTCAAACATTTCTCTGTATTGGAGGAGTAATTAAATTCATTCCTTCTACAGGAGTTACCTTGCCTTTAATAAGTTATGGCGGTAGCTCGATAATTTCAACAATTATAATGTTTATGATTATTCAAGGGATTCAACTTAAATTTAGTAATGATGGAGCTAAATCAGATTTTAACAAACAAAATAAAGCTATATTAAAAGTTATATATATATTTCTAGGTTTATTTGTAATTATGATTGGTTATTTCACTAAATTCCTATTATTCGATAGAGGGGATTTTATTAATAATGCTTATAATAAAAGAAATGATGTTTTGGAAGAGATAGTTGTTAGAGGAGACATTTTAACATCTGATGGAACTGCTATAGCAACAACTAAAACTAATGATGATGGAAGTGAGCAAAGGATATATCCATATGATAATTTATTTGCTCATGTAGTAGGAAGAGTCTCTAAAGGTCGCTCAGGTATTGAAGAAAGTGAAAATATCCGCCTACTTACTGCTGAGATCAATTCTGTTGAAAGTTTGATAAATGAATTATCAGGTAAAAAGAATAAGGCTAATAATATTATAACTACATTGGATTTAGATTTGCAAAAAATAGCATCCTCAGCTCTTGGAGACAATAAAGGTGCAGTAGTAGTTATGGAACCTTCTACAGGTAAAATCTTAGCAATGGTATCAAAACCAGATTATAATCCTAATATAATAAATGATATATGGGATAATATAAAAGATGATACTGAGAATTCAGTATTAATGAACAGGGCAACACAAGGGAAGTATCCACCAGGTTCTACATTTAAAATAATGACTGCATTATCTTATATAAGAAACAATCCATCATATTTAGAATATAAATATAATTGTAAAGGTAAAACAACCAATAATAACATGACCATACATTGCTATAATGGAAAAGTTCATGGAGAAGTAGATTTATATAAAGCAACGGTTCATTCATGCAATACTTTTTATGCTAATATAGGAAAAGAATTAGATTTGGATAGCTTTTATGGGCTTTGCCAAGATTTTTATTTTAATAAAAATTTACCTATTAATATTAATAATAGTGCAAGTGTTTATTCGTTAACAAAAGAATCTGCAAGCATATCTGATATAATGCAAACATCAATAGGGCAGGGCGAAACATTAATAACACCTTTGCATAATGCTATGATAATTTCAACAATAGCGAATAGAGGGACGATGATGAAGCCATATGTTGTTGATCGTATAGAAGAAGCAGGCGGGCGTATAGTTAAACAAAATAAGGCAAAGGAATTAGCTAAACCTATTTCTCGTATGGAATCAATTGTATTAAGTAAAATGCTGAGAGGTGTAGTTACTGAAGGTACTGCTAGTGACCTAAATAAATTAAAAGTTAAAGTTGCAGGTAAAACAGGTTCTGCTGAACAAAAGGATAAACCAGCCCATGCATGGTTTATTGGGTATGCACCATATGATAATCCTGAAATTGCAATTAGTGTTATAGTAGAAAGCAAAGGAACAGGAAGTAGCTATGCTGTGCCTATTGCTAAGAAAATATTAAATGTTTACTTTGATAATTAAAAAATGCTGGTAAAAAACTTGTAAAAATAAAGTTGATAATTTAATTTTATTAGTGTATACTAATTTTAGATTAAGAAGCAAACACCAAAAAGCAGGAGGGATTGCGATGGTAGAAGCAACGAGCTGTGGTGGTGTTGTTATATTCAGAGGCAAAATTTTATTACTGTATAAAAATTATAGAAACAAATATGAAGGCTGGGTATTACCAAAAGGCACGGTAGAACCAGGCGAAGAATATAAAGAAACGGCAATCCGTGAAGTTTTAGAAGAAACGGGAGCAGAGGCATCTATAATAAAGTATATAGGCAAAAGCCAATATTCTTTTAGCACTCACAGAGATACAGTATTAAAGGATGTTCATTGGTATTTAATGATGTCTGATAATTATTATAGCAAACCACAAAGAGAAGAGTATTTTGTAGATTCAGGTTATTACAAGTTTCATGAAGCTTATCATATGCTAAGATTTGCTAATGAAAAGCAGATTTTAGAAGAGGCTTATAATGAGTATATAGATTTGAAAAAAAGTAATCTATGGGGAAATAGAAAATACTTCTAAAAGAATAAAAATAGTTTTAAAAATAAAAACCAGTTGGACATTTATGACCTAACTGGTTTTTTAGTATTATTGCTATCTCATTGCATTGGTAGATTATATAAGTTATAATTAGGAATAACAAATGCGGATAGAGGGACTCGAACCCTCACGCTCTTGCAAGCGACAGATTTTGAATCTGTTGCGTCTGCCATTCCGCCACATCCGCGCATGTATATATGAAATATATAACATCGATAATCTTAACATAATAAATTTTATTATACAATAGGAATTTGATTTATTTTACAAAATATTTATTAATTTAGAAAGGCTGGTTTGATAAATGACTTGTATGTATACACAGAGATTAATTACATCTTTTATTAATGATGAACTTAGTCTATCTGAATTAGATAAATTTATTCATCATGTAAAAGCTTGTGATGAATGTTATGAAGAATTAGAAGTATATTTCACACTCCTTACGGCAATGAAACAATTAGATGAAGAACAAAATTTATCAAATGATTATCGATTAGAGTTAAAGAACAAAATATATTATTCAGAAGAAAAAATTGTTAATAAAAGAATACATAAAATACGTAAAATAATAATGTTTTGTATGATCGTGTTATTTACATCAACCATAATTAGCTTTAAAAATGGTGTTATTAGTAAAGAAGCTAAAGGAGTTCACTCTAAAACAATAAGTGAATATAATTTAAAATACGAATATAAATCTAATAAATATATAAATCGTGAATTAGAGTATAATAATTATTTGAATGTTTTATTTGATAATAAAAATTAGAGAGGTAATGATAAGATGAGTAATAAAATGGTTTTAATAGATGGACATAGTATATTAAATAGAGCATTTTACGGGATACCAGATTTAACAACTACTAAAGGAGAACACACTAATGCAGTGCTAGGTTTTATCAATATAATGCTTAAAATAATAGATGAAGAACAGCCCGATTATTTAACTGTTGCCTTTGATGTACATCATCCAACATTTAGGCATGAAATGTTTAGTGAGTATAAAGGAACAAGAAAAGGAATGCCAGAGGAACTAAAAGAACAAGTGCCTATTATGAAGGAAGTGTTACAAGCAATGAATGTTAAGATTATAGAAAAAGCGGGTTATGAAGCTGATGATATACTTGGAACAATTGCTAAAAATGCTGAAAAAGAAGGATGCTCTGTATCTATAATATCTGGTGACAAAGATCTCCTGCAATTAGCTAGTGAAAACATTAAGATACGTATTCCAAAGACTAGAAGAGGTGTAACTGAGGTCGAAGATTATTTTGATAAAGATGTATTAGATAAATATAGTGTTACTCCGGAACAATTTATTGACTTAAAGGGTCTAATGGGTGATACATCAGATAATATACCAGGTGTTCCTGGAGTTGGTGAAAAGACTGCAACGAAATTATTACTTGAATATGGAACAATGGAAAATCTATATAATAATTTGGACAAATTAAAACCAAGCAAGGTTACTACTTCTATAATCGAGAATCAAGAAATTGCTGAGCTATCAAAGGTGTTAGCTACTATTAAGACTGATTGCGAAATAGAATATAATTATAAAGACGGAGAGATAAACAACTTGTTTAATGATAATACTTATGAATATTTCAAAAGATTAGAGTTGAAAAGCTTGTTGTCTCGTTTTCAGGACGAAATGAATCACCAAACAGATGAGGGTCTTGAATTTGGGATTATTAATGAATATGAAAAAGTAGAAGACTTATTTAGCAATATAAAAAGCAAGATAAAAACGATTGGAATATATTTGATTATTGAAGAAAATGTTTTATATGGTGTTAGTGTATGTTCAGACAAGGAGAAGGCTGATCTAATACTAATAGATAATAAAATTTCATTAGAATATATAGAAAATAAAATTAAAGAATTATTAGAAAATAGTCATGAAATTTCATTGATTGGATTAAAAAATACATTAAACTATATAAAATTTGAAGATAATGATAAAGTGTTTGATGGTTCTATAGCCGCTTATCTTTTAAACCCATTAAAAGATACTTATAATTATGATGATATAGCTAGAGATTATTTGAACTTAATTGTTCCATCAAAAGCTGATGTAATAGGTAAAAAGAAAGTACAAGATGTAATAAAGGAAGAAATCGATAATCTTGTAAAATACAGTTGCTATGCTGCATTAGTAGCATATCTATCAAAAGAAAAATTAATTCAGTTACTTGAAAGAACAGAAATGGCATCATTATTCTTTAATATAGAAATGCCTTTAATTTATACACTTTATAGAATGGAGCAAAGGGGAATAGGTGTAAATAAAGAAGAGTTAAAAGAATATAGTGAAAAATTATCTGTAAGTATTGATATATTAGAAGCAGAGATATTTGACCTAGTAGGTGAAGAGTTTAATATTAAATCACCTAAACAATTAGGAATAATATTATTTGAAAAACTACAATTACCATTTGCCAAAAAGACAAAAACGGGATATTCAACGGCTGTAGATATTCTAGATAAGCTTAGATCGGAGCATGAAGTAATTAATAAAATACTGGAATATCGTCAATTAACTAAACTTAAATCAACTTATGCTGATGGATTGATTGCATATATTGACAATGACGGTCGTATTCATGGACGCTTTAATCAAACTATTACTGCAACTGGAAGAATAAGCAGTACAGAACCTAATCTGCAGAACATACCGATTAAAATGGAGTTAGGAAGACAAATCAGGAAAGCATTTATTCCAAAAGAAGATTATGTGTTTTTAGATGGAGATTACTCTCAAATAGAATTAAGAGTACTTGCTCATATGTCAGAAGATGAAAAGTTAATCGAGGCATATAAAGAAGCTAAAGATATTCATAAGATAACAGCATCAGAAGTGTTTCATACACCATTTGATGAAGTAACACCATATCAAAGAAATAGTGCAAAAGCAGTTAACTTCGGAATAGTATATGGTATTAGTTCGTTTGGTTTAGGACAAGACCTTAATATAAGCCGTAAAGAAGCTGAAAAATATATAAATAAATACTTCTCAACTTATCCTCGTGTAAAAGAGTTTCTGGATGAAACTGTTGAAAATGCAAAGTTAGAAGGAAAGGTATATACATTATTCGGGAGAGTAAGACCAATTCCTGAAATAAGCTCAAGTAATTTTATGCAAAGATCATTTGGTGAAAGAATAGCAATGAATTCACCTATACAAGGAACAGCAGCAGATATTATTAAGCTTGCTATGATTGCAGTAGATAAAAAACTTATTAAATTAAATATGAAATCAAGATTAATTTTACAAATCCATGATGAGCTTCTGATTGAAACACATAAAGATGAAGTAGAATTGGTAAGGAATATAATGTTGGAAGAAATGCTAAAAGCAGTAGAACTATCTGTTCCTTTAACAGTAGATATAAAGCAGGGGAATAGTTGGTATGAAACAATATAAGTATATGTTATTGATAATTGATAGGAGATAATATGACAGTTATTGGCGTTACAGGGGGGATTGGAAGTGGTAAATCCCTAGTTTGTAGGATTTTAGAAGATAAATATAAGGCCTATATTATTAATACTGATGAAATTGCTAGAAAACAAATGGCTAAGGGCGGTAATTCATATATTAATATCGTAGATTATTTTGGTGAAGATATTTTATTGAAAAATGGTGAGATTGATAGAATAAAATTAGCTATTATAGTGTTTAATGACAATAATGAATTGCTAAAGCTTAATCAAATAACTCATCCCAATGTTATAGAACGAGTAAAAGATATTATTGCTAATAATAAAAGTGATATAATCGCTATAGAAACAGCATTAGCTGTAGAATCAGGCTTAGATTTATTATGCAATCAAGTTTGGTTTATTAATTCATCAGAAGAAATAAGGAAAAAAAGATTGATGGAGACTAGAAATTTAAGTGAGGATAAAATAAAGTCTATTTTTAAAAGCCAATTAAAAGCAAAGGATTTTATTGATAAAGGTTATGTTATTATTGAAAATAATAATGGTATTAAAGAATTGGAAGAAAGAATAAAAAAATTATTAATTTATGATATTATATAAACTTATAAATGATAACAGTAAATATAATTTGACAATAATATGAAAGACAAGGTATAGTTATGAAATTATGTAGTATTGCAAGTGGCAGCAGTGGCAATTGCATTTATGTAGGAAGCAATGACACTAACATATTAATAGATGTAGGAATCAGTAAAAAAAGGATAGAAGAAGGATTAAAAACAATAGATATAGATCCGACAACTATATCTGCTATTTTAATTACTCATGAACACACAGACCACATTGCAGGATTAGGTGTTATGTCGAGAAAACACAATATTCCTATCTATGGAACAAAAGAAACATTAGATTGTGTTCTAGGAATGGCTAAGTTGGGAAAGATATCTAATGATTTATTTAATTATATCAAACCAAATGAAAGCTTTAATATTCAAGACATAAGAATAAATTCATTTTCAATATTTCATGATGCTTCTAATCCTGTTGGATATACATTAGAAGCAAATGACAGAAAAATTGGAATAGCAACTGATTTAGGCAAGTATGATGAGAATATTATTAATCAATTAAAAGATTCAGATATCTTATTTATTGAGGCTAATCATGATGAAAACATGTTGTTGGTAGGAAGTTACCCCTATTATTTAAAACAAAGAATTCTAGGTGAGTTGGGGCATTTATCCAATGAAGCTTCAGCAGATTTGATATCATCATTGATTAGTGATAAATATCAATATATTACGCTAGCACATTTAAGCAAAGAAAATAATTATGATAAATTAGCATATGAAACAATTTTTAGTCAATTGACAGCAATGGGTTGTGATTTTTCTAAGCTATGCCTTAACGTAGCAGAAAAAGATTTTCCGTCCGAGCTTGTTATAATATAAATATTTTAATATGAAAGGTAAATAGAAAATTGAAAAAAACAATAATTACTGTAGTTGGTAAAGATAGCGTGGGAATTATATCAAAAGTATGTACATATCTGGCTGAAAACAATATCAATATATTAGATATTTCACAAACTATTGTTCAAGGTTATTTTAATATGATGATGATAGTAGATTCAAATGAATCATCTAAAAGCATAGAAGAATTAGCAAGTGAATTTGATAAACTTGGAGAGTCAATAGGAGTTTATATAAAAGTTCAACATGAAGATATATTTGATAGAATGCACAGAATATAATGGAGGACAACATGATTAATATTCATGAAGTTATAGAAACTAATAATATGATAGAGCAGGATAATTTAGATGTAAGAACCATAACACTTGGTATAAGCCTTTTAGATTGTGCTAGCACTGATATTAATGAAGTAAATGAAAATATATATAACAAAATAATAAATACTGCTAAGAACCTAGTTTCTGTTGGTGATAGAATTGAGAAAGAATATGCAATTCCAATTGTTAATAAAAGAATATCGGTAACTCCGATATCATTAGTAGGAGCATCATCATGCAAAACAATTGAAGATTATATAAGCATAGCAAAGACTTTAGATAAAGCAGCAAAAGAAGTTGGAGTAAACTTTATTGGTGGATTTTCTGCCCTAGTATCAAAAGGTATGACTAATAGTGAGAGGTTACTCATTCAATCTATTCCTAGAGTGTTAAAAGAAACAGATAGGGTATGCAGTTCTGTTAATGTAGGTACTACAAAGACAGGTATTGATATGAATGCTGTGAAACTGTTAGGTGAAATAGTATTAGAAACAGCAGAATTAACTAAAGAGAGAGATTCTATAGGGTGTACAAAGCTAGTAATATTTTGTAACGCCCCTGATGATAATCCATTTATGGCAGGTGCATTTCATGGTGTCACAGAAGGCGATGCTATTATTAATGTAGGGATTAGTGGACCAGGAGTTGTAAAGAAAGCAATAGAGAGTGCAAGAGGAAAAGATTTTGAAGTTCTTTGTGAGACAATTAAAAAGACTGCATTTAAAATAACAAGAGTAGGTCAACTTGTTGCTCAAGAAGCATCAAAATTATTGGGTATACCATTTGGCATAGTTGATTTATCTTTAGCTCCAACACCAGCAATTGGTGATAGTGTTGCAGAAATATTAGAGGAAATAGGTTTAGAATGCGTTGGTGCACCTGGCACTACTGCAGCACTTGCAATGCTTAATGACCAGGTTAAAAAGGGTGGAGTTATGGCTTCTTCCTATGTTGGTGGATTAAGTGGTGCTTTTATTCCTGTTAGTGAAGATCAAGGGATGATAAAAGCGGTTAAAATGGGTGCATTAACAATAGAAAAGCTTGAGGCTATGACTTGTGTGTGCTCAGTAGGACTAGATATGATTCCAATTCCAGGTGACACAAAAGCGACAACTATCTCTGGTATGATAGCAGATGAAATGGCTATCGGCATGATAAATAATAAAACGACAGCAGTTAGATTGATTCCTGTTATAGGTAAGACGGTTGGAGAAGAAGTAAATTTTGGTGGTTTATTAGGCTATGGACCAATTATGCCTGTTAATAAATTCAGTTGTGATGCATTTATAAATAGAGGTGGAAGAATTCCAGCACCAATTCATAGTTTTAAAAACTAATTCGGAATAACTATAAAAACATATCACAGGAAGGGTATAATAATGAATAATATATTAACTGAGAGAGACTACAAAGATGTTTTCAAATATTTTAGTGAAATATCAAAAATTCCAAGAGCTTCTGGTAATGAGAAAATGATAAGTGACTTTATAGTATCATTTGCAAAAGAGCGAGAATTGGAATATGTTCAAGACGAAGCAGGAAATGTAATAATTATTAAAAACCCTACAAGGGGTTATGAAAATGAAGAAGCAATTATTTTACAAGCTCATATGGATATGGTTTGTGAAAAGAAAACGGACTCAATTCATGATTTCGATAAAGATGAAATAAGATTATTGGTTAATGGTGACTTTATACATGCGGATGGGACAACATTAGGAGCAGATGATGGAATTGGACTAGCTTATATACTAGCTATATTAGCTGATGATGGTCTCCACCACCCTAGATTAGAAGCAATAATTACAACAGATGAAGAAGTAGGCATGCACGGTGCTAAGGCACTCGACCTTACTAATTTGAAAGCGAAATATATGATTAATTTAGACTCTGAAGAAGAGGGGCATATGCTAACTAGCTGTGCTGGAGGACTTACAGGTACGGCCACTATACCAGTAGTTAGAATAAGTGATTATGGTAAAAAAGTCCGTATTAGAATAAAAGGGTTAAAAGGCGGTCATTCAGGATCAGAGATTCATAAGAATAGGAGTAATGCAACTAAATTATTAGCTAGATTATTATTTGAATTAAGAGCTTTTTACTCCTTTAGTTTAATAGATATGTTTGGTGGATTTAAAGATAATGTGATTCCAAGGGAAGCAGAAGCTGAGATATTTATACCTGTATCATCTATAAAGGAGCCAATTGATGTTAATTTATTAGATCAGTTCAAAGGAATAAAAGATAAAATCAATGAACTTATAAATATATTACAAAAAGAATTATCTAATAGCGAACCGTATTTGGATTATGAGATTCAAGATCTAGAAGATGGTGAGTATATGCCAATAGATTCACGGTCATTTGAAAAGGTGTTATTCCATTTAATAAACATACCTTATGGAGTTCAAGTAATGAGTCAAAGTATGGAAG
Source organism: Clostridiales bacterium (assembly GCA_012837865.1). GTDB lineage: Bacteria > Bacillota > Clostridia > Lachnospirales > Lachnospiraceae > Mobilitalea. The sequence continues at coordinate 15,624 of DUQJ01000071.1, read as the reverse complement.
GTTTAGTTGAGAGTTCACTTAACCTTGGAATGTTTAAATTAAATGATGATTCAGCAGAGTTTTGTAGTTCGATAAGGAGCTCAGTTGAAAGCTATAAAAACTTTATGAGTAATAAACTTGAATACGCAACTAATTTTATTGGTGGTGATTATAAAGTAAGAAATGAATATCCAGCATGGGAGTTTAAAGCGGAATCAAAGCTTAGGGAACACTTGAAAAGAATATATTTAAAAGAATATAATAAAGATATAAAAGTTGAAGCAATTCATGCAGGCCTTGAATGCGGATTAATAAGTAAAAAGATGCCAGAGCTAGATATTGTATCTATAGGACCTGATATGTATGATGTTCATACCATTGATGAAAGAGTGAGTATAACATCAACTATTAATGTTTATAAATATTTAGAAAAAGTGATAGAAGAAAAGATATTATAGTGATATAATAGTATTGCTGTAAAATTTAGATAGCTAACAACTAGGAGATGATAATATGGATAAAGATAAAATAGATTCTGATAAGATATCAGATGATTACATGCCTAATATAGAATTTGATGAAAATGTTGATTCAGAATTAGAGGGAATTAATTCATCATTAGCAGAACAAGTAAAGAAAGAACTATCTGCCAATGAAGAGCTACCAGAAAATAAAAAGTTTAATGTTAAAAAATTATTAATAGGGCTATCCGTAACATTAGTAATGTTATGTTCACTTGCTTTATTCCTTATTTATACGCCACAAGGGCATTCCTTACTAAAAAAAATTAGTGGTAAGATATGGTCATTATCTACTAATAAATTTGATGATGTTGATGATGTAACGGATGATTTTGATGATATAGATTTAATAGAGCAAGATAGTGATGAAAATAATCTTACAGAAATTAAAGCTGAAGACATTATATTTAGAAATAATAATGGAGAGGGAAGACATGAAGATTATGCTTATAATATTCTCTTACTTGGAGAAGAAGCTATTGGTTCATATGGAAATAGAGGACGAACTGATCTTATTATAATTGCAACTATTAATACAAAAGAAAAATCTATCAAATTAACTTCTCTTATGAGGGATTGTTATGTTCAAATACCGGGATATAATGATAATAAAATAAATTCTGTCTATTCTAAGGGTGGAGTTGAATTATTATATCAAACAATTGCTAAAAACTTTGATATACGAATAGATGGTTGTGTGTTGGTGAATTTTAGTAATTTTGAACAAATAATTGACTTCTTAGGTGGAGTTGAAGTTGAACTCACTTCTTCAGAGGCAAGCTATTTAAATAGAACAAATTATATTTCCGAAATATCTAATAGAAAAGTTGTAGCTGGAAAACAGATTATGAATGGTAATCAAGCACTTGGTTATTCTAGGGTAAGATATAGAAAAGCAATTACAGGCAAAGGCGATGATTATGGAAGAACAGATAGACATAGAATTATATTAAATGCAATATTTGATAAATATAAGAATTTAAGCAATGTTGAACTTTTAACTATGATGTATAAAATGCTACCAATGTTAACAACAGATATAACAGATAAAGAGTTTGAATTCCTGCTTTCTAAATTCTTAGAAACAGGAGCAAGAGATATGGAACAATTAAGGATACCTATAGATGGAGCCTTTAGAGACAATGTTTCAATCAGGGGAATGGATCCACTTGTACTTGATTTTGATAAAAATATAGAAGCATTACATCAATTTATATTTGGCGATGTTAAAACTTTATCGATTTCTACAGAGAATTTAAAAATCAATGGTAATTAATTGTTATAGATTATTGGCTATGGACATATAATTCTTTAAACAGTGTTCCACGATGACAGTTATAATACATAGCTGTCTCGTGGTTTTTATATGTAAAGAGGTGTATAATGAGAAGTAGTCAAAAGAGAGTTATAAAAATATTTTTACTTTGTATCTTATTTATAATTATTATGAATCAACATACATTCTTGATAACTAAAATTTTTATAAATAATATAACTAAGAGTGAAATTGATTATGAAGCATATAGAGAGATGAAAATATCTAGTGATATAATAGATTGTAATAATGAATTATATGATAATTCAAACCCATACTTTAATGATATTGGATATATTACATTTAATATGTTGGTAAATGACTATGATTTAATTAATAAAAAGAATAAAAGTATAAAGCTTTTTGTAAAGTCTTTACCTGCTTTAACTAATAATGAAAAGTTTATTGAATTATATAATTTTAATAAGGCAGTCTTTTTAGATTTGAAATGCTTTCCAATTCTAAAACCTGATTATGATAATATTAATTATTATTATGAAAATAGTTGGTATGCTCATAGAAGTTATGGTGGAGATAGATTACATGAAGGAACGGATATCTTTGATTCAGACGATATAAAAGGTAATATTCCAGTAGTAAGTATAACCGATGGTGTTGTTGAAAATATTGGCTGGCTTGAAAAAGGTGGATATAGAATAGGAATTAGAACGCATTCAGGTGGTTATTTTTATTATGCACATTTATATTCATATTCTCCTAATTTGCAAAAAGGTGATATGGTGATAGCTGGGCAATTACTTGGTTTTATGGGTAATAGTGGATATGGACCAGAAGCTACAATTGATATGTTCCCAGTTCATCTGCATATGGGTATATATGTAGATAATAATGGAGAAATGAGTGTTAATCCCTATTACATATTAAAAGCATTGGAAAATCAATCTATTAAAAATATTTCATATATGATATACTGAAAATTAATTGTAAATAGTAAAATATAAAAAGAGTAGGCGAAATAATGGAGATTTATTTAGATAATGGAGCGACAACAAGGGTTTTTGATTCGGTAAAAGACAAAATGATTACAGTCTTATCAAATGATTACGGTAATCCTTCATCACTTCATAACAAAGGATTTTATGCAGAGCAATATATAAAGGAAGCAAGAGAAATTATAGCTAATAGTTTAAAAGTGGAAGCAAAAGAAGTTATATTTACATCTGGTGGGACAGAAGCAAATAATTTGGCTTTAATTGGCGTGGCGAATGCTAATAAACGACGAGGGAATCATATAATTACAACAAGGATTGAACATTCTTCAGTAAATGAACCACTTAAACATTTGATGAATAATGGTTTTGAAGTTGATTTTTGCTCTGTTGATAAATATGGTAATCTTATAATAAATGAGCTTATAGAGCTTATAAGAGATGATACTGTATTAATATCAATAATATATGTAAATAACGAGATAGGGACGATTCAAGACCTTTCAACGATAATTAATAAAATTAAAGAAGCTAAACAAGATATTATAATTCATGTGGATGCTATTCAAGCCTATGGAAAAATAAATATTAATCCTAAAAAATTGGGCATTGATTTGCTGTCTATAAGTGCACATAAAATTAATGGTCCCAAGGGTATAGGAGCACTTTTTATTAATAATAAAACTAGAATTAATCCTATAATATTTGGCGGTGGTCAAGAATTAAATATCCGGTCTGGAACAGAGAATGTACCTGCAATAGCTGGATTTGGCCAAGCCGTGATTGAAACATTTGACAATATGGATACCAAAATCAATAATATCTATAAAATAAAGAAGTATTTTATAGAAAAAGTTTTATTAATAGATGGTACAAGCATTAATGGTATAGAATTTACAGATACAATTAATGAAATAGAAGTTAAAAAGACAGCTCCTCATATTGTAAGTGTAAGTTTTAGAGGAGTTCGGAACGAGGTCTTACTACACTCTTTAGCAGAAAAGAGTATATATGTATCATCTGGCTCTGCTTGTAGCTCAAATCAACCCCAGCGCAGTAGTACACTAGTCTCGATAGGTTTAGACAATGAATTATTATCATCAACATTGAGGTTTTCATTTTCTGACGAAACATTAATAGAAGATATTAATTACACATTGGAAGAAATAAAAAAGATTCTACCTATTTTACGTAGATATCAAGCAAAATAAAAGGGAAATTTAGAAAGGGAAATCGTATGTTATATAAAGCTTTTTTGATTAAATACGCTGAAATCGGCTTAAAAGGTAAAAATAGATATATGTTTGAAAATGCTTTAATAAATAGAACAAAAGTAGGTCTAGAACCTGTTGGTAGGTTTAATGTAATAAAAGAGCAGGGAAGGTTATTTGTTCAATGTTTAGGAGAGTATGATTTTGACGAAGCGATTGCAGCTTTAAACAAGGTATTTGGTATTGCTTATATTTGTCCTGTTGTAGTTGCAAACGATAATTCATGGGATGTTATAACGAAAGAAGTAGGAGATTATATAGATCTAAAATATCCTACAAAAGACTTTACTTTTAAGGTTGAAGCAAAGAGAGCTGATAAAAGATATCCCTTAAATTCACCTCAAATGTGTTCGGCAATGGGATCCTATCTTTTAGATAGATTTCCAGAATTAAAAGTAGATGTTCATAAGCCACAAAAGAGAATTACAATTGAAATTAGAACACAAACATATTTTTACACTGATTCTATTAAAGGGCCTGGCGGTATGCCTGTAGGTAGCAATGGTAAAGCGATGTTGTTGTTATCTGGTGGGATAGATAGTCCTGTAGCAGGCTATATGATTGCAAAAAGAGGAGTATCAATTTCAGCAACATATTTTCATGCACCACCATATACAAGTGAAAGAGCTAAACAAAAAGTAGTTGATTTGGCTAAAAAGATTTCTAAATACACAGGAAGTATTAAATTAAATGTTGTGAATTTTACAGATATTCAATTATATATATATGATCAATGTCCACATGAAGAATTAACTATTATTATGAGAAGGTATATGATGAAAATTGCAGAGAAGATTGCAATTGAAGAAGGCTGCTTAGGTTTAATAACAGGAGAAAGTATTGGACAGGTTGCAAGTCAAACAATTCAAAGCCTAGCTGCAACAAATGAGGTATGTAGCCTACCAGTGTTTAGACCATTAATAGCATTTGATAAGCAGGATATTATAAATATTTCAGATAATATAGATACTTATGAAACTTCAATACAACCGTTTGAAGATTGCTGCACCATATTTGTAGCTAAACATCCAGTTACAAAACCTAATATAAAAGCAATAATAAGATCAGAAAAAAAACTAGAAGAGAAAATAGAAGGATTAGTAAATGAAGCATTAGAAACAATTGAAGTAATTAATATAGATTAGAATAAATAAAAAAGAAATGTAATATATATTCTGCTTTTATCTAAAAGGAATATTATAATACACTTCTTCTTTAAAAGATTATGTTAGAAGATGTTATTCAACTGTGTATGGTTTTAATACTTCGATAATATTATCCAGAGTTGCCTCGTTATGGATATTTAAATCGATAGGCTTAGATAAATCTAAACTAAAGATACCCATAATTGATTTTGCATCAATTACGTATCTGCCTGATACTAAGTCAAAATCAGTATCAAATTTGGTAACATCGTTAACAAATGATTTTACTTTGTCAATTGAATTTAAAGAAATTTTAATTGTTTTCATTGTAAATCCTCCTTTTTTCATCTTACTTATATATTATATTTTACCCTATCAAATGTCAATATGCAATGTATATAATAAAACTTATGTATTTTATAACAAAAACCATAAGAATTATGATGAAACATGTGTATATTAGGTAGTTTGATAGAAGTTCTTATTTAGAAAGGAAGTATTTAATGAATAAAACAGCAGCATTTTATACCTTGGGATGCAAAGTGAATTCCTATGAAACAGATGCAATGCGTGAACTGTTTGAAAAAGAAGGTTATGAGATAGTTGATTTTAAGGATAAAGCAGATATATATATTGTAAACACATGTACAGTTACTAATATTGCAGATAGAAAATCAAGGCAAATGCTACATCAAGCTAAAAAAAGAAATCCTAATGCAATTATAGTTGCTGTAGGATGTTATGTACAAGCAGCTGAGGAAGAATTGTTAGAAGATTGTAAAATTGATATTGTTATTGGAAACAATAAAAAATCTGATATAATCAATATGATTGACCGTTATTATAAAAGTGAGACAAAAGAAGATTTAGTTATAGATATAAACTCTAAACAGGAATATGAAACATTAAATATAACAGATACATCTGATAAAACAAGAATATTTATAAAGATTCAAGAGGGATGTAATAGATACTGTTCCTACTGTATAATACCATATGTAAGGGGTAGGATAAGAAGTAGAGATCAGGAAGAGATATTAAATGAGGTAGAAATTTTAGCGTTAAAGGGATATAAAGAATTTGTCTTAACAGGCATACATTTATCTTCTTATGGCCATGATTTATTAGATAAAAAAGAAATAAATGAGAAAATGCCTTTAGCAGACATTATAAGTAAAATAAGTAAGGTTGAAGGTGTAGAAAGAATTAGGCTTGGTTCATTAGAACCGATGGTTATTACAGAAGAATTTGTTAAAGTTATTTCTTCTATAAAATCATTTTGCCCGCATTTTCACCTATCGTTACAGAGTGGTTCTGATACAGTACTAAAAAGGATGAATAGAAGGTATACAGCCCAAGAATATTATGAAAAAGTACTTTTATTAAAAAAAGAGTTTGATTATCCATCGTTTACAACTGATATAATTGTTGGTTTTCCTGGAGAAACAGAAGAAGAGTTTGAAGAAACAAAAGAATTTTTAGAAAAAGTTACTTTTTTAAATATTCATGTTTTTAAATATTCAAAAAGAGAAGGAACAAAAGCTGCAACAATGCCAAATCAAATTAATAACCAAATAAAAAGCAAAAGAAGTAGTGAACTAATAAGGATAGGGGCTAAAATGTCTAAAAACTATAGGGAACATTTTATTGGTAAATCTAATAAAATATTAGTTGAAAATGAAGAAATTATAAATAATATTAAATACTATCTAGGGCACAATGAAAGATTTATTAAACTTGCATTTGCAAGCAAGAGTGAGTTTGATTATCTTAATAAGATCATTGAAGTTAGAAACACAGATTATTTAAATGATGAAATAATGCTTTGTGAAATAATGAATTGAATTATATGTTAAAGTATATTAGAATAATATAAGGACTATTAGATAAAAAGGACGTGAAATAATGCAAAAGGCAAATAATACACAATTTTTTAAAGTTCAAAAAGATACTGAGATAGTTGTTGGTGATGTAGTTAAATCAGTATATTTAGCCTTAACTGAAAAAGGCTACAACCCTGTTAGTCAAATTGTAGGTTATATTATGTCTGGGGATCCAACTTATATTACAAGCCATAAAGGTGCGAGAAGCTTGATAATGAAGGTTGAAAGAGATGAGATTATTGAGGAGTTATTGACAAAGTATATTGAAAAGCTATAATCGATATTAAGTCAATTTTGACGAAAGGTATGAATTTACATGAGGATAATGGGACTTGATTATGGAACTGTGGCTATTGGAGTTGCTATTAGCGACCCCTTATTATTGACAGCGCAAGGAATCGAAACAATTAGAAGAAAAGAAGAAAACAAATTACGGAGAACTCTAGCTAGAATAGAAGAATTAATTGCTGAATACGAAGTTGAGAAGATAGTTGTTGGCTATCCAAAACATTTAAATAATTCAATTGGTAAGAGTGCAATAAAAGCAACGGATTTCGCCCATAAACTCACAACTAGGACAGGTGTCGAAGTAATATTATGGGATGAGAGATTAACAACTGTAGCTGCTCACCAGATACTTGATCAAGCTGGCATGAATTATAAGAAAAAATCAGAGTTTGTAGATAAAATAGCAGCGACCTTTATATTGCAGGGTTATTTAGACCATTTAAGTTTTAAAAAGAATTTATAAAGACATTACTTAAAGTTATTAATGAAAGGTGAAAAAATTGGAACAAGAAAATATATTAGTATTTACTGATGATAATGGCGAAGAAATACGTTTTGAAATTATAGAAAGAACTAAATTAGTAGGGAAAGAATATTTGTTAGTATGCCCTTTAGATTTTATAGAAGAAGATGATAATGATGATGAAGAATACGATACAGCTCTTATATTAAAAGAAGTTTCAAGAAATGAATATGAAGAAGCTGTTTATGAAATTTTAGAAGATGAAAACGAAATGATTTTAATAGGCAATTTATTTAAAGAACTTAATGATGATATTGAATTATATTAATTGCATGTAAATTAGATGGAAAGGTGATAATATGCCAGAAACTCAGGATAAATTTAAAGTATTATTAAGAGAACATGGCTTAAAAGTGACTAATCAAAGAATAGCTATTCTACAGGTGTTAAATACCAGGCCTAATGAGCATTTAACAGTGGATGAGATTTATGATTATGTAAAAGAAGACTACCCAGATATTGGACTAGCTACTGTTTACAGAACCATATTATTATTAACTGATTTAAATCTTGTTGAAAAATTGAATTTAGAAGATGGATATGTGCGATATGAAATTGGAGATAAGGATCGTGATAAAGCTCATAGACATCACCATCTAATATGTCTTGAATGTGGAAGTATTTCTTCGTTTCAAGATGATTTATTAGAGAACCTCGAAAATAAAATATTTTCTTCTATAGGGTTTAAGGTTGAGGACCATGAAGTTAAATTATTTGGACGTTGCAGAAAATGTAGGAATAATGCAGATTAAAAATCTAATGCAAATCATGCACTTAATTAATGGATAGAAACATTACATAAAAACCATTGGAGGTGCAATAATTGAAAGAAAATGAGAAAGAAAATGAGAAAGAAAGTATGAAACAAAATGAAAATCAGAACATGAAACAAAATCAGAAAGAAAATGAGAATCAAAATATGAAACAAAACACGAAAGAAAATACGAAACAAAATGTGAAACAAAATGAAAATCAAAAGGAGAAACAGAATATCAAAATTAATAATACAAAAACAGCGGTTATAAAGAAGAACCCTGTATATAAAAAATATATAAAAAGGGCCCCACAAAAAAACAATGATAAAAATGAAATAAAAGAAACGGTTGTAGATATAGCAAAAGACACAAAGCTAAATGAAATAGAGGGTGTAAAAATCATTCCTTTAGGTGGACTAGAAAAAATAGGTATGAATATAACAGCAATAGAATATCAAGACACTATAATTGTTGTAGATTGTGGCCTGTCTTTCCCTGAAGATGATATGTTAGGAATAGATCTAGTAATACCTGATGTAACTTATTTGAAGGATAATCTTAGCAAAGTAAAAGGTTTTGTTATAACTCATGGTCATGAAGACCATATAGGTTCACTACCATATGTATTAAGGGATGTGAATGTACCTATTTATGCAACAAAACTTACTATAGGAATAATAGAAAATAAATTAAAAGAACATAATTTATTAAAGGCTACCAAAAGAAAAGTAGTTAGTCATGGACAATCAATTAATTTAGGTTGCTTTAGAATAGAATTTATAAGAACAAATCATAGCATAGCTGATGCTTCAGCGCTTGCAATTTATACACCTGCAGGTACAATATTTCATACAGGCGATTTTAAAATAGATTACACACCAGTATTTGGTGGGGTAATTGATTTGCAAAGAATTGCTGAAATAGGTAAAAAAGGTGTTTTAGCATTATTATGTGATAGTACAAATGCAGAACGACCTGGTTATACTATGTCAGAAAGTTCTGTAGGCAAAAATTTTGATAATATTTTTACAGATCATTCTAAGAAAAGAATTATTGTTGCAACCTTCGCTTCTAATGTTGATAGGGTTCAACAAATCATAAACTCGGCTAAGAAATTTGATAGAAAAGTAGTTATTGAAGGTCGAAGTATGGTTAATATCGTTAGAATTGCCCAAGAGTTAGGTTATTTGGACATTCCAGAAAACATGATAATTGATGTAGCAACAATGAAAAACTATACTGATGAACAACTCTTATTAATCACTACTGGTAGCCAAGGAGAATCAATGGCAGCATTATCAAGAATGGCTGCATCGATTCATAGAAAAGTGTCAATTAAGCCAGGAGATGTTGTTATTTTAAGTTCAACTCCAATCCCTGGTAATGAAAAAGCTGTTTCAAAGGTAATTAATGAATTATCCATGAAAGGCGCTAAAGTTATTTACGAGGATACGCATGTATCTGGCCACGCATGTCAAGAAGAGATTAAACTTATATATGCATTAACAAAACCTAAATATGCAGTACCAGTTCATGGTGAATATAAACATTTAACTAAACATGGTGAATTAGCTGAACTAATAGGGATACCAAAAGAAAATATTAAAATTATTTCATCAGGTGATGTTCTAACGCTTAATCAAGAACAGGCAGTTGTTACTGGTAAAGTACAGGCACAAGGTATTTTTGTTGATGGTTTAGGTGTTGGTGATGTTGGAAATATTGTTTTAAGGGATAGGCAACATTTATCTGAAAACGGACTAATAATAGTTGTAATTACATTAGAGAAACATACTAACAATATTTTATCTGGACCTGATATTGTATCTAGGGGTTTTGTATATGTTAGAGAATCTGAAAATTTAATGGAAGAAGCAAGATTAGTAGTAGAAAAAGCATTGGACAAATGCATGAATTCAAACAACATGGAATGGGGCAAAATCAAAGCGGTTACTAAAGATGCTCTAAGTGATTTCATATGGAAAAAAACTAAAAGAAATCCAATGATATTACCGATAATCATGGAAATACACTAAAACAATGTGAGGCGTAAAATGGAAACAAAATCTACTTCATCAAAAATTGCATTTAGAATAATAGGCTCTGTATTTAGGTTCGTATTAAATGTTTTATTTTATATCCTAATTGCAACAGCTATAATATCAGTAAGTAGACAGGCATATACATTTACTTATCAAATATATGGTGATGTATCAGTAGAACAAGCGCCTGGTAGGGATATATTATTCCAAATAAATAAAGGTGAATCCTCGATGGATATTTCTAAGAAATTAGAAATTAATAGATTAATCGTTGATAAAAACCCCTTCCTTATAAAAGCAAAATTACAAAAAGCTAATATTCTGCCAGGAACATACAGATTAAATACATCTATGACTTATGAACAAATACTTGATAATATAACTAATTATTCAGCATCTATTGTTCATGAAGACATTGATAATTGAAAGCTAGGATAAGATGATGATAGTAGATGGAAGAATTACTTCATATATAAACTCATTAAATAAAGATATTTCAAAACAGTTAATTAATCTTGAAAATGAGGCAATAAAAAATAAAATACCAATTATTAAAAAGGACACTCAAAATTTATTGAAGTATTTATTAAAAATTTATAAACCAAAAAACATATTAGAGGTCGGGACAGCTATAGGCTTTTCTGCCCTCTTTATGAGTGAAAATACAGGTGATAATACTAAAATTACAACAATAGAAAAAAGTATAAAACGCTATAAAGAAGCAGAAGTTAATTTTAAAAATAATATTTATCCAAAAAGGGATAAAATCAAATTAATAAAAGCCGATGCATTTGAGGTTTTAAATGATCTTGTAGATAATAAAATTAAATTTGACTTTATATTTCTAGATGCTGCCAAGGCACAATATATGAATTTCCTGCCAATGTTAATAGAACTATTACAACAAGATGCAGTATTACTTACGGATAATGTATTACAAGATGGTACTGTAACGCAATCAAGATATAGTATAACAAGAAGAGATAGAACAATTCATAATAGAATGAGAGAATATTTATATGCTATAAAACATATAGATGAATTGGAAACCATTATACTGCCTGTAGGGGACGGAGTTGCGATAAGTAATAGGAATTAGAAAGAGTGATAAAATGAAATTAGATATAATAAAACCAGAATTACTAATACCAGCAGGTGACTTAGAAGTATTAAAAATAGCAGTTTTATATGGTGCTGATGCTGTTTATATTGGTGGAGATATGTATGGATTAAGGGCTAAGGCTAAAAACTTCACTCTAGAAAAAATGAAAGAAGGCATTAGATTTGCTCATAATCATGGAAAGAAAGTTTATGTAACAGCTAATATAACAGCTCATAATGATGATCTTCTTGGTATTAAAAAGTATTTTAATGATTTGAAGAGTTTTGCTGCTGATAAACCAGATGCAATAATAATATCAGATCCGGGTGTCTTTAATATTGCAAAAGAAGTTATTCCGGAGATAGAGATACATATAAGCACTCAAGCAAATAATACAAATTATGAGACCTATAAATTTTGGCATCGATTAGGTGCTAAAAGAGTTGTATCTGCAAGGGAATTATCTTTAGAAGAATTAACTCAATTAAGAATGAATATCCCTAGTGATATGGAAATAGAAACATTTGTACATGGTGCAATGTGCATAGCTTATTCCGGAAGATGCTTATTAAGTAATTATTTCACAGGACGTGATGCCAATAAAGGTGCATGTACTCATTCATGCCGCTGGAAATATCACATTGTGGAAGAAACAAGACCCGGTGAATATTTGCCTATAGAAGAAAATGAAAGAGGAACATATATATTTAATGCAAAAGACTTGTGTATGATAGAATATATACCTGAGTTAGTAAAAGCAGGTATTAATAGTTTTAAAATTGAAGGTAGAATGAAAAACGCTTTATATGTTGCAACCGTAGCAAGAACATATAGAAAAGCAATAGATGAGTTTTTTGAAGATTCAAATATTTATAATAAAAATAAAGATATATACTTAGATGAAATAAAAAGATCTATTCATCGACAATATTCTACAGGTTTTTTCTTTGATAAACCAACCCATGAAGGTCAAATATATGATAATAATACATATGAGAAACCATACACTTATATGGGACAAATTGAAGATGATATTAAAGATGGACTGTATGGATTAGTACAAAAAAATAAGTTTTCAATTGGTGAAAGATTAGAAGTAATGAAGCCAGATAAGGAAGCCATAGAAGTTAAGGTATTAAGGATTGTAGATGAAAATGGGATAGATATGGATAGTTGCCCACATCCGATGCAAAAGATATATATTGACCTTGGTGTACAATTAAATCATTATGATATTTTAAGACGGAGAGAATAAAACTCCGTCTTTTTCGAATTAAATAATAGGTTTTGATGTCCTTGCGTCCTTATTTGAGTGGGAAAGGCACATTATTTTAATAGATAACATAAACTGATAATGATACTTATTGTAGAGGTGCTTATCTTGTGAAATCATTTCCGCAACCCTTAAGTGCTAATGATGAAAGAGATTGTCTTATAAAATGTAAAGAGGGAGATGAAGAGGCTAGGGGGACATTAATCGTTCATAATCTTAGATTAGTGGCACATATAGTTAAGAAATATTCCTTAGTAGATAAAGAAACAGATGATTTAATATCAATAGGAACAATAGGACTAATAAAGGCTATTGATACCTTTGATAATAGTAAAAAAGTTAGATTGGCTACCTATGCATCTAGATGTATAGAAAACGAATTATTAATGATGTTAAGATCTAATAAAAAAATCTCCAAAGAAGTATATTTGTATGATCCTATAGGTGCAGATAAGGAGGGAAATGAAATTAATTTGTTAGATATAATTGAAGAAAAAGAAAACAATGTTATTGATGATTTGATTTTAGATGAGAATGTTGAGAAGTTATATAAAATAATAGGGGAAGCACTAACTGATAGGGAAAAAGAAATAATTAGTTTAAGGTATGGATTAAATAATAAAAATGAAGTTACACAAAGAGAAATTGCAGGTAATTTAGAGATATCCAGGAGCTATGTAAGTAGGATTGAAAAGAAGGCCTTGAAAAAATTGCGAGAATATTTTGAGTAAAATTTGTTTAAATAATATTCATTTGGATAATCTTTAAATATAATGTATAATATGTTAAAGAATAAAAGTTTGTACAAAAGGAGAACTATCGTATGAAAAACAATAATGATAAGCAAGTTGTATCTAGTAAAGGCAATAAGAAACTTGTTAAATGTATAGTGTGTGGAGCAATATTTGATGAAGATATTGATATTTGCCCAGTATGTGGAGTGGGGCGTGAATATTTTATTCCATATGAGGAAGAAGCTGTTTCCTATAAAAAGGATACAGATGAATCTTTTATAATACTTGGGAATGGAATAGCAGGAATTTCAGCTGCAGAAGCGATACGAGAACGAAACTCTACTTGTAAAATAACTTTAATTTCTAAAGAAAGTGTATATGGATATAATAGACCATTATTAACTAAAACCCTTAGCTCTTTAGAAAGGGTAGATGATATTTTAATATATGATAAAGAATGGTATGAGCAAAATAATATTAATAACATTCTAGATATGAAAATTAAAAAAATTAATAAAGAAGAAAAATCGATTGAATTTATTGATGGAAATACTATGAAATATGATAAATGCATTTATGCTCTAGGTGCGAAGTGTTTTATTCCACCATTTAAAGGCGCAGATAAATCAGGTGTAATAGCTATAAGGGATATATCCGATGTATTAAAAGTAAGAGAAGAGATGAAGACTGCAAAGAATGTTGTGGTTATAGGTGGAGGGGTATTAGGATTAGAAGCTGCTTGGGAATTAAGTAAAAATGCTAAGGTTACTGTTCTAGAGATCGCAGACAAGTTAATGGTTAGACAATTGGATGATATGGCAGGAGAAATTTTATCTAATATAATTACTTCGGCGGGGATTGATTTTAAAGTTAATGCAAATATTATCGAGATAAGTGGAAATGAATCAGTAGAGTCAGTTAAATTAGATACTGGAGAGGAATACCCTGCCGAACTTGTTATTATATCATGTGGCATCAGAGCCAATATTAATATTGCTAAAGAAGCTGGAATTGAAACCAATAGAGCAATTATTGTAAATGATAAAATGGAAACCAATGATAAATATATTTATGCATGTGGTGATTGTGCTGAATTTGAATCTATTAATTATGGTATATGGCCTGAAGCTATGGATATGGGTAAAATAGCTGGTGCCAATGCAGCTGGTGATAATATCAAATACTCCTTAGTTGCTCCAACACTAACATTTGAAGGAATGAATACAAGCTTATTTTCAGCAGGTGATAATGGGAAAAATCCAGATTTAAATTATAAATATATAGAAATATTTGATAAAAATAAAAAACAACTAGAAAAGTATTATTTTGTTGATGATAAATTTATAGGTACGATATTAATTGGTGATACAAAAAAAATGACTACAATAACAGAAGCTTTAAATAAAAAAGAACCATTTAATAAATTCTTTAACAAATAATATTAGGTGAAATAACAAATGAAAATCTTTAAAAGAGGTACAAATGAAGAGATTATAAAATATGGTATTGCAGGTGTAATGACTACTGCTGTAAACTATTTAACTTATATTATTATGTTTAATTTATTATATATATCTAATCTTAATTCAAATGCTATTGCTTGGATTGTGGCTGTTACATTTGCATATCTTGTAAACAATATAATTGTTTTTAAAGCCAGATATATTAGTAATAAAAAAAGTTCCATTAAAGTTGTAAAGTTTTTTCTGGCTAGACTAATATCTTTTATATTTGAACAGTTTGGTATGTTTATATTTATAGATTATTTGAAATATAATAATTTTATAGTTAAAGCATGTTTAACCATAATAGTTATAGTTATTAATTATTTTATTAGTAAAAC
>DUQJ01000070.1 GCA_012837865.1 Clostridiales bacterium | reverse complement strand
TTATGTGGTGGTATATTAGTAGCCATTCCTACTGCTATACCGGTTGTGCCATTAATCAGCAGATTTGGTATCATAGCCGGAAGTACAATTGGCTCTTTTTCACTGTCATCAAAGTTAGGTCTAAAGTCTATAAGCCCTTTTTCCAAATGATCCAGCAAAGCCATCGCTGCAATTGATAGCCTAGCCTCTGTATAACGCATAGCAGCTGCTCCATCTCCATCAATCGAACCAAAGTTACCATGTCCATCTACTAGTGGAACCTGCAAGGAATAATCTTCTGACATTCTAACTAATGCTTCATATATTGAGCTGTCTCCGTGTGGGTGATATTTACCCATAGTATCTCCAACTATACGCGCTGATTTTCTATGTGGTTTGTTTGGATCTAATCCTAATTCAAGCATAGAGAACAATATTCTTCTTTGAACTGGTTTTAATCCATCTCTAACATCCGGTAAGGCTCTTGATACAATTACACTCATAGCATAATCTCTATAACTGTTTTTCATTTCTTCTGCATAATCTATTTGAATTATTTGTTCTTTAATTTTTTTCAAATTTAATCCCCCTTATTAAATATCTAATTTAGCATACTTAGCTTCTTCCATTATAAAACTTCGCCTTGGCGGAACATTACTACTCATTAATGTTGTTGTTACTTCATCCGCTTCTATTTTATCACTTATTAGAATTCTTGCTAATGTTCTAGTCTCAGGGTTCAAAGTCGTATCCCATAATTGATTGGCATCCATTTCTCCAAGACCTTTGTAGCGTTGTAGGGATATTATTTTATTATTTTCATCTTTTCTAAATTGTTGTAATTCATAATCATCATATAAATACTGTGATATAGGCTTCTTTTTGCCCTTTGATGTATATTTAACTCTATATAATGGTGGTAGGCCTTTATATATCTTACCTTCCATAATTAACTCTGGCATAAATCTATAGAAAAAGGTCAATAAAAGCGTGCTAATATGTGATCCATCTACATCAGCATCTGTTAATATAATTATTTTATCAAATCTAAGCTTACTAATATCAAATTCATCACCAATTCCACATCCAAAAGATGCAATCATTGATTTTATTTCATTATTTAAAAGTATTTTATCTAAAGTAGCTTTTTCAACATTTAGAATTTTTCCTCTTAAAGGAAGGACTGCCTGAGTTTTTCTATTTCTAGCTGTCTTTACTGTTCCGCCCGCTGAATCACCTTCGACAATATATACTTCACATTCCTCAGCTTTTTTTGATGAACAAGATGCTAGCTTACTTATTGTATCAAATGTATTAATCTGTTTTAATACTGCTGTCCTAGCCTTATCACTTGCTTTTCTTGCATTATAAGACTGCATAGAATTATCTAATATAGCCTTTAACACTTCTATATTTTTATCAAAATATAATTGTGCCTTTAAATTAAATACATCTTCTACTGCTGTTTTAGCATCTGCATTCCCAAGCTTTGTCTTAGTCTGTCCTTCAAACTGTGGATCAGGGTGTTTAATTGCAATAATAGCAATTAGGCCGTTTCTTATATCTCTTCCGTCAAAATTATCATCTTTTTCTTTTAATACATTAAGCTCTCTTGCATACTGGTTCATTACTCTTGTTAGTGCCATTTTAAAACCAGTTACTAATGTGCCACCATCAACTACATTTATACAGTTACAATATGAATTTATTTGTTCTGAATAATTGTCTGTATATTGAAATGCTATTTCTACTTCAATATCACCACTGCTTCCTTCTATATAAATAGGTTCATCATGTATATGCTTCATATCTCTTGCAATATATGATACAAACCTCTTAATTCCATCCTTTTCTTGATATGTTTTCTTATATCCTGTTTTTTCATCTTCAAAGTTTACAATTAGATTTTTATTTAAGAAAGATATCTCTTTTAATTTCTTTTGTATTGTTTCTAATTTAAATTCAACTGTTTCAAATATACTATCATCTGGATAAAAAGTTACCCTTGTCCCTGTATCTGATTTGTTACATTTCCCTACTACAGGTAATTCACCATTCTCAAGTTTTGTTATAGGATGTCCACCATCAACATACTCATCCCTATATATTTTGCCATCTCTTTTAATTTCTATTATCATATGCTTAGATAAAGCATTCACAACTGATGCACCAACACCATGAAGTCCACCTGATACTTTATAAACTGTTCCTGTGAATTTACCTCCAGCATGAAGTGTCGTATATACAACTCTAACAGTTGGAATCTTCTTTGTCGGATGTAGATCTATAGGTACTCCTCGACCATTATCACTAATTGAAACTCCACCATCCTTTTGCAATACAATATCCACTTGACTACAAAAACCTGCCAAGTGTTCATCTATGCCGTTATCCAGAATTTCCCATACCAGGTGATGCAAGCCTCTAGAACCTGTACTTCCTATATACATACTAGGACGTTTCCTTACCGCTTCAAGGCCTTCTAAAACTACAATTTGATTTCCACTGTATTGTTCCATAGATTCTCAATTCCCTTCATAAATGTATTATGCAAGAAATATTATCAACCATTCCCCTGCATATTGCAAGTATGACTTTATATTTATTGCTAAGTCTATATGTTTTATTCAAAAAAACGGATATAAATCAATCCGTTTTTTTATTTCTTTTTATTCCCTTTTCATTTCTTTATTACTTTTTGCTTGAAAACATTGCAATAAGTTTATCTGATAACTTACCAACTACAGGTATCTTGTATAATATGTATTTATTTGCATTTACCATTGCCATTATAGAAAACACTAATATTATTATACTAATTGCTAGACCTATAAATCCTACAATGCCCGCCCCTGCAAGGACTCCCAGTGGATTCACTGTTGCAGTCACTGCCATTGCAGTTAATACAAATAGCATTATAAGCCCAACAATTGATCCTATTAGATTAAGCGCAAAAGCTTGCATTGCATGAAATCTAACAAAGAAACTTTCTTTTTCCAAGAAGAATATTAATAATGGTGCTAACCATGAAACATTCTTAACCACTGGTATAAAAGATATTATAGCTGTTGCCAAATAGCATAATAAAGCCATAGTGTTTGCATCCATCCCCCCTAGAGATGATTTGTGTGGATCAAATTTTTGTTCTTGCATTTTAAACCCTCCATTGAATTCTTTTTAATAAATTTACACGCTCCAAAATATTTTATAATACAAAAACATTGTAATATAATATAGCCTTTCTTGCAAGTTTAAATATTTAGTTCGTCTAATGTTTTCTCATAAGATGGTAAAAACTCTTCCATAAATATCTTCAATTCTGGCAAATCCATTTCTTCTAATATCTTTCTTATGGATATCTCCGCACTTTTAAACTCGGTGTTTCCTGCCTTTCTCTCTTCTATACATTTAATAAGCGCCGATAATTTATCTGCTGCCTTTACTAATACCAATAAATATCCTTCTTCTTCTTTTGGAAAGAATATTAACTCATAATGTTTTCTCATATCCTCCGGTAACATTTGAAGTAGTTTTGTAGCCGTAACATTTTCAATTGCTTTAAATGCATCTTGTATATCAGAATTATAATATTTTATTGGAGTCGGCATATCTCCTGTAATTATTTCTGTTGCATCATGATATATTGCCATTAAAGCGACTCTTTCAGCATTATAGTTGTTGCCCAATCTTTCATTACTAATTATAGCTAGGGCATGGGCAATTATACTTACCTCTAGAGAATGTTCACTAATATTTTCTGCACTCGAATTACGCATCAATGACCATCTCTCAATTAATTTCATTCTTGACATCATAGCAAAAAAATTATTTTTCATTTGGTACTCCTATCATTATTTATCTCTTTTGTTTTAAATGTTTTTTAATATATTCTCCTGTATAGGACTTTTTAACTTTAGCTACCTCTTCAGGCGTACCATGTGTAACAATATTCCCCCCTTTATCTCCACCCTCAGGGCCTATATCTATTATATAATCTGCTGTTTTAATTACATCTAAATTATGTTCAATTACTACAACCGTATTTCCCGTTTCTGAAAACTGTCTTAATATCTCTATTAATTTATGAACATCTGCAAAATGTAATCCTGTTGTAGGTTCATCTAATATATATATTGTTTTTCCCGTACTCCGCTTGCTTAATTCAGTAGCTAGTTTGATTCTCTGTGCTTCTCCGCCTGAAAGTGATGTAGATGGATGGCCTAATTTAATATATGACATACCTACATCATTTAGTGTTTTTAATTTTCTCATTACTGTAGGAACATTTTCAAAGAATTTCGTAGCTTCTTCTACCGTCATATTTAATATATCGTATATATTCTTGCCTTTATATTTTACCTCTAGTGTTTCTCTATTATACCTTTTACCATTGCACACTTCACATGGGACATATACATCAGGAAGAAAGTTCATCTCAATCTTTAGTAATCCATCACCATTACAGGCCTCACATCTTCCACCTTTGACATTAAAACTAAATCTACCTTTAGCATATCCACGCATCTTTGCATCTGGAGTAGAAGCAAATAAATCTCTTATAAAATCAAAGACTCCCGTATATGTTGCTGGATTTGATCTTGGTGTTCTTCCAATAGGTGATTGATCAATATTGATTACTTTATCTAATTGCTCTGTTCCTATTATATCTTTATGCAAACCAGGTATAATTCTTGCTCTATTTAGATCTTTTGCTAATCTTTTATATAAAATTTCTCTCACTAAGGAACTTTTGCCTGATCCAGATACTCCAGTAACACAAGTCATTACGCCAAGTGGAATATCTACATTAATATTTTTAAGGTTATTCTCTCTAGCACCTTTGATCTCAAGATAGCCACTAGGTTTCCTTCTTTCTTTAGGTATTGGTATTGCAATTCTACCAGATAAATATGCTCCTGTTATAGAATTCTCATTAGCTATAATTTCATCTACAGTTCCTTCTGCAACAACCTCTCCACCATGTTCTCCTGCTCCTGGCCCTATATCAATTATATGGTCTGCTACATGCATAGTATCCTCATCATGTTCAACTACAATTAATGTATTGCCTAAGTCTTTTAATTTAGTTAATGCAGATAATAGCTTGCCATTATCTCTTTGATGCAACCCGATACTTGGTTCATCTAATATATATACTACTCCAACAAGACCAGAACCAATCTGAGTTGCCAATCTTATTCTTTGGGCTTCACCACCTGATAGTGTCCCTGTGGCTCTTGATAGTGTTAGATATTCTAATCCTACATTTATTAAGAAGCCTATTCTTGCATTAATTTCTTTAAGTACTAAATCACCAATTTTTAATTGCATACTCGACAAGTCTAGATTTTTCATAAACTCTGCAAGATAATGTATTGGATATTCAGTAACCTCTGCTATGTTTTTACCGCCAACTGTAACTGCTAATGATTCTTTTCTAAGCCTTTGACCCGAGCAAGATTTACAAGGAGTCGTTCTCATAAATGTTTCATATTCTTGTTTTATAGTATCAGAACCCGTTTCTCTATATCGTCTTTCAACATTCTTGATTAAACCTTCAAATGCAACATCATATATTCCTTCGCCTCTTTGACCTTTATAATAAACCTTTACTTTCTTCCCATTAGTTCCATAAATAATTATATTCTTAGCTTTTTCATTTAAATCTTTATAAGGCGTATCTAAATCAAATTTATATTCTTTAGCTAATGCATCTAATATTGACCCAGTATAACTGCTTTTATCAACAGCCGATTGCCAGCCAAGCACAGCTATAGCACCTTCTGATATACTTAAATCTTTATCAGGAATTATTAAATCTTCCTCAAATTCCATTTTAATACCAATACCATGGCATTGAGCACAAGCGCCAAATGGATTGTTAAATGAGAATATTCTTGGTTCTATTTCTTCTATACTGATTCCACAATCAACACAAGAAAAGTTCTGACTAAATTGAATTGGTTCACCATCTATAACATCTAGAATTAATAAACCATCTGCTAATTTCAAAGCCATTTCTATAGAGTCCGCTAACCTTTGTTCTATACCTTCTTTAATAACGAGTCTATCAATTACAATTTCGATATTATGTTTTTTATTTTTTTCTAAACTAATTTCTTCTGAAAGTTCGTATACATTACCATCCACACGAACTCTTACATAGCCGCTCCTTTTTGCCTGTTCAAGAAGTTTAACATGTTGACCTTTTCGGCCTCTAACAACAGGAGCTAGTATTTGCACCTTTGTTCTATCCGGTAATAGCATTATCTCATCTACCATTTGATCAATAGTCTGTTTCTTAATCTCTTTACCACAATCTGGACAATGTGGTATACCTATTCTTGCATATAATAATCTAAAATAATCATATATTTCAGTAACTGTTCCAACCGTCGATCTTGGATTTCTATTAGTTGATTTCTGATCTATAGAAATCGCTGGAGAAAGGCCTTCTATACTCTCTACATCTGGTTTCTCCATCTGCCCTAAGAATTGTCTTGCATAAGATGATAAGGATTCCATATATCTTCTTTGCCCTTCAGCATAAATAGTATCAAATGCTAATGAGGATTTACCAGATCCACTTAAGCCTGTTAATACAACAAATTCATCCCTTGGTATATTTATATCTATATTCTTTAAATTATTTTCTTTTGCACCACGTATTTTAATGTATTTTTTTTCTGACATATATACTCCTGTTACTTTCTAATTAACATGTAGTTTTTAATAACTACATATTATTAATCTCCTGTTTAATTTCAATCATTCTATCTCTAAGTTGTGCTGCAAGTTCAAAATTCAATTCAGCTGCTGCAGTATGCATCTCTTTTGTTATCTTCCTGGCTAATATCTCTAATTCTTTCTTTGACATTGATTCAACATCCTTGTCCATCCTATATATTTCTTTATCTACTCTTTTGGATATACTTATCAAGTCTCTAACTTTCTTTTGTATGCTTATAGGTGTGATTCCATTTGCTTCATTATAAGCATTTTGAATCTTACGCCTCCTATATGTCTCAGAAATAGCACGTTTCATTGAGTCTGTTTCTTTACCCGCATACATAATAACTCTACCCTCTGAGTTGCGGGCAGCTCTACCTACTGTCTGTATTAGAGCAGTTTCAGAACGTAGGAATCCTTCTTTATCCGCATCTAATATAGCAACTAAACCTATTTCAGGTATATCAAGACCCTCACGCAGCAAGTTTATTCCAACTAATACATCAAACAAATCCAGCCTCATATCTCTGATAATCTCAGCTCTTTCTAGAGTATCAATATCTGAATGCAGATACTTAATTCTAATTCCTACCTCTCTTAAATAATTAGTTAAATCCTCAGCCATTCTCTTAGTAAGTGTTGTAATTAGAACCTTACTCTTCTTATCGATTTCTTTATTAATTTCTCCTAGTAAATCATCAATCTGACCCTCTACCGGTCTAACAGATATCTCAGGATCCAATAACCCTGTAGGACGCAAAACTTGCTCTGCTCTTAATTGCTCATGTTCTATTTCATAAACTGATGGCGTAGCAGAAACAAATAATATTTGACTAATTTTTTCTTCAAATTCTTGAAAATTAAGAGGCCGATTATCTAGGGCAGATGGCAATCTAAAGCCATAGTTCACAAGTGTAGTCTTCCTAGATCTATCTCCTGCATACATACCCCTTATTTGTGGTATTGTCATATGGGATTCATCAACGATAATCATAAAATCATCAGGAAAATAATCCATCAATGTATGTGGTGGCAAACCTTCTCCTAATCCTGTTAAATGCCTTGAGTAGTTTTCAACTCCTGAACAAAATCCAGTTTCTTTTAACATCTCTATATCAAAATTAGTTCGCTCTGATATTCTTTGTGCTTCTAATAATTTATCTTCACTATTAAAGTACTTTATTCTCTCTTCTAATTCTACTTCGATATTTTCAATAGCATTCTCTAATTTGTCCTGTTCAACGACATAATGTGATGCTGGGAATATAACCATATGGTCTAAGCTAGATTTTATCTCTCCTGTTAAAATATCTATTTCTAATATTCTCTCTATTTCATCCCCAAAAAACTCTACTCTAATTGCAGATTCACCAGATGATGCAGGAAAAACCTCTACAACATCTCCCCTAACTCTAAATGTTCCCCTTTTAAAATCCATATCATTTCTATTATATTGAATATCAATCAATTTACGCAAAACATCATCTCTATCTCGTATCATGCCTGGCCTTAATGATAAAACCATATTTTGATAATCAATAGGGCTACCCAATCCATATATACACGAAACACTTGCAATGACAATAACATCTTCTCTTTCTGTAAGAGATGCCGTAGCAGAGTGTCTTAATTTATCTATCTCTTCATTTATTGCAGAATCTTTCTCAATATAGGTATCTGTTGAAGGCACATATGCCTCTGGTTGATAATAGTCATAATATGATACAAAATATTCAACAGCATTTTCAGGAAAGAATTCTTTAAATTCTCCATATAGTTGTGCTGCTAAAGTCTTGTTATGAGCAATTATAAGCGTTGGTTTATTTATCTTTTGTATAACATTTGCCATAGTAAATGTCTTGCCTGAACCTGTAACGCCCAAGAGTGTTTGGCATTGATTACCTGATTTAAATCCTTCTACAAGCTCTTCTATTGCCTCTGGTTGATCCCCTGTAGGCAAAAACTCAGATACTAATTTAAATTTATCCATAATGTAACCTCCGCTTGTATTTTCATATTCAAATTATAACATAGGAAATATTAGTTTGCAATAATTTTCGTACACATGTTCGTGCAATTTTTAACAAATAAGAGAGCTAATATTAGCTCCCCCATTTATACAACTGCAAATTGACTATTATATAAATCCGCATAAAAACCCTTCTTTAAAAGTAGATATTCATGATTCCCTTGTTCTATAATCTGCCCATCTTTCATTACTAATATTATATCTGATTCCTTAATCGTAGATAATCTATGTGCTACAATAAAGCTTGTTCGCCCTTCCATTAACTTTGCAAATGCTTTTTGAATTCTTATCTCTGTTCTTGTATCAATATTACTTGTAGCCTCATCTAATATAAGCATTGGTGGCTTAGTCAACATAACTCTTGCTATACATAATAATTGTTTTTGGCCCTGTGATATATTCCCACCTTCACCAGATAAAACTGTATCATAACCTTCTGGTAACCTTTGTATAAAACCATCTGCATGTGCCGCTTTAGCTGCCTCAATTATTTCTTCTTTGCTAGCACCCTCTTTTCCATAAGCTATATTATCCCATACTGTTCCATTAAATAACCATGTTTCTTGCAAGACCATTCCATACATTTTCCGTAATGTACTTCTCTTCATCTTATTAATATCCACACCGCTAACTTTTATACTACCTTTATCCACATCATAGAATCTCATTAGTAGATTAATAATTGTCGTCTTACCACAACCTGTAGGTCCTACAATTGCAATCTTTTGCCCAGCCTCAACTTCTAAATTGAGCCCTTCTAGCAATTCTTGTTCTTTATTATATGAAAATGCCAGATCTTCGATTTCAATAATTCCATTAAAATCGACTCTCTCAATCAAGCCTTCATCTGATATTTCGACTTCTTCATCAATAATTGAAAACACCCTTTTAGCCGAAGCAAATGCTGACTGTAATTCAGTTATAACACCTGAAATTTCATTAAAGGGTTTAGTATATTGGTTGGCATACGCTAAAAAGCTTGATAATCTACCTATTGTAATCTTACCACTTATTGAGAAAAACGCTCCAACAACGCCTACAGTAACGTATACAATACCATTTACAAACCTTGTACTCGGGTTAGTAATTGATGAATAAAATTGGGATTTAACACCACATTCATATAGCCTATCATTTATTTCTTTAAAATTATTAATAGCTCGTTTCTCATAATTAAATGTCTTAATAGTCTTTTGATTACCTAACATTTCTTCAATATAACCAGTTAGTTCGCCTCGTATATGCGATTGTTCTGTAAAAGTACGATGTGTTTTACTAGAAATAAATGCAGCAACAAACAAGGATAAGGGTGTCAATACCATTACTACTATAGCTATGCTTAGGTTTATACTAATCATAAATATTATTGTCCCTAATATAGTAATAAGCCCTGTAAATAGCTGTGCAAATCCCTGCAATAAACCATCCGAAATAATCTCCACATCATTAACTACACTATTTATAATATTACCATGTGAAGTTCCATCAATATATTTTAGTGGCACTTTATTTAGCTTCTCATTTAATTGAGTTCTTAAGTCTTTAATTGTACCAAAAGCAATCTTATTAGTACAGAATGTCATAAGCCACTGGAATAATGCACTAAATATTATTGCTAACAATAAATATAATAATATATTTGCAATCTTAGCGAAATTTACATCATGCGGTCCTATAATATAATCAACAGCCTCACCTATTAGAACTGGTGATAACAATGATAAGTTCACGCTTATTAATGCACAAATCAATGCAAATATTAAATATATTCTATATGGTTTTGCATATGTTAAGATTCTCCTAAGAATAGAAGTATCGTCATTAGTTATTTTCATTATCTTTCCCTTCTTCAAGTTCTTTTTCACTTAGCTGTGACAGACAAATTTCTTTATAAACATCACAGGATTCTAGTAGTTCATCATGCTTGCCCATTCCTACTACTAATCCCTCATCTAATACAATAATTTTATCAGCCTGCTTAATTGAATTAGCTCGTTGTGAGACCATAAATATTGTAGCATCCTTGCATTGCTCTTTTAATGCTTTCCTTAAATTTGCATCGGTTGCATAATCAAGTGCGCTCGAACTATCATCAAATATTAAAATCTCTGGTTTACCTACTAAAGCTCTAGCAATAGTAAGTCTTTGTCTTTGTCCTCCAGAAAAGTTTTTGCCTCCTTGCATTACAATTGCCTCAAATTTTGCAGGTAATTTATCTATAAATTCTTTTGCTTGTGCAATTTCCACTGCCCTTATTATTTCTTTATCATTAGCATCTTCTTTCGACCATCTTAAATTATAATTAATTGTCCCATAAAATAGAACTGCTTTTTGAGGAACTATACCGAACTTATTTCTCAATGATTCTAATGAATATTCATACAATGGATTTCCATCTAATAATATTTCTCCTTCTGTTACATCATAAAATCTAGGCAATAGATTAATTAGTGTTGATTTTCCCGAACCAGTTCCACCAATTATTCCAATTGTTTCACCTTTATAAACTTCTAAATTAATATTTGTCAAAACATTTTTCTCTGATGAAGGATATGAAAAGGATACATTTTTCAATGATAATTTAGGTGTTCCCTTTTTACATACTTTAGTTCCACCAGTGATTGTTGGAATAGTGTCAAATATTTCATTAATCCTTGTTGCTGATGCACCTGCTTTAGTAAAAATAATAACTAAATGTGCTACTACAACGAGTGCTAATGATATTTGTGTCATATAATTTGCAAATGCTATTACCTGACCTTGAGTTAGTATTCCTTGGTCAACTCTTATTCCACCAAACCATATAATAGCTATTATGGCTATATTTAATATTGCAAAAGTAGCTGGATTTAAAAATGCTGATATTTTACCAACCTTAATGGCAACATCAGTTACTTCTTGATTAACATTTTCATATCTTCTTTGTTCTGCTTCTTGTTTTGAAAATGATCTTATAACTCTAGCTCCTGTTAAACTCTCTCTTGTAATTAATGATAATTTATCCAGCTTCTTCTGCCTTATTCTATAGTAAGGTATCGATTTATTCATTACATAATATAAAACAAATGATACTATTGGTGCTATAATTAAAAATATTAATGATAGCTTTAAATCCAAAGCCATTGCCATTATAGTAGCTCCAATAATTAAAAAAGGTAGTCTTGTTGTTAATCTTATTAACATTGCAACTGCCAACTGAATTTGATCTACATCATTTGTTATTCTTGTTATAAGTGAATTTGTACCTATTTTATCTAATTCTCCATGGGATAGTTCATTTATATGCTTAAACAAATCATTTCTTAATTTAGTGCCTACTCCCTGAGATGCTATTGCAGCACTGTACTGGCATATTAAAGCAAATATCAATCCACAAAGCCCGAGTAAAAAAATAACTCCTCCTTTTTGGAGTACATAAGCTTTATCACCATTTTTTATTCCTATATCAATAATTGATGCCATTACTAATGGAACCATTAATTCAAATACTGCTTCTAATAACTTAAAAATCGGTCCTATTATGACCTCTTTTTTAAAGTACTTTAAATATCTAGATAACTTTCTCATCTTTGTAGCCTTTCAATTTTAACATATTAATTTAAAATATTTTTTTTATTTTTGCTGATTTAACGCCTTTTCGCATAATTCATAAAAACTATCATAGAAATTATTGTCATCTGTGTTTATTCGTCTTTTTTGTTGTTTATATGGCTTGTTACCTGCCATTCGGTTTACCCTTGCCGCATGCCTTTGTGCAAGCATCATATCTATATTAAAATCTGTATATACTTTCCCATTTGGATGAATTGCATAAGCCCCTTTTCCCAAAGCCATAGCAGCCACACCATAATCTTGAGTAACAATTACATCACCTTTTTCTGAATTGTTTATTAATACGAAATCAACTGCATCAGGTGCTTTACTAACTATTACTATCTCACTATAATCTGACTTTAATACATGGCTAGTATCAACAAACATTATTACTGGTATTTTTAATTCCTTAGCAATTTTCTCTATTAAATTTTTTACTGGACATGCATCTGCATCTACTAAAATCCTCAATTATTATCTCACTCCTTTAATAATAATTATTCATCTTTAATATATATAATAGCATAATCTTATCTTGCTAACAATAATATTAATTGATATACTATTTATATTGTTATATAGGACACATTAATTTACACAAAAAAAATACTTTTGCAAATGATTGCAATAAATATGAGTTAAATAAGGAGGTTTTAATATGCGTTATGAAATTCATGGTGAACCATTACCAGTAGTAACATGTTTTGTAAATGCTGGCGAATCTTTGGTAACAGAACGTGGTTCTATGTGTTGGATGACACCAAATATGAAAATGCAAACTTCAACAGAGGGTGGAGTTGGTAAAGCATTTGGCAGAATGTTTACTGGCGAATCAGCGTTCCAAAACAGATATACCGCAATGGATGATGAAGGTATGATTGCCTTTGCATCTAGTTTCCCTGGATCTATTCGTGCTTTAGACATTTCCCCTGGCAATGGTATGATTGTCCAAAAAACAGCTTTCCTTGCTTCCGAATTAGGTGTTGATTTATCTGTACATTTTCAAAAGAAATTAGGAGCAGGCTTCTTTGGTGGTGAAGGATTTATTATGCAAAAGCTTTCCGGTAATGGAGTAGCTTTTATCGAGATTGATGGCTATGCTATGGAGTACGATTTAGCTGCAGGTCAATCTATGATTATTGATACTGGCTATTTAGCAGCTATGACAGAAAGCTGTAAAATGGATGTTACAGCAGTAAAAGGAGTTAAAAATATATTCTTAGGTGGTGAAGGTCTATTCAATACCGTTGTAACAGGACCGGGTAAAATAATTCTACAAACAATGCCTATTAGTAGTGTAGCTAACTCAATACTAAAATACATTCCAACTAAAAGTTAAATTATAATTTAACTTAGTTTATACAAAGCACTTTACATATCTTTCTTATGCATTGCCTACTATATATGTGTTTTATTCATATAGTAGGCATATTTTATTATTATTTATAATTGTTTCTTTTTTAAATATTCTCTTGTTAAATCTAATCTTTTAATGTACAATTATCAAGATTCTTTATAATGATAAAGAGAGGATGATAAATATGTGGTTTATTTTCGCCCTTATTGCAACAATTGCATGGGGCAGTGCAGATTTGTTTTATAAAAAAGGGTCCAATCCAAATGATAAATATAGCCATTTAAAAATAACTATTATGGTTGGTTTTGTTATGGGATTACACGCTATATCTTATATGATTATTAAAGGAATTCACTTTTCACCCTTTCAAATAATTAGATATTTTCCAGTATCATTCTTTTATATTTTATCTATGATAATTGGATATGTCGGTTTAAGATACATAGAGCTTTCAATATCATCACCTATCCAAAACTCTTCAGGAGCTATAACAGCCATACTCTTGTTTGTGTTTTTTAGGGAGAATCTAGGATGGCTTAAAGTATTTAGTATAGCAATTATTACAATAGGTATCATTGGTTTAGGTGTCTATGAAAAAAAAGAAGAGGATGCTAATAGAGCTTTAAAAGGAATTATTATTGATAAGAAATATCAAACAAGTTTTCTTGCAATTATTTTCCCTTTACTTTATTGCATTATTGATGGACTTGGTACATTCTTTGACGCTCTTTACCTTGATAAATTAGAACTTATATCTGAAGCAGATGCTCTTATTGCATATGAATTAACATTCTTAATAGCTGCTATACTAGCATTGTTGTATATAACAATTATAAAAAAGGAACATTTTAAAGTTTTTAAAGAAAAAGACAAATTATTTGCAGCTCTTTTTGAAACTGGTGGCCAATTTTTCTATGTATTTGCCCTTGCAGGAAACTCAATAGTTGTTGCCCCCTTAATTGCTTCATATAGTATTGTTTCAGTTATTCTATCACGAATTTTCCTCAAAGAAAAACTAAGCAAAAAACAATATTTTGTTATTGGCTTAGTTGTCTTAGGTATAATATTATTAGGATTGTCTGATGAGTTGTAATTTAAATTTTAGCAATCACTTCTACTTCACATAGTACATCCTTAGGTAATTTTAGTACGGCAACACATGATCTTGCTGGTTTGCTTGTAAAATATTTTGCATATTCTTCATTAAACTTCGCAAAATCATTCATGTCTTTTAAAAAGCATGTTGTTTTAATTGCATTTTCAAATGAAGTGCCAGCACTTTCTAATACTGCTTCTATATTCTTCATAACTCTTTCTGTCTGAATTGATATATCCCCTTCAACGATTTGTCCATTTGATGGATCTATTGGTATCTGGCCTGATGTAAATAATATATCTCCGTATACTATTGCTTGTGAGTAAGGACCAATTGCAGCTGGTGCTTTTTCTGTATTTATAACTTTCATAATTATCCTCCATTATATAAACTTTGATTGATTTTTAGTTCTGGCAACAGGAAGCATATGTATACTAATCAAATTTTAGATTCCACTATGCTCTGATTTCTGTCACCTCGACATTTAAATGTACCATAAGCTATTAATACATCGTCCTTACTATAGGCTTCCTCAATGAAATACTGCATCGGAAAACCTTTATTAATTTTTAATAATCTGCTATCATTTTCATCTGCAGCTACAGCCTCCAAAACTCTCCTAACCCTTACAATTCTTGATTCTTCTTTTTTTGCTAAGGTTTCAAATAATGAATTGTATTCAAAATCATAATCAAGTATAAAGGAACATTTATCATAACGAAGATATGCGTCAGTTAAAGCAATTGGTTCATCACCAGAATATCTTATTCTTTTAAGTCTTATAACCTTGCTATCAGCTGGTATCTTCATAATTTCTGCAACATCTAGATTAACAGTTTCTACTTCAAAGAAAATAACCTTTGAATATGGGGTTAAGCCATTCTTTTTAACTTGATCATTAAAAGACTCCTGCATATAATCAAATTTCATTTTTTTCTTTTGTACATATGTACCTTTCCCTTGAACTTTGTATAAATACCCCCCTAAAACGAGGTTGGACATTGCTTGCCTAACTGTTGTCCTGCTTATCTGAAAATAATGCTCTAATTCTAACTCAGTTGGTAATATATCCCCTTCTTTAAGCACTCCATCATTTATAGCTTTTAAAATCACCTTCTCCAATTGGGAATATAATGGAGTAAGGTTTTTTCTATTTATTTGTTCTCTATATCCATGTAAAACATCATTCATTTCCCGCCCCCAAATTCTAAGTATAGTGTTTGCATTTATACTTAAAGCGTAAGCACTATACCATTCCATTTTCTATATAACTTTACTTAATTCGACTATATATTATCCATTATAGTATATATTTTAACAGACTTCCTGAAATATTGAAAGATAAAAATTATAATATTGCTCTGTATATGGCTAATCAACTTCTTGTAAGTAATACACAACTAGCTCCCTGTAGATGTATACACACAGGGAGCTAGTTGTATATTATAATATTACTCTCTAAAGAGGTAATCAGCTGTTTTTATGCCTTGACATTCTGGTATCCAAGATTTATTTTTACTTCCATATAAGTCAATTAAAGATATTAATTTGTTTTTATATCCTGATTTAGCTAAAAACCATAAATCATATGCACCATTTCCACTTAAATCAGCAGATGTTATCTCAATACAAGCCGCCTGCATTAATTCATTGGCCACATTTACCTTATTAATTCCCATAGAACATGCCTTACGAATATTTTCCGCTCCTGTACCTGAACTTCCATGTAAAACTAGAGGAAAATTACCAGTTTCTTTTTTTATTTCAGCTAGAAGGTCAAAATGAATCTTTGGGGTTTTATTATATGCACCATGGGCTGTTCCTATCGCAACTGCAAGACAGTCTATACCCGTATCTTCTATAAATTTTTTAGCTTGTTTTGGATCTGTTAAAAGAGATACATCATCATCATGTAGATCAGAACCTTGCCCAACATGTCCAAGTTCTGCTTCAACGCTTACACCTACAGCGTGAGCTATTTTAACAATCTCCTTTACCTGGGCAACATTTTCTCCATATGGAAGCATTGATCTATCCACCATTACAGAAGTAAAACCACCCCTAATAGCTTCTATTGCATGTTCATATTTTGAACCATGGTCAAGATTAATGGCAATAGGTACTTTTGAGAGCTTGCATAAGTTTGTAAGATATCCTCCTAGAAAAACCAAATCAGGAATTGATGATCTTACAACATTCAGTATGAGTGGTGCATTAAGTTCCTCTGCCGCT
This sequence comes from Clostridiales bacterium, assembly GCA_012837865.1. Classification (GTDB taxonomy): domain Bacteria; phylum Bacillota; class Clostridia; order Lachnospirales; family Lachnospiraceae; genus Mobilitalea. Next base: position 25,775 of record DUQJ01000070.1, on the reverse strand, counting down.
TCAATAGCAGCACGTGAATCCATTTCAGTTGTAACATTCGGTGCTGCAACCGCATAATTTTCTTTGCTGGCACGATCGAGTATTTCTTTCATTGATACTAGCATAATATTTCCTCCATTTATATTTATTTATTATCAAGAAACCTTTTTAACTCAATAGCTATTAATTCAGCTGAGTTTGTGCTTGTATCACAAGTCTTTCCAGCTATATGTGGAGTTATAGTAATATTATCGAGCTGTATTAGTCTGTGATCTTTTGGTAAAGGTTCAACATTAAACACATCTATAGCAGCCCCAGCAATTTTGCAACCTTTAAGTGCATTATACAAAGCATCCTCATCTACTAAACCCGCACGGGCTGTATTAATAAAGAAAGCATTCTTCTTCATTTTATCGAATTCATTTTTTCCAATCATCTTTTTAGTATCAGTAGACAACCTCATATGAATTGATATAACATCAGAGCTTGTTAAAAGTTTGTCAAGCGAGACTGGCAAGTAACCTTTTTCTTTTATACCATCATCACCAACATAAGGATCATAAACAATTATCTTTGATCCAAAACTTTTCAATCTAGCAGCAACTCTTTGTCCTATTATGCCAAAGCCAATTATTCCAATTGTATTTTTACTTAAATCATGCGCATATTCAAAATTACTGTAGCCTGAAACCCAATTACCTTTCTTTAATTCACAAAAACTTCTGGCGATATTTTTCATCTCCGATATAATCATTCCTACAGTAAAATCTGCTACAGCATCAGAACTTCTCGCACCAGAATTAACTACTTTTATTCCTTTTTCTTTAGCATAATCTACATTAGCATTATCGCATCCACCTCTCATGATGCCAAGTAGTTTGAGATTCTTTGCAGCATCAATAAGCTTCTTGTTAACAATTGTCATGTGTACAATAAGTATATCAGCATCATGAACATGTTTTATTATGTTTTCATTTGCTTCTAAAGCTTCTGGGCCATTATTTTCTGTTTCCATCATAAGTTTCTGAAAATCATTATGATAAATATACCACCCATAATATGATCATCAAGAGTTGGGAGAACAATATTATCACTTATAGGAAGTGATAAAACTAGCCCTTTTAATTTTCTATCATCTGTAACCATTCCAACACTGTTATTGATAGCATCCTTACAGTTCCGTATCCTAACATGCTTGCCTTCGATAAATATTTCACCTGAATCAATGCTATTCATACCAAATATGCTTTCAACAACCTCAGTTCTTCCTGAACCCATCAAACCAGCAAAACCTAAAATTTCACCTTTTCTTAGATTGAAGCTGATGTTTTTAAATTTCTTTTCTAAAGATAAATTCTTGACCTCTAGTGCTGTTTCATCTGTTATACTGCTAGTATGTGCAGGAAAAACTTCAGTCACTTTACGATTAACCATCTTATATATCAGTTCATCTTCAGATAGGTTTTCAGGAAGATAGGTTCCAATATATAATCCATCTCTAAAAACGGATATTTCATCCGCAATCTCATATATTTCATCCATCTTGTGGGATATATAAATTACACTTTTTCCATTTTGTTTAAACTTTCTTAGAATATCAAATAAGGTCTTAACATCATTGTCAGTTATTGCAGATGTGGGCTCATCCATGATCAATATATCAGCATTGTAGGATAGTGATTTACAGATCTCAACCATCTGCATCTGCGCAACAGATAGGTTTTTCATTAGGGTATTGGGGCTTAATGATAGATTAACAAGCTTTAACAGCTCTGTAGCTTGTTTATAAGTTTTTTGTTTGCTAACAAACAATCCTGCACCAATTTCTCTTCCCAAAGCCAAATTATCAGCAATTGTCATATCAAGTATTGGTGATAATTCCTGATGTATCATGGAAATACCAATATCAAAAGCTGCTCTAGGATTATGGCAATGTATCTCTTCACCCTTGAATATTACTTGTCCACTATTACTTTGTTCTTCACCCGCTAGAATTTTCATTAGTTACTTTTACCTTAATCCTTTGTTTTATTTCATGAAATAATAATATTTATACAAAAAGTTGTCTTTTAAAAACTTTTCATTAGTTCTTATTTTATAGGACTTTCACATTCTTTTTTTCAAAGTATTGGAAATAGATATCAGCTTTTAAAGATTTTCAAATAGCAAACCCCTGTAAACGTTATATTTACAGGGGTTTGTTAAACTGGGCTACTTGGATTCGAACCAAGAGATGCTGGAGTCAGAGTCCAGTGCCTTACCGTTTGGCGATAGCCCAATATTCTATTTTTAATAAGAGTTAATTTTCTGCCACAAAGCTTTTCTCAAATGATACCACACATTGATATTTAGAATCAAGTCTTTTAACTTCATCTGTTAAATTTAATAATAACTTTTTCTCATCTTCTTCTGAATAAGAGTAGGGTATTACAACTTCAAATATAATGTTGATATTTTCCTCTTCACTGACAACTCTAAAATCGTGAATAGATGTAAATGGTTCTAAGCTTTTAACGATCTTTTCAATTTTTTCTTTCTTCATTAAAACTTTCTCATCATTTACTTCTATAGGATCTGTATGAATAACAATACATATACCCGTTTTATCAAGGATATCTCTTTCTATTTCATCAACTATTTCATGAATCTCTTTAATATCAGAATTATCTGGAACTTCAACATGGATTGTAGCCATATGGCTTGTGGGCCCATAGCTATGAATTATTAAATCATGCGTACCCACTACACCATCATATGACTCTACCATATTTTTTATTTTCTTATATAATTCTGCATCAATCGCTTCACCGATTAAAGGCATTAAAGTAGTTCTTGCAATATTAATTCCAGATATAATAACAAATATAGATACAAGAAGTCCCATATATCCATCTATTATTATATTAGAAAGTTTTGATACAATTATAGAAACAACCATAATTGATGTAATAACTACATCTCCTAAGGAATCAATTGCTGTAGCCCTTATAACAGTGGAATTAATCTTTTTATCAATCTGTTTGTTAAATACAACTAACCAAACTTTAATCAATATAGATATAACTAAAAATATTATATGATTGCTACTTGTATTCAATTGGCTTGGATTAAGAATTTTGTCAAAGGAACCTTTAAAAGTAGTCCAACCAACTTCAATAATTAAAAAAGATACAATTAGTGCGGCAATATATTCATATCTTCCATGTCCAAATGGATGCTCTTTATCCGCTGGTTTAGCTGCTAACTTTACACCTATAAATCCTATTACAGAAGATATCGCATCTGATAAATTATTAAATGCATCTGCTGTTATCGCTATACTATTAATAATCATGCCTAGTATAAATTTAAATACAAACAATATTACATTAGATATTATTCCTACTACACTAGACAATAAACCATAAGATGTCCTTACTGAATGGTTATTAATATTATCACTGTCTTTAACAAATAGTTTTATAAGTATTCCTGTCATTGATTTCCCCTAATTCGTATAATTTTAAAATTACAATGCTAATCTATATATTTTATCTACATCTTCTGATTTTAATTCAACAAAACTGCCACATGTTTTTCCATTATCCAATCCCATTGTTTTTACCATATATGGAATATCCTCTTCTTTAGCACCTAATTCTTTAAAATTAATTGGCATTCCAATCGATGTAAAGAATTGTTTTATTCTTTCGATACCTTCCAAAGCAGTTGCCTCTGGATTTTCAAAATTCATTTCACAACCCCAGACTCTTACTGCAAATTGTGCAAATTTGTCAATATTGTTTTTGTATACATAGGTCATCCAAGCCGGAAATATTACTGCTAGTCCTGCACCATGCGCTACATCATACAAAGCAGAAAGTTCATGTTCAATAGCATGACTAGACCAATCTTGTTGTCTGCCTACTCCAACTATATTATTATGGGCAACCATGCCAGCCCACATTATATTAGCTCTTGCTTCATAATTATTTGGATCCTTCAAAGCCCTAGGAACTTCTTTTATCATAGTTAATAATACAGCTTCACATAATCTATCTGTAATTTCAACATCTTTAGTATGGGTAAAATATCTTTCCATAACATGCGCCATAATATCCGAGGCACCAGAAGCTGTTTGAAATGCAGGCAATGTTGTCATCAATTCAGGATTTAGTATGGAGAATGCCGGAATTATTGCTAAACCATCCGCCCCTCTTTTAAGCATACCATCTTCTTTCGTAATAACTGAGCTAGTTGATCCTTCACTTCCCGCTGCCGCTATAGTTAGTACCGTTCCAACTCTCAAGGCCTTTGTTATTTCTTTTCCTTCATAGAAATCCCAAAAGTCTCCTTCATATACTACGCCTGCTGCAATAGCTTTAGCCGAATCAATTACACTTCCACCCCCAACTGCGAGAACAAAATCCACCCCTTCTTGCTTACATAATTTAATTCCCTCATATACAAGAGTATCTCTAGGGTTTGGTTTTACACCCCCTAGTAAAACATAAGATATCTTTTCTTGTTCTAGGGATTTTTTTACTCTATCTAATAGTCCGGATTTTATAGCCGATTTACCACCATAATGAATTAATACCTTTGTTCCTCCAAATTCTTTTACAAGCTTTCCCGCTTCATTTTCTCTTTCTTTTCCAAATAGAAAATGTGTAGGGCTATAAAAATTAAAATTCAACATATAGTATCTCCTTCCGTTGTTTAAGCCATGTTAGTTTAATATATTTAATATAACAAATATAATACATATCAGTATATAACACATTGTCCATGAATTAAAGATGATTTTCTTTTTATCAAGAATAATAACATCAGCCACTTCAAACTTTATCTTTTTAAAATTTATTAGTAATAAGCATATGCCTGCTGTTAAAACTGTCAAATAAATTAATACGAATATAATGGCATATGTCACGTATTCTTCTTTAGCGAGTAACAAACCCATTATAGTAGCAGATAAATTGATTAGCATATGTATAGCTATAGAATATCTTATGGTATTCGTTTTAATAGTTATATATGCAAACATAATGCCTAAAGCTGTTGCATAGAAAAATTGATGTAAATTCATATGCATTAACCCAAAAGCTATACCTGAAGTTAAAACAGCTATCAAATCTCCATATCTTCTTATTTTATCTAATAATAATTTTCTAAAAATTATCTCCTCAACAATAGGAGCAAGTATAACTCCATAAATTATAAAAAATATTGGATTCCCATTTTGAAGCATATCTATAGCGGGATTTACAATCTTTCCACCTTTGATTATGGTAAAGATTATATTAAAAATTAAGCCAATAATATTTCCTATAAAACCTAACCCTAAGCACATACTTGAAGCAATAACAAAATTCTTTGTACCCATTCTTTTAATAATGCCAGTATTTGAATTAGGTATGTTTCTCATCAAAACATAAAATATTGGAAATGCAATTATATCAATCGATATTATTGACAAAACCAAGCTATACCAATCTTCATTTCTAAGCTCTGGCATATTACCTTGCATTATAATTTCTATAAGCATTTGTACTGATAATATAATAGCTATTAATATAAACAAGTTTCTACTTACTTTACTCCATAATTCATGATCATTAATTGTATGCTCTTGCTTTAAATCATGCATTCTTGACCTTCTCTCTTCCTTTACTTTATTGCGAACTTCAATATTTTCTGTGCATCTTTAAATCTATCTTGTGCTGTAGATCCCATTACAACAGCTATATATCTTTTCCCATTATATTGCGCTGCAGATATTAAACATCTTCCCGCCATTGTACTTGTGCCAGTCTTTAAACCTATAGCATATTCGTAATAATTCGCACTATCTTTATTTATCAAGCCATTAGTATTGTTCCAATTGTATATTTGTCCTGATACACAGACTGTTCTTGATTTTGGTTTTTTACTTATTTCTAAAATCAGATCACTTCTTATAGCTTCAACACCTATTAATGCCATATCATATACATTAGTATATTGTCCAATCGCATCATAACCATCCGGTGTTTTAAAACATGAATTTTCTGCTCCTAAATTATATGCTTTTTCGTTCATTAATCTTATAAATTCTAATAAAGCATCATCTATACTGGCTTCCATATTGCCTAAAGACCTTCTACCTACATGAGTTGCAATAACATAGGCCGCATCGTTACCAGATGGTATTAATAAAGCTTCCAACAGCATCTTAAGTGTAAACGTATGTCCCCTCACTAAATTAGCCTTGCTCGAGTCTGAGGCTATCATTGACGCTTCTTCACCAACTACTATAATATCATCTACATCACAATGGTCTAATGCTACTATAGCTGTTAGTAATTTCACTGTACTTGCTGGAAATATAGTTTTACATGGGTTTTTATAATATAAAACCTCGCCTGTTTCAACATTAACTAATAATGCCGATTTTGCTGCTATATCTAAATTTGGTTTATTAGTAATAATCTTACTTGCTATATTTACACTGTCTACTTCATATGGAACATAGTCCATATAAGATATTTGTGTTGAATCTTTAATTAGTTTAACTTCATCGAAAAACAGTCGTTCGTTAACAATATCCTCTATAGTCTCTTCTTGTATTTCAGCACTTATCTTATACCTGTAATAAACTCCATTTGTACGTAATAGTGGATTTCGGGATACTTCTTGAAATGTTTCCCTTATTTTATATTCTTCATTTTTTATTTTTTCTATAATTTCATTTTGATTTTCAACTTTATTCCCAAGCTTAACATCTCTATTGTTAAAGGTATCTGATCCGGCAAATAATAAAATTAAAACTATTAAACTTATTCCTATTAAATTATATGCCTTTTTCTTCATCGCGGTCTCCTAAAATATATTCTACTTAAGTTGCTTACTATTTATTCTAATATTATTGTTGACTTTAATCAAGCGAATATTGTTTATTACCAACATCTTTTTATTTTAATATTTGACTAGCTACAATATATTGTTTACACTATAAGTTACTAGCCCTTTGTGGACTAATGATTGAGGTGATAAAATGAAAAAACATTTACGAATAAAATTTAAGGAGGCAGTATTTTCTATTCTCCCTATAATAACAATTGTTCTTCTTCTTAATTTTACCATAACTCCAATACCTAAATTTTCCTTGATTTTATTCTTAATAAGCTCAGCAACTCTTGTGCTTGGTATAACCTTTTTCACTTTAGGCGTTGATATTTCATTAATGCCAATGGGTGAATATATAGGATCTGACTTAGTTAAATCAAGAAAATTATCGTTTATTATTATAACTACATTTATAATAGGCATTTTCATTGCAGTTGCAGAGCCAGATTTAAAGATCCTAGCATCCCAGATAAATGGTTTATCTGATAGCACTATAATACTATCTGTATCAATTGGTGTTGGTATTGCTCTGAGGAAGACAGCTTTGGATTAATCTCCTTTTGTTTAGCAGGCCCAATTATTGTAGTTTTAATACTTGGTTTATTCAACACTCCTACTGGTGGCAGTGCTTTATCTGCACCTGATATAAGTAGTGTCTCAGAAATTTCAAAAGCTTATTTAATGAATTTACCTATTTATATGAAAGAGGTCGCTATAGCACTTTCACCAATTATAATTTTATTTGCTTTGTTTCAAATAAAATCCTTACATTTAAATAAAAAGACAATAATAAAACTTTCTGTAGGAACAATATATACTTTCATTGGATTGGTTTTATTTTTAACGAGTGTTAATGTTGGTTTTATGCCAGTAGGTCATTTAATTGGAAGTAAAATAGTATTAAATAATTATATTTGGTTACTAGTGCCACTTGGTTTAATACTTGGATATTTCATCGTCGCAGCCGAACCTGCAGTTTTCGTACTTAAACATCAAGTAGAAGATATAACCCAGGGAGCCATTCCTGCAACTACGATGGGAACAGGCTTATCGATTGGAGTTGCAATATCAGTAGCCCTATCAATGATTAGAGTTATGACCGGTATTTCAATACTTTACTTAATTATACCCGGGTATACGATTGCACTTATATTAACTTTTTTTGTACCACCTTTATTTGTATCAATTGCTTTTGACTCTGGCGCTGTAGCTTCTGGTCCATTAGCTGCTACCTTCTTACTACCTTTTGCAATAGGAACCAGTGAAGCACTAGGAGGTAATATTATGGCTGATGCATTTGGTATTGTTGCAATGATTGCATTAACACCGGTAATAACAATCCTAATATTAGGATTAATATATAATATTAAACTAAAAGCGGCAAATATCGCTTTAGATAATGCAGACTTGTTGATTGATGATAGCATAATAGAGTATAATGATGAAGAACAGGAGGATTCATATGACTAGTAGATTAGAAGGTAATAAAATTATGGTGCTATTTACAATTACATCGTATAGCCAAAGAAAACGAGTTGAAGAATTGTTTTTAAAATATAATTTACCAGTTAATTTGCTTTGTTATGGAAATGGAACAGCAATGTCAGAATTGTTAGATTATCTTGGTTTAGAAGATACCAAAAAGATTATATCTATTTCTTTAATAAAAAAAGAGCAAGTAAATGGAATCTACAAATTATTTAATAAGGTGTTGAATTTTGATGCACAAGGAACAGGTATTGCATTTACACTACCCCTTACTAGTATAAGTAGTAGGTTATCAGATCTTATTGATAGCCACGAAAGTAACTTAGAAGATGAAAGCGAGGAATTTCATATGACTAATCCCTATGAATTAATTTTCACTATAGTAAGCAGCGGTTATTTAAATCAGGTTATGGATGCCGCTAAATCTGCTGGCGCTAAGGGCGGAACTGTTATTCATGCCAAAGGTCTTGGATCTGATGAGGCTGTGAAGTTCCTGGGAATAACCATTCAACCAGAAAAGGATGTTGTTTTAATTTTATCATCCAAAGAAAGAAAGCATAAAATCATGGAAGAAATATCTCACAGCGCTGGTTTGTCTACACCAGGGAGGGGAATTTGTTTCTCAATCCCAGTTAACTCTGCTCTTGGCTTAAATGCTGATTTAGATAGTTTCAACATACAAAAAGAGGAGCAATAAGCTCCTCTTTTATTTATGCTAATTTAGTTTTAGCAACATCTGTTAATTGTGTAAATCCTTCTGGATCATGTATTGCCATTTCTGATAACATCTTTCTATTGATGTCCACATTCGCCAATTTTAATCCATGCATTAATCTGCTATATGTTAAGTCATTTAATCTTGCAGCTGCATTTATTCTTGCAATCCACAGTTGTCTAAATTGTCTTTTTCTTTCTTTTCTACCAACAAATGATGACGCTTGCGCTCTCATCACTGATTGTTTTGCAATTGTATATTGTTTTGATCTAGCACCTCTAAAGCCTTTTGCTAGTTTAAGAACTCTATTATGTCTTTTTCTGGCTTTAACTCCGCCTTTAATTCTTGCCATCTTCTATTCCTCCTTTTCGTAATATCTTATAAATATGGAACCATCTTTTTAATGTATTTTGCATTTGTTGGGTCCGTGATTGTTGATTTTCTAAGATTTCTTTTCCTCTTAGGAGATTTTTTTGTCAAGATATGGCTTTTATATGCTTTGCTTCTTTTTAATTTACCTGTACCTGTAATTCTAAAGCGCTTAGCAGCCGCTCTGTTAGTTTTAATTTTCGGCATTATGTTTCCTCCTTAATAATTATCACAGTTCTTTGAATATTTTCATAATCCATTGAATCCTGTATTTTTTATTTTGTTAACGTTTTTCTGTTAAGAACATAATCATACTTCTTCCTTCGAACTTAGCTGGTTTATCAACCATCGCTATATCCTCTAGTCTCTTATAAAAGTTATCTAATATAATCCTAGAACTATGTGTATGAGCCATTTCTCTTCCACGAAAACGTAATGTAACCTTTACTTTATCACCTTTTTCAAGGAATTTCCTTGCATGATTTACCTTAGTGTTCAAATCATTGTCATCAATATTAGGTGATAATCTAATTTCTTTTACTTCAGTTACTTTTTGTTTTTTCTTTGCATCTTTTTCACGTCTTGCTAGCTCATATTTGTATTTACCATAATCGATAATCTTACATACAGGTGGCTCAGCTTTTGGAGCTATCTTCACCAAGTCAAGTTCTGCGTCTTTTGCTAGCTTAATAGCGTCTTTTGTTAATATTATACCAAGTTGTTCACCAGCTTCACCAATTAGTCGAACTTCTCTATCTCTGATTTGCTCATTAATCATTAAATCGCTAATAGTATTACACCTCCATAGGTTGAATAAATAATAAATAGTTTCATTTCCCGTGCAATATATGCACAAAAAAGATGGATATAATTCTATCCACCTGCATAACATATTAATCACATTGTTCTATATATGTAATTAATAATATATTCTAATGCATAACCCTTTCACAGTATATAATACGCTCCGGGTGAGAGTGGATACTCTTCTTTTAATAACAGCTCGTTAAGTATATCATGCTTATTAGTTTGTGTCAATGGTGAATCTCTGTTGTTTTTAATAATTTTTTAGTATATTCATCTTGTGGGTTCTCAAATATATCTTTTACATTATTAATTTCTCTAATCTTCCCGTTTAACATTACGGCTACACGATCACATATTGTTTTGATAACATTTAAATCATGTGATATAAATAAATATGATAATCCTAGATCTTCTTTTAACTTTTTTAATAATTCTAATATTTGCATTTGTATTGTTGAGTCAAGTGATGAAACAGCCTCATCTAATATAATTAATTTAGGGTTCAATATTAAAGCCGTTGCAATTGCAACCCTTTGTCTTTGTCCACCACTAAGCTGTGAAATATATCTGCTAAGATACTTTTCTTCTAAACCAACTAATTTAATTGTTTTCCTTACCAAATCTTCTCTTTCTGTTTTCTTTATTTTTGTTTTATTCCTAACTGATTCTTCTATTATCCACCTTACTTTTTTACTTGGATTCAGTGAACTGTAGGGGTCTTGAAACACCATCTGGGGTCTAACTATATATCCTTCTTCAGTATACATATCCCCTTTTAAGTTTATTTCGCCTTCTATATTATTATTCAGGCCTACAATAGCTTTCGCCAGGGTAGATTTGCCACATCCACTTTCTCCTACAATTCCAAAAACTTCACCTTCTTTTATATTAAACGATACCTTATCTACAACTTTTACTTTCTTTTTATTATGAAATATACTTTTATTAGTTTCATTATAAAATACAGTTAATTCTTTAATTTCAATTATATTATTAATATTTTTATCATATATCTTTTTAATGTCTTTATTAAATAAAACAGACGATTTAACCAAGCTCTTTGTATAATCATTTTTAGGATTTATGAATACTGACTTGATATCACCTTCTTCAATATTAACCCCATCTTTTAATACAAGAACATTTTTACAAATGCTTTTAACAACAGCCAGGTCATGAGATATTAAGATTATACTTGTCTTATGCTTTATATTTATTTCTTTTAATAAAGATAATATTTTATTCTGAGTGCTTATATCAAGAGCAGTTGTTGGTTCATCCGCTATTAATATTTTAGGCTTTGCTATCATGGCCATTGCTATCACAACCCTTTGACGCATACCACCTGATATTTGATGAGGATATTTACAGTATATTTCTTCGGGATTTTTAAGCCCTACTTCTTGTAATGCTTCTATTGTCTTGCTTTTATATTCCTCTTTTGTCATCTTTTTATGCAATCTTAACATTTCTTCAACTTGATAGCCTAATCTTAAAACGGGATTTAGAGAAGTCATTGGTTCTTGAAATATCATAGCTATCTCTCCACCTTTTATCTCTCTTAATCTTTCCTCTTTCTCTTTTAACAAATCTTTACCATTATAAATAATAGAGCCAGCAACCACTTTAATATCTTCTGGTAATAATCCTAAAATTGATAAAGAAGTCATTGTCTTCCCTGAGCCAGACTCACCTACTAGACCAAGAATTTCTCCTTCATCTAATGATAGCGATAGTTTATCAACAAGCGTTTGTTCGTTATCACCATTAACTTTAATTGATAATTCATTTATTTCTAATATTTTTCTATTTTTCAAATAAACGCCCTCCACTTATTAAACTAAAGCCTAGTACAATTATAACAATCATAAGTCCTGGTGCTAATGCATACCATGGAGCATTAAATAAGTAAGATTGCGCCTCTGATAGCATTCTTCCTAAGCTTGGGTCTGGTGGTTGAACACCAAGGCCTAAAAAGCTCATTCCCGCTTCTGCAAGCACTGCATTATTTAAGCCAACCACTACCGCCGATAATAACATAGGTTTTGTATTAGGTAATATATGTACAAACATAATTCTAAAATCACTTGCCCCTAACAAAATCGCATTATTTACAAAATCCATATTTTTATAAGTAATAAATTCACTTCTGACAATTCTTGAAAAACTTGGAATAAATACAAGACCTAGTGCCAATATTATATTATATTTCCCCACACCAAAAATTCCTACAAATACAAGCGCCAACAGTAAGCTAGGAAATGCTAATAAAGCATCATTCATTCTCATTAAGACCTCATCTAGCCAACCTCCATAATACCCTGTTATAGCTCCTATAAGCGTTCCAAATAAAACTCCAATAGTAACAATCATAGTACTAATTATAACGGTTGTTCCTGTTCCCTTCATAACCCTGCTAAGAATATCTCTTCCGAAATTATCCGTACCAAAAGGATGTAATAAACTTGGTGAAATATTTTTAAGCTCATTACTCATTACATTTGGATCATATGGCGTATAGAACAATCCTATTATTACAATTAAAATTGCAAACAACAGTAGTACAGATCCTATTATAAAGTCTATATTGTACTTATGTTTTTTAAGAAGTTTTATATTCACTATTAAACACCTGCCTTATATCCTATATCTTAGTCACTCTAGGGTCTAGAAATTGATATAATATATCAACAATAAAATTTATTAACACTACAATTAAAGCCATATATAATATGATTGCCTGCACAACTGCAAAATCTCTGTTCGAAATAGAGACTAATAACAGCCTCCCAAGTCCTGGCAAACTAAACACTTGCTCAATTAATATCGTTCCTGCCATTATATCAGCTAACATCATTCCCAATAAAGTAATAATAGGAATAAATGCATTCTTTAATACATGTTTATACATTATTGTTCTTTCATCATTGCCTTTGCTTCTTGCCGTCCTTACATAATCTAATTTTAATTCTCTAATTATTGAATTCCTTAAGAATTTAACCAGCATAGATATTTTAGGAATTGCAACCGCCATTGCTGGAAAAATCAGATAATATAAAAAACCAGCAATGTCCTCCTTATAACTTATATAGTTACCTGGTATAAATATTTTTATAACAAATCCAAATAATATGGTTAATAATATTCCTAGAAAAAAAGGTGGTATCGCCATGCTTATTTGCGTCATTACTAATATAGCTTTATCAACTATGCTATTCTTTTTTAATGCAGATAAAACACCAAGTGGTAAAGCAATTATAAGTATTAGTATAAACGATATTATCGCAAGCCATAAAGTCACTACAACCCTATCTTTTATCAAATCTGTTGCCTTGCTATGATATTGTATTGAATCTCCAAAATCACCTTTTGTTACTTTCTTTAACCAGTCAAAATATCTTATAAACACATTTTTATTGAATCCTAATTCTTCTTTCAATGTCTCAATCGCTTCATCTGTAGCTTCCATCCCTAAAGCTGTTAATGCACTATTTCCAGGTATTACTTGAAAGGCAGTAAAAGTTAACACTGATATTATTAATAATGTTATTATAAAAATTATTGCTTTTTTAAATAAATATCTCATCTTTACAACCTCTCTAATCATTTATTTAAAATAAATCAAAGACATATCCTGGACATAAATAGGATAATAGGTATAGCCATCTAGTTTATCATTTATCGCTGTTATTTGAAAAGGATTCTGGATATATACAGCTGCCGCATCCTTTGTTAACATCGCTTGCATTTGTTTATAATATAATATTCTTTCATTTTCATCATTTGTATTATTTGCTGTTTTATATAGATTATCAAATTCAGGGTTCTTATAATTCATGAAATTATTCCCTGCCTCTGTATTAAATCTCTCCAATGCCTTCCTTGGTGCGACCTCTGCTGCTAATCCAGATAATGTTGCCTGATAATCACGTTCCTTATATACCTCTGATAACCAAGCAGACCATTCAATAAGTTGAATATCAGCATTGATACCTGATTCTTTAAGTTGCTCAACCACTATTTGAGCAGTATCTACATGATATTGATAATTAGAAGGAACTTTGATAGTAAAACTTATTCCATTATCATATCCTGCTTCTTTTAGTAATTCTTTAGCCTTATCCGGATTAAAGTCATATACATCCACTAAAGTCTCATCATAATAATTTTTAAAACCAGGAAACATATTTGTACCTAAAACTTCTCCTTTACCGCCCGCAACAATATCTATAATCTTTTGTCTGTCTATAGCATAAGATAATGCTTGGCGAACTCTAATATCATTAAAAGGCTCTCGCTCATTGTTAAGAAAAATCCCCTGTATTAAATTCATGCTACCTTCTTTTACATAATATCCTTCTGGTATCTGCTCTGCTTGTGCATCTGTAAGATAAGGTAGAATATCAATTACCCCTGATCTTAATTCCATAAATGCTGAGTCAGTATCTGAAGATATCTTAAATATAACTTTTTCAATTTGCTGCTTGTTCTCCAAATAGTAATCATTATATTTTTCCATAACCACACTCTCTAAAGGTGAATAACTAACAAACTTAAATGGCCCTGTCCCTATTGGCTTGGTAGAAATTTCCGCATAATCTTTAGGTATAATATCGCATGTTGATAGATAATATAATATCTCTGTATCAGGTTCATTCAAAACAATCTTAACAGTATTATCTCCTATAGCTTCTACATCAGAAATAACAGAAAATGCCGATATAACCGCAATCATTGGATCGCTTGGTTTTAGCATACCGGCACTTCTTTTTATAGAATATTCTATATCATTAGCTGTAACATTATTTCCATTATGAAATTTAATTCCATTTCTAATATTAAATATATATACTAGGTCATCGGATGAAACTTCATATGATTCTGCTACAGCTGAAACTAATTCACCATTTTTATCAAGCTTATATAAGCCTTCATAAATATTAAATAATACTTCCTTAGTTCCTGCCGCTACTGCTTTATGTGGGTCAAGACTATCCAAATCCTGTGTTATCCCTATCGTTACTGTTTTAGTACTTTTCATATTACCTTTACATCCATAAAGTGTAATTGATAGTACTAGGATTAATAAAATCATTATTGCTTTTCTTTTAAGCAAAATTAATCACTCCTTTTTATATGAATACACATACTTTATTTATTTGTCTAGATAATATTATACTATATTCCATTTAATTTCAACTAAATACTTTTCTCTTTTATAGCTTATCTATATATATCTCTATCAATCTGTGTTAGAATTAAAAGTACAAAAGAAGAAAGGGGTTGTTGCTATTATGGATTACGACAAAAAAAGTGTTTTAAATAATGACGCTGATATATATAAACATAGGGAAGAAAAAACCCTAAAAGAAACTTTAAGTACGATGACATTAATTGAAAGGGCATCCTATTTGTGGGAATACTATAAAATCATTGCAATTATAGTATTATTATCCATCTTGTTTATAGTTTATATCTTAGCTACAATATTTAAACCAAAAACCAATACAAAATTAAATGTAACAATCATTGACAATGTTCTAAGCTTTGAAGAAATAGACTCCTTTAAAAACGACTTATATAGCCGTATAGATAATATAGTTGATCAAGATGAAATTATGATTAATAGTTCCTTAGTTTTTAATTCTGATCCCATTACCGAATTTAATTCTAGGCAAGCTTTAATAATCTTTTTGACATCAAATGAGATTGATGTTTTAATTGCTCCCGAGTCGGAAATATTAAATTATGCACAACAAGGGGTTTTAGCTCCTTTAACAGATGAATTACCGGCTGATTTAAACAAGGCTTTAACTAATGATTTACTATATATAACTTTAGAAGAAAGTGACTCAGTTGCTGCCTATGGTGTTTATTTGAAAAATGCTAGATTCTTCAGTAATTACGATTTAGAAGAACCACTGCTTTTGTCTATTGTTTCTTCATCATCTAAAAAAAACAATGCAATTGAATGTATACGATATTTTTTTTAAATAATAATTAAAAGAATGCTATGAATAACTATATAATAATTATTCATAGCATTTTATTTTATTTTTTACTTATATATCCTTGAGCTTTAAGTAGTTCTGCTATTAAAACAGCTCCACCTGCTGCTCCTCTTATTGTATTATGAGATAGACCCACGAATTTATAATCAAACACATTGTCTTCTCTTAATCTTCCTAAGGTAACTCCCATACCATTTTCATAATCCCTATCAAGCTTTACTTGTGGTCGATTGTCTTCTTCAAAATATTTAATGAAAGGATTTGGTGCACTTGGCAAATTAAGCTCTTGAGGCAAACCTTTAAAATTCTTCCATGCTGTAATAATTTCTTCTTTACTAGGTTTCTTATCAAATTTTACAAAAACAGCTGCTGTATGTCCATCAGTTACTGGAACTCTTATACATTGTGATGTTATAACTGGTTCCTCTGCTTTTACAATTTCACCATTAACAACTTTACCCCATATTCTTAAAGGCTCTTGTTCACTCTTTTCTTCTTCTCCACCAATGTAAGGGATTACATTGTCAAGCATTTCTGGCCAATCATTAAAATTTTTACCTGCTCCAGAGATAGCTTGGTAAGTAGTTGCTACAACTGTTTTTGGTCCAAATTCTTTTAAAGCATATAAAGCTGGGGCATAACTTTGGATTGAACAATTAGGCTTTACAACAACAAATCCCCTCTTAGTTCCTAATCGTAATTTTTGAGCAGCAATAACTTCTAAATGTTCTGGGTTAAGCTCCGGTATCACCATTGGAATATCTGGTGTCCATCTATGAGCACTATTATTTGAAACAACTGGTGTTTCTGTCTTTGCATAAGCCTCTTCTATAGCCTGTATTTCTTCTTTTGACATATCAACAGCACTAAACACAAAATCCACTTTAGAGCAAACTTTATCTATACTATTAACATCTTCTACAATTAAGTCTTTAACCGCTTCTGGCATTGGTGTTTCAAGTTTCCACCTTCCACCAACTGCGTCTTCATACCTTTTTCCTGCACTTCTAGGGCTTGCCGCAACTGCAACCACTTCAAACCATGGATGATTATCTAGCATTGCAACAAAGCGTTGTCCTACCATTCCTGTTCCACCTAATATACCTACTTTTAATTTATCCATCATATACCTCCTATTAATTATATTTTTAAAATCTCTTTTTTATTTAATATTGTGTTTGTATTTGTAGCGCAAACATATGTCTTTTATTTATGTATCATATATGTTTATATTCAAAAAATCAACATGTATTTTGCTTTTTTTAAAGTTTTGTTGCATTTTTATATTATTTCTATGATTATCCTTATATCTTTGGTTGTTTTTTTGAGCTAATAGTGTAATCATTAAGCAAAACCTTTAAATCCTCAAATGTAATTATCCTGTTTACATTACCTCTTAGTTGTGCCGACCCCCTAAAGCCAAATGTATACCAAGCAACATGTTTCCGCATTTCCTTAATAGCTTGCTTTTCACCTTTAAATTGAATCTCTGCTTCTGCATGCCTTAAAATCATTTCTTTAACTTCATAATAACTAGGTTTCTCTATTAATATACCCTTATTAAAATATTCTTTTATCTGTTCGAATAGCCACGGATTTCCTTTCACACCTCTAGCAAGCATAATTCCATCGCATTTAGTATGGTCTAACATATCCTTTGCATTTTCTGCTGAAAACACATCCCCACTCCCAATAACAGGGATTGAAACAGCTCTTTTAACATCTTTAATTATGTCCCAATCTGCTTTGCCCTTATAATATTCTTCTCTAGTTCTTCCATGTATTGCAATAGCAGACGCACCATTCTCTTCTGCTATCTTAGCAATTTCGACTGCATTAATAAGACTGTCGTCAAAGCCTTTTCTAATCTTGACTGTCACAGGTTTATCTATAGCTAAAACAACTGCTTTAATTATATCTCCAACTAATTTGGGATTCTTCATTAATGCAGATCCTTCACCATGATTAACTACTTTAGGCACAGGGCATCCCATATTAATATCTAAAATATCAAACTCACGATCTTCAATTCTTTTTGCCGCTTCACTTATTATATGAGGAACTGATCCAAATAATTGTACTGCTACAGGTCTTTCACTAGAAACACTTTCTAATATGGATTCTGTGTTTTCATTTTTATAATTTATTCCTTTTGCACTTACCATTTCAGAATATACTAAATCAGCACCTTTTTCTTTGCAAAGCAAACGAAATGGCAGGTCAGTTACACCTGCCATTGGCCCTAATATTAAATTTCCTTTTAATATAACATTTCCAATTTTTAATCCCATTGCTTATCTCCCTAAAACTTTGTTCAAGTCTGCTATTATTTTTAAACCTTTTAATGTTAATAGCGGATCATATATATCTATTGAATCTGTTGATTCTGCTATTATATAACCTAGCCCTCCAGTTGCTATAACTTTAGCATCTAGGAATCCCGATTCCTCTTTAATTTTTTTGATTATATACTCTGTTTGTCCAATACAACCATAAACAAGTCCCGCTTGCATACTTGTCACAGTTTCTTTAGCAAGAATACTATCTGGCTTCTTAATCTCTATCTCTGGTAATTTTGCAGTTTCCGACCATAAAGCATTTGCAGATATCTCTAACCCTGGACTTGTTACTCCAGCAGCAAATGAACCATCTGAAGTTATTAAATCGTATGTTATTGCTGTACCAAAATCTATTACAATAACTGGACCTCCGTATATTTTATAACCTGCAACTGCATCAACAATTCTATCTGCACCAATTTCTCTAGGATTTACTGCTGAAATTTTAATTCCTGTTTTAGTTCCAGCCTCAACCATCAATGGGTTAATATTGAAATACTTATTAATCGATTGCTTTAAAAAATACATTATCTTTGGAACAACTGTAGATATAATAGCACCCTTTATTTTATCTTTGCTTATATTATTAATATTTAAAAAGTCTAATAAAATCATTCCGTACTCATCAGCTGTTCTTGATTGATTTGTAGTTATTCTAAAATTAACAATCAATTCCGTTTGATCATAAATCCCTACAGTAATATTCGTATTCCCAACATCAATAACTAATAGCATTATGCAACCTCATTTCTTATAAAAAGAATGTTTGAAAATATAATTCTATGGATTCAAATAAATCCTTATGATTTCTTCTTAATTCTTTTATTTTCAAAGCACTTCCTATTTCATCAAAAGAAAAATCATCTTCACTTACTTCCGTCTTTAACAAAAGATTGCCCTCATCATCAAACTCAAGTCTAAGAACTCCACCAATATCTTCAGTATATAATACTGACAAAATATTCAATTCTTGTTTTATTTGTTCTGGCAAAGCTTCAAAGTCGCTATTAAAGAAAAACTTCTTTTCATAGGCACTACTAGCACAAAGCACTATATTCTCATTATTGTACATTTAAAACTCCTTCTATAACTTTCCGATATTTTTACATTTAATTATTACCTATAGTAGCCACCATAACTGCTTTTATAGTATGTAATCTGTTTTCCGCTTGGTCAAATATTGCATCTGCATGCTTTTCAAAAACTTCTTCAGTTACTTCATTACCTTTAACAGCAGGTAAACAATGCAGTAAAATTGTTTTTTCATTCTTTGTCTGCATTAACAATCCACTATTTACTTGATATGGCTTTAATATGTTAATTCTTTCAGCAGCAAATTCCTCTTCTCCCATGGAACACCATACATCTGTATAAATAACATCTGCTCCATCTAAGTCCTTAGGGGAATCTGTTGTTTTTATGCTACCATTTGATTTTTCATTGTATTTATCACACTCTTTAATTAAACTTTCTTCTGGCCAAAGTGATTTAGGTGCAAGTATTGTAAAATCTAACCCAAGTTTTGAAGACCCTATCATTAAACTATTGGCTACATTATTTCTTCCATCACCTACATAAACAAGCTTAACTCCTTTTAGTTTACCAATATGTTCTTTAATTGTAAGGAAGTCAGCTAGTATTTGTGTAGGATGATATTTATCTGTAAGTCCATTCCATACTGGAACGTTACTATATTTAGATAATTTCTCAACAGTATCATGGCTAAACCCTCTAAACTCTATTCCATCAAACATTCTGCTAAGCACTCTTGCTGAGTCCTCTATACTTTCTTTATGGCCTAATTGAATATCATTCTTACCTAAATATTCAGGATGTCCACCTTCATCAACACAGGCTACTGTAAATGCACATCTTGTTCTTGTTGATGGCTTTTCAAATATTAAAGCTATATTTTTACCTTTTAGATTATTACCAAACTCACCACTTTTTTTCTTAACTTTTAACTCTGCTGATAAGTCTATTAAATATTCAATTTCTTCTGGTCTAAAATCTTTTAATGTTAAAAAGCTTCTGCCTTTTAGATTCATATAATTCCCTCCTAAATATACATGGTTTTTGCATATTTATACATTACACCCTTTAATCTTTATTGTCAATAGTTTTTTTATCTATACCCTATTAATTCCTTTGTTATTTCTATAATTATATTATTCTCAATTTCATTATTTCTTTCTTCAATTTTACTATATAAAGCTTTTTTTAATTCTTCCAAACTATATATATTGTATCTAGTCAATCTAAATCTTTTGCTACAGCTTTCTAATATAGAATAATATATTTTTTTGTAAGACCAGTTCTTTTCAAGCTTTAAACCCTGAGCAATTCTCGGATATATTTCTTCTGATAACATTCTTATTCTAGATTTCTCTTTCCTTTCTAATTTATAACCCTGCAAGATATTCTCATATAAATCATCACTAATATTAGTTAGTTTGTCAAAATAATCTTTTTCATTATTTCCCTCATCTTTTATAAAATAAAATTCACCTAATAAAGATTCAATTATTCTTAAACCATCATAATATCCAATTTTCATATTTTTATTGGCTTTACTTTTTTCAAACTCTAGAATATACCCCAAATCTACTTCTGGTGAGATCTCTATTACATTTACATCATCTGGTATTTTGACCCTTTTCTCAATACCTATGCCATGTATTCTTATTACTATAATATCTTTATAGCCCCTTCGTATAAGCATATCAATAGGAAGGTTATTGGTTACGCCACCATCTATATATCTTTTCCCATCCAATTTCTCATTTTTGAAAAATGGAAGCGATGCACTAGCCATTAAAAAATCTCCTAGTTTGCCTTTTTCTATGTCCTCAACATTCAACTCTACTTCTTTTAGTTCTGACAAGGAAAATGTACCTATTATAAATTCTATTTTCGATTTTCTAATCTTATTTTCATCGATAGCTTCTCTAATAAGTTTCTTTAAAGGTTCAACATCAAAACCCCCATCAGATATAATTTTTTTCCCATCTTCACGAATTGCCTGCAAACTAATTTCTTTAAGTTTTCTATTTATGATATTATCCATGCTTTCGTCATTGACATCCATAATTGAAGAATATGATATATTGCTCCATAAATCTTCTGCCTGCTTATAATCACCCATACATATTAATGCGCCATTTAAAGCACCAACAGATACACCAGCAACTCCTTTAATCTTAATGTTCTTTTCAAGAAGAGCTTTCCAAACGCCAATTTGATAAGCACCTTTTGCTCCTCCTCCTTCTAAAACTATTCCATATTGTTTTTCCTTATCAAATTTTATTTGCTCCATAAACTACCTCTAATTATTTATTCTATCACTCGTGGAAATCTCTTATAATATCATTTCGCAAAATCTCCCTAGATATATCTTTTCTAAGTATTGCCTTCTCATACTCATCATAATACATGTTATAATCAACTTCTGTATTTGTAGCCACCTTCCACGCTCTACTTCCTTCAAATATCCCTTCTCTTGATACTTCAAAAAAAATATCATTAAAAACAAATGAGCCTTCACCTAAATATGAAGTAAATGCAACAAAACCATCTCTTGCATTAACTAAATCTTGACCCATGATATAAGGATGTTTTATTTCCATTCCCATTAAATTAGCTATGGTAGGGAAGAAATCAATTTGTCCCCCAGTTGTGCTAATAGTCTCTGTGATATCACTACCCGGGATATGAATAACGAGTGGTATTCTAAACATCTCATCAAAATCATAGTCTCTTCCAATGAATTCATCTATTTGCAAATTAGAGTCCTGCATAGCATAATTTAAACCATGGTGGTCTCCGTATAAAGCAATAATTGTATCATCATATAAGTCGTTTTCTATTAAATCAGAAATTAATTGCCCAACAGCTTCATCGGCATATCTAATTGTTTCTAAATAATTTCCAAACTTCGTTTCCTTGTCTTCTTCCAATAATTCAATTGTTTTATATTGTTCGTCTAAAACAAATGGATGATGGCTTGTAAGACTAATTACAAACGCAAAGAAAGGTTCATCTACATCATCTAATATTGGTATTAATTGTTTATATACTGACTTATCAGATATTCCCATGCCTATAATTTCATCTTGTTCTAATTCTTCCATAGCATAAAACATATCAAATCCCTGATTAGGATATGCATCTGCCCTATTCCAGAAATCTTTTTTATAACCATGAACTGCAAATGTAGAATATCCTTCTTCTTTTAAAAGCCAAGGGAGGCCTTTAAAAACATTTTGCCCATATAACCTATAACATTCGCCATCTAAAACTGGATAAATACTGTTTAAGCTTGTAAACTCAGCATCTGAAGTATTTCCCTTGCCTACATTGAAAAAATATCTATCAAAATAAATACTATCATTTTTAATTAAATTGTTAATATTAGGGGTTATCTCCTGATTATTATATTCTTTATTAATTACAAAGTTTTGGAATGCTTCTAATTGGATTACTATTAGATTCTTTCCCTTTGCAATTCCATTGTATCTAATCTCTTTTATAATATCTGTATCTTCTTCTATTATATTAATAATTTCTTCTACTTCTATCTCGCTATCATAATTATAAGTAGTTATGGAATCATACAAATCATTTATATGATTCATAAAAAATTCGTTTTTCCTAACTATTTCTAATCCAACTGATTTGAAAGGGTTCGATATTATTATAGTGAACAATACAGAAAAACATCCTATTAATATATAAGTATTCCTTATTACCCCTTTACATTTATCTTTTTTAACTTCTTTTTTAAAATAGTAATAAACAACAGGTATATCTAAAAACAATATAAAACCTGCCGGTATCAAGGTTGCAATAAAACTTTTTGGGACAGCAAGCACAGCTGTTATTTGCATAAACTGCTTTATAGATACTGTGTCATTATAATAGTTAAAATACATTACATCTGAAAACATCAGAATACTAAATGAAACGTATAATAACATGAAAATTATTTTATTCTTTTTTTGCCCTGATTTACTAAAACACCTGAATAACACCATCCACATCAATATGCTTAATGTAATTAATACTATCTCTAATTTATTCACTTTTATAAGACTGTAGTAAACCCCCATTTTAATTGCGAATATAATCGTTAGTATATATGGCGTTTTATTCATATTCCTTATTCTTTTCATATCTCACCTCATATAATTACCGCACTATTAAAAATTTAGATAAAACAAGATGCTATAATATCTAGCATCTTGTTTGTTTAAATATTATATGTTTAAAATGTTTTATTCCTTATCTTCCTTAACAACTTCTAATAATGATGTAGCTAGACCTGCTAACCCTTGAATTTCAGATGGTATAATGATTTTAGTTGCCTTGCCATCTGCCGCCTTCTCAAATGCATCTAAACTTCTTAAGTGTATTACAGCTGTACTTGGTGAGGATTCATTTAAATACCTGATACCATCAGCTGTTGCTAACTGTACTGATCTTATAGCTTCTGCATTACCCTCTGCCTCTCTTATTGTAGCTTCTTTTTTAGCTTCTGCCCTAAGAATGGATGATTCCTTTTCTGCTTCTGCTTCTAAAATAATAGATTCTTTATTACCCTCCGCTACAAGAATAGCAGATCGTTTCTTTCCTTCTGCAATAAGTATAAACTCTCTTCTTTCACGCTCTGCTTTCATTTGACGCTCCATAGCATCCTGAATAGCTGCTGGTGGAAGTATATTCTTTAATTCAACTCTATTCACCTTAATACCCCAAGGATCAGTCGCTATGTCTAATGTCTCTCTCATTTTACTATTGATTATTTCTCTAGATGTTAGTGTTTCATCTAACTCTAACTCACCTATTATATTTCTTAAAGATGTAGCTGTTAGATTTTCAATAGCTAGAAGTGGATATTCAACTCCATATACATATAATTTAGGATCCGTTATTTGATAAAATACTACTGTGTCTATCCTCATAGTTACATTATCTTTTGTAATAACAGGTTGTGGTGGAAAGTCTGCAACTTGTTCTTTTAATAAAACCTTTTTTGCAACTTTATCAAAAATAGGCATCTTAAAATGAACACCTACTTGCCATGTTGCATGAAATCCTCCAAGTCTCTCAAGTACATATGCATTTGCCTGTGGCACGATTACTATGCATGATGCTAAAATAACCATAATTATTATTATTAATACAGCAATTAATCCTAATGCTTCTCCCATATCATACTTCCTCCTCAATCTTTTCTACTATTAGTTTTACACCTACAATTTCTTTTATTAAAACCTTACTACCTTTTTCAATTTTGGTGTCATTAACTGATCTTGCAGTCCATTCTTGTCCGCTAACTATTACTTTTCCAGTCGCATCTAGGTTACTAATTGTTTTCATTACATTTCCAACCATTCCAAGTACCCGGTCATAATTTGTTTTTTCTTTTTTGAGATTAAACTTTTTAACTACAATCGGTTTTGTAAAGACCAACATCGCAATTGATACTATTAAAAAGACAATAAACTCAGCAATTATATTATCAAAGAAAAGAGATACTATAAATGCAACAAATGCTCCACATGCGAACCATACTGTAGTAACACCGAGTGTAATAATTTCAATCACTAAGAATATTGCGATTAAAATCAACCAAATAAGCGGATAACTCATTTCTGGTCCTTGTGTTTCTATAATATTAATTCCACTGCTTAAAATTGCTGTAATTGACATCAAACACCCACCTTTCAACTTCTATTTTACCTTATATCACAATGTTTTTCAATGTATTTGAATATATTTTCTTTACTTTATTATATTAAAAGCCCTATAAGATAGAACAAAAATCTATTGTTTAACCATCTCATACATTAATATCGAAGCTGCAACTGCAGCATTAAGAGATTCTACTTTTCCATCCATAGGTATTTTTATCAATGAATCTGCTAATGTTATTATATCATCACTAAGGCCTTTTGATTCATTCCCTATTAATATTGCAGTTCTGTTCGCTCTATTCATATCTTCATAATATAGCTTACCATCTAAATGTGCCGCTAATATATATACTTCCTTTTGTTTTAAATATTTTATCGTATCTGCTAGATTACACGTTGTATAGATTGGAACTCTAAATATCGATCCCATTGTAGCTCTTATAACCTTAGGATTAAACATATCTACTGATGTATTGTTGATAATTATACCTGTTAATCCAGCTCC
>DUQJ01000069.1 GCA_012837865.1 Clostridiales bacterium | reverse complement strand
ATTATCTAAAATTCGCTATTATCCGCCATGACCGGTTTTCAACCACTACTTAAAATTAAAATGTAATCGTGTTATCAAATATATGATGTATACAATATCAACTGATTTATAGTTTTAATAACGATTTTAATAATTCAACTGATTTTGGAATATAGGAGAAACTTCCCTATATGCACAAAAAAAGGCTTAATACATATTGTATCAAACCTATACATTTAAGTTGGTGCGGGTGACAGGAGTTGAACCTGCACGCCCGAGGGCGCTAGATCCTAAGTCTAGTGCGTCTGCCAATTCCGCCACACCCGCGCACAAGACATATTATACAACTATTATTATCTTGTGTCAATTGCTTTCTTGTTTTTTCTCTTAATTATTATTACACTTAATCCTACTGCTATAAATGCTGCTGCAATAAAGATATATTTATTATTTGATGTTTCTTCAGACTTTACTAGTATTGTTACTTCTGCATACTTAGCCTCACCATTTAATAAATATTCTACATATGTTTTATATTCACCTTCATTATTGTAGTTTAAGTCATAGATATCTTTATTTAGTCTTACTTCTGATACATCAATTCCTAATTTGTTAACTTCTTCCATAAAGATATTTAATATTTGATCTTCAGTTAATAATACTTCTGGTGATGTTGTTATTACAGGATCAATTATATATTCTGCTTGATTATTATTAATTACATGAATAATAATCTTTTTAGTAGTCTCATTACCTGTACTATCTATAGCTTTAATAAAGACATTATATTTTCCAACTTCTTTTGTTTCATTATATTCATTAGTAATGGTAATACTAATATCTTCAGCCGTTGTATTATCATCACTTATTAAGTAATTACTTAAGATCATTTCTTCAGTTAAACTCATTTGAGTTGTATAGACAAATAATGCACTAGGTCCTTTTATTTCTGGTGCTATGTTATCTTTGATTAAAACACTAATCTCTTTTTGACTAGCATTATTAGATTTGTCTGTTACTTCAACGTTTACAACATAACTTCCAACACCTTCTGAGATATCATAGTTAGTACTTAGAACCTCAATTTCTTCTAAAGTTATATTATCAACATTATCTGTTACTTTAATATCTTTTAAGATTTTATCAATGGTTGGCATTTCCGTAAATCCGTAAACTAATTCATTTGTATTAATTACTGGAGCGGTTTTATCTACTACTTCAATCTCTAAATAAAAGACATTATTAGTATTATTTAATAAAGCATAGTATAAGGCTTCATAAGAGCCTATTGCGTGTTTGTAAGTGTTTCTACTTCTAATAACATTTAATTCCGTATTGTTACTTGGATTATATGCTTTAACATAGTTATCAATTTGTTCTACTGTTAATGGATGATCATAATCTATTTCTAATCTACCACGCATATAGTTATCTTTTGTTGTATAAGGAATAAATTTGTGTTCATAATCATTATCATCACCTAAATACATCATTAGATTAGTTCCACCTACACCAGTAAAATTAAAATTATTAATATGGATAGGTGATTCTTTTGGTTCAAACACAACAATTACTTCGGTATTAGTAACATAGCTCATTTGAATTATTTCTTTTTCACTATTTTCATATACTAATTCAAATGAGACATCGTCATTATGACCAATAAAATCTTTGTCTGCAACAATTGTATATTGCTCATCAACTAATACTTCAATTGGTACTTTTGTACTATATAGTCCGGTTTCAAAATCCATTTTAAAATTAGTTAAATCTAAAATGTTTTTAATTTCTCTACCTGGACTACTGGCAAACACTTTACTACTACTTAAACAAATTGCTATAAAAGCTAAAATCATTATTTTCTTTTTCATTTATATTTCCTCCTATCTTATAGTAGGAAGAAATAATAATTTTTACTTTTTTATTTTGGTTGCTCTTTAAAAAAATTGTCTCTAGCATATAAAACACCATCAATCATAAACTGATATGCTTCTTTACTGATCTTTTTCCATGGTGCAAGTGCTTCAAAACCGTGGAAACATCCTTCAAAAATTTTATAGTTAGTATATATTCCTGCTTGCTTTAAATTATTTATATAATTAGTAGTTTCATCTCTAAATAAGTCAATCCCACCTACAAAAGTTAAAGTAGGTGGTAAATTACTATAATCCTTTGCTCTTGCTGGAGCAGCATAGATAGGAGCTTCTTCTAAATCTCCTAATAACATCTTCCAAGCAAAGCGATTTGCTTTTGAATTCCAAATTGGCCCATCATTATCCTTACTTGATTCAGTTATCATCCGGTCATCTAACATTGGATATAGTGGCATTTGAAAAGCAATTGCTACTTCCCCTTTATCCCTTGCATAAAGCGATAGTGCTGCTGTAAGCCCACCACCAGCACTTAATCCTCCGATAAATAACTGGTTAATATTTATATTATATTTAGAAGCATTATCCTTAATATATTTTAATACATCATAAGCTTCATGCAGTGCTTGTGGATAAGGTTTATCTAATGATTTAGTATAATCTGGGGCAAAGATAATACAATTAGTTTCTAAGATAATTTTTTCGAAATATTTACTCTCAGCCTCAGGCATACCATTTAAATATCCGCCACCATGAAACCATAAAAAGCCAATGGCATTATCTACTTCTACCATTGGCTTATATATACAAACACGAACATTATTAACATATATTTCTTCATAGTTTAAATATTTTTTACTCAAGTTTTTACCTTTAAAAATTTTAACTTGAGCTTTTCTAATTCTAAGATATCTTTTATGTGAGACTTTAGCAGTGAAAAATCTAGCAATACTGCCAATATTTCTTAACTCTTTATGTATCATTTTTCTCTTTATTTTTTTAGCCATAAAGTCTCCCATCAAACAATTGTTTAATTATATAATAAATTCATCCTTTAACAATTGCAAGGCTTTAGCCCGGTGTGATAGTTTAGCTTTGATATTTTCATCTAATTCAGCAACAGTACTTCTATATCCATTAGGGATAAAGATTGGATCATATCCAAAACCATTATTGCCTTTAATTGTATTTGCAATAAAACCTTCCCAAACACCTTTAAATGATTTATATTCATCATTAGGATAATAAACTGCAATAACACAAATAAATCTAGCATAACGGTCAGTAACACCTTCTAACTCCTTTAATACTTTTAAATTATTAGCTAAATCACCACTACTACTATATCTTGCCGAATAAATACCTGGAGCATTCTTTAAATACTTAATCTCAATTCCAGAATCATCAGCTATTGTTGGAAGATTATATTTCTTTGATATATGCTTAGCTTTTAATAATGCATTATCTAAAAAGGTATTACCTGTTTCTATTATTTCTTCATTATCATTTAAATCAATTAAAGAAATAAGTTCTATTTTAGTGTCTTTTAATATTTCCCTAAATTCTTTTATTTTATTTTTATTGTGTGATGCAAGTATAAACTTCATTAGTTAATCACCATCTTTCCATCTTTATACATAATTAATTCCATTGGTAGTTTTTCTTCTAATAAAAATTCTATTTCGTGATTATATTTACCTTTGTTT
>DUQJ01000068.1 GCA_012837865.1 Clostridiales bacterium | reverse complement strand
TTGTACTTGGGTTTCCGTACTTTTATCCACAAGCCCTCTTTTTCTAATTTTGTTGTAAACAATTTTACACAAGAAAAAAGTCCCAACCCACAGCTCCTATGTCTGCAAATTAGAACCTTTATTATGCACCTCCAGGGGTTCGAACCCTGGACAACCTGATTAAGAGTCAGGTGCTCTACCACCTGAGCTAGAGGTGCATTAAACTTATTACATAAACAATCGTTTTTTAACGCAAAATAATTATATGATAACATACCATAAAATGCAAGCATTATTTTTATTAAGAAATAAAGGGAAATGCAAACAATATTCCTACCATTTGCATTACCCTTTTTTGATTTTAAACCTTTGTCATTATCTATTTATACAGATCAATCTTTTCACTAAGTGATGATTTAGATACCACTCCAATAATAGTTTCTAATACTTTACCTTCTTTTATAAATAGTAATGTTGGTATCGTCATAACTTTATATTCTTGAGCTGTATTAGGTTCTTCATCAACATTGATTTTACCTATTTTAACTGTATCTTGATATTGTTCTGCAAGTTCTTCAATAACTGGTGACATCATTTTACATGGTCCACACCAATCTGCATAGAAATCAACTAAAACTAGAATCTCAGATTCTAAAACTTGCTTTTGAAAGTTTTCATCAGTAAATTTTAAAGCCATATTTTTTCTCCGTTCTTTATGCCTATAACATCTGCCTTATTCATTTGTTATTATTAACTAGTTTAAATATAAATATGTATTTATATTTACTTATTAATAATATAGCATCTTAAGCTATTTTTCAATATATAATCTCTAACATCTTTTACATCTTTTCTTACAAGGGCTGTTTAAAATTTTGTCCACTTCATCCCATGATCTTTTTAATCTAAGCACTTTCTTGTTAAGTTTACAATGACAGCTAGTTATTCTTGCAATTTTATATTTAATTGACCTTTTAATAATAATCACCTACCTTTTATTACATCTTATTTTTTCAGTAGGTAAATTATCACAACAAGTATATTTTATTCTCTGTTAGTAACAAGTCTGCAAATTGGTATTCCTTCCATTACAAACCTTTCCTCATACTCTGTCACTATATTTCCCTTAATATATTCACTATTATGCAAATCATAAGTTATCTCTTTTATATTCCACTTGGATTCATTTATAGATTCTACGGAAAAATCAAATAATCTTCTATTGTCTGTCTTAAATATAATCTCTCCATTCTTTTTTAGAACCTTATCATATTTGTCTAAAAACTCATCTGATGTTAATCTTCTTTTAGCATGCCTTTCTTTCGGCCAAGGATCAGAAAAGTTTAAATATATTCTTGCTACATCATTCTCTCCAAAAATACTTATTATTTCTTCTGCATCAAATCTAAGAAATCTTATATTGCTTAGATCAATAGACTTTTCCCTGCAAAAATCCTTTCTTCGTTGTAATGCTCTATATAATACACTTGAATATTTCTCTATACCTATATAATTAATATCCGGATTGTTGTTTGCTTTATTTAGAATAAACTGTCCCTTCCCCATCCCAATTTCTATATGTATAGGGTTGTTGTTTTTAAAGACTTCATCCCATTTCCCTTTGTATTTATCAGGATCTTTAATAACAAATACATCGTTTTCAATTTCTTCTTTTGAACCTCGTATATTTCTTAATCTCATTTGTCCACCTCTTTTAATATTTCATTTATTATAATTTAACATAGCTTTCTTACAATGTCATCTATTTACTAGTTTTTTTAAGGCTATGAAAAATAAACCCCTTCTGTTATAATATAATCGGTTATTAATCACTATAAAACTGTAATATATGGAGAGTTAAACTTATATGAGAAAAAAAATGATCACACTTAAAATAATATATCTTATAATATTTTCAAATATTTTTTCAACCTTATCACATGCATCCAGTATTTCATCAGATGATTGGCCTAAAGGACCATCAGTTTACGCAGAATCAGCCATATTAATTGAAGCATCAACAGGTTTAATATTATATGAGAAGAATATCCACAAAAAACATTATCCTGCTAGTATAACGAAAATTATGACCACACTTATTGCTTTAGAAAATTCCTCTTTAAGCGATACTGTTGTTTTTTCAAGAGATTCAGTATTTAATGTAGATTTAGATAGCAGTAGAATAGGTATTGACGTTGGCGAAGAACTTACTATGAGACAGGCTTTATATGGAATTATGTTAGAGTCTGCCAATGAGGTTTCATATGCTGTAGCTGAACATGTTGCTAATGATATTGATAGCTTCTCGGTATTAATGAACCAAAAGGCTAAAGAACTTGGATGTTTAAACACAAACTTTGTTAATCCACACGGTCTCCCTAATGATGAACATTTAACAACTGCTTATGATATGGCCCTAATAACTAGAGCTGCTATGGATAACCCAATCTTTAGGAAAATTACATCCACTAGGACATACCAAATACCGCCAACTAATAAACAGATTGAAACTAGATATTTAAGGAATCATCATAAATTTATTCTCAAGCAAAATTATTTTTACGATGATTGTATAGGTGGTAAAACAGGGTATACTTCAAAAGCAAAATATACACTTGTTTCAACTGCCAAAAGAGGCGACTTGGAGCTAATCTGTGTTGTTTTAAAAGATGATAGTGTAGAACATCAATACACAGATACAAAGAATTTATTTGAATTTGGATTTAATAATTTCTCTGTATACTCCATTAATGATATAAATAACAACAAATATATTGAAGAATCTGTTATGTTTACAAGATTTAGCCCCTTGCTTAATAAAACAGAATCTCCTATGTTTATTGATCCTAATGCAAGATTAATTCTACCAAACTCTATATCACTTGATGAAGCCAACAAAAACGTACAATTAGCTTATGTCGATAATCCAACTTCTGACAAAGATATTGTCGGTGAAATATCATTTGATTATCTTGAAAAGTTTGTTGGGAGTGCCAATATATTATATAGTAATGCTGATACCATCTCATTAAATCAAAATTATATGAATTCTACATTGGTTGATAACGACACTATTGTAGAAGATATAGAACCTAAACCAAATAATTCATTTTTAAAAATATCAACCCTAGTCGTTGGAGTTTTAGTAGCCTTGTTCTTAATTTATTTTATATTCCTTGAGTTGCCAAGATTAAAGCGGAGAAATTATTACTATAAAAGAAGATCAAAAAGAAAAAATTTTGATGATTTTAAATTTTAATGACCAGATTATTTAAAAAGCTGTAAATCCTTATTTAAAGGAGTTACAGCTTTTTAGCGTTCCTGACTGGAATCGAACCAGCGGCCTACCGCTTAGGAGGCGGTCGCTCTATCCTACTGAGCTACAGAAACATTTTATTCTATTCTACTCTTGTTAATTTAATAAGTCAACTCTGCTTAAAATGAATGTTTGCTTGTAACCATATATTACCCTTAAATCTTCTGCCTACTCTAGGTTCTCCAATCAAATCTTCCTTGTTTATACAGGTTCTGATTTCTACTCCATTACATAACAGCTTCATATCATACATCTTTTCCTTTGTATGCGTATTTGTAACAAGTTCCACCTCTTTAATAGTTGCTATAATAGAATAATTGTCTGATTCTGAGCCATATGGAATAAATGATGTATCTACAATCGAATAAATATCTTCATGTCTAATTCTTTTAGATACCATTGCATAAGTATCTATATCATCTATGGTAAGATCATCAATAGCATCTTGGTTACCTTTTTTCGCCTCTGATATAAGATTATGACGATATTTCGCATCAGCAATTATATTCTTCTTTTGATCGTCTGTCTTATCCATGGGCAATAATATTGATCCTTCTAAAGATAAAGATGAGAGGTAAACATTAAATGCTTTATTAAATGACATTTCCTTGATTTTATTCTTCCTATATTCTAATGCATTCTGTAAATAAAAAATCAAAGATACACCTAATCTAAAATCATCACACATCCCTGTATAGGCTTCTGAATCAACCTTTTTATTAATCGCAATTTCTTCACGTGTACTTATCTCATTGCCACTTATAAAAGGAAAGTAGTTTTCTATATGAAATTTGTCCTTACTGTCATATTCGCCTCTAATTGTAATACCAATGCCCTCTGCAAATTCTAGTGATATTTCCGAGTACATTAGTTCTTCATCTATTCTTAAATTATTAACAGTTGTAGGTTTTCTTATTATTATATTAAATAATTTATTTAGCTCTGGTCTAGTTTTAATGTCACTAAATCCAATAGCTCTTAAATAACTATGCATAACTTCACCTGC
>DUQJ01000067.1 GCA_012837865.1 Clostridiales bacterium | reverse complement strand
TTTAAAATTGCTAATGCTTTTTGCTTAGCACGCCTAAAAACAGTGTCTTTAATTATTTCATCATAAAGCTCTTGTGATATTTCAAAACCTAATTTAAGTTTATACCTGGTCATATCTTTTTTATATAATAAAAAAGCATATTCATAGTCTATATACACATGTACTCTTGATTTTCCTATTTCTTTCACATCTGTTATTAGCATAATTCCTCCATAATATTATAAAAATGACTGTACAAACCATTATAAATAACAAATGATAGCTTGTACAGTCTTTATTTAAATTAATAATATTGATATTTATTTATAATTAAAAGATCTTATTCGTCAGTTTCTTCTTCGTCTTCTTTTCTAACACCATAATTTAAATTAAATTTTTCTCTAACCAGCTTTTCTATTTCTAAAAACAATTCTGGATTTGATATTAAAAATAGTTTTGAGTTTTCTCTACCTTGACCAATTTTAGTGTCATTATAAGAATACCAAGCACCACTTTTGTTAATAATTCCTGCATCAGAAGCAATATCAAGTATATCTCCTTCTTTTGATATTCCTTTACCAAACATTATATCAAATTCAGCTTCTTTGAAAGGTGGAGCAATTTTATTTTTTACAACTTTTATTCTTGTTCTATTACCAACAATTTCTCCGCCTTGCTTTAAAGATTCAATTCTTCTAACATCAAGTCTAATAGATGAGTAGAACTTAAGTGCGCGTCCACCAGTAGTAGTTTCTGGACTTCCAAACATAACTCCAACTTTTTCTCTTAATTGATTTATAAAGATAACAGTACAATTAGATTTGCTAATTACAGCTGTTAATTTTCTTAATGCTTGAGACATAAGTCTTGCTTGTAGACCAATATGCGAATCACCCATATCACCATCAATTTCAGCTCTAGGAACTAAAGCAGCAACAGAGTCAATTATTATAACATCTAAGGCACCAGATCGCACCATTGTTTCTGTAATCTCAAGTGCTTGTTCACCATTGTCTGGCTGTGAAATATATAAATTATCAATATCTACACCAATATTTTTAGCATAAGCTGGATCAAGTGCATGCTCTGCATCTATAAAACCAGCAATTCCACCTTTTTTTTGTACCTCTGCAATCATATGTAATGCAACTGTAGTTTTACCACTTGATTCAGGTCCATAGATCTCGATTACTCGCCCTCTTGGAATACCACCTAAACCCAAAGCAATGTCTAAACTTAATGATCCACTAGGTATTGTTTCAACATTCATATGAGCGTTACCTGAATCACCTAGTTTCATTATTGAACCTTTTCCGTATTGTTTTTCTATTTGTGCTAAAGCAGATTCTAAAGCTTTTGATTTATCACCTTTTGCCATTATCATTCTCCTTCTCGGCTCGAACTTTTGTTCTGTTGTTTATAATAATACATGGTTTAATATTAAATGTCAATAGCTATATCATATATTGCCCCCGAAATATATAAATATAGGCCTATATAATTATAACTATAAAACAATCTATAGTAAATCATTATTGTTTGAAATAATAGATAATAATAATAGAAAAATATGTGCTAAATGCCTTTTTTAATACACTTTATTAGGTTGAATGATTTTTGGATTATAACCTTTATCAAAAAAAGCTTTAACTATTTCATCTTTATGCTCATGACCAAATGTCTCCATTGTAATTGTTAGTTCTACAGCACTATTCCTATTTATACTTACAAATTGGTTATGATCTAATCTTATAATATTACCTTGCTTTTCTGAAATCAATTCAGCAACTCTTGATAACTCGCCTGGTCTATCAGGAAGTAAAACGGACATTGTAAATACTCTACCTCTTTGTATAAGTCCGTGTTGAACAATAGATGACACTGTTATTATATCCATATTCCCACCACTTAATATAGACACTATTTTTTTGTTTTTACAATCTAAATGTTTTAATGCTGCAACAGTTAATAGTCCTGAATTTTCAACTACCATTTTATGATTTTCAATCATATCTAGAAATGTAACTATTAACTCTTTATCATCTATTGTAATAATTCCATCTACATGCTCCTGTATATATGGGAAAATTACATCTCCTGGTGTTTTAACAGCTGTACCATCAGCTATTGTTTCAATATTAGCTAATGTAACAACATGACCAGCTTCAAGTGATTGTTGCATACAATTAGCACCCTTTGGTTCAACACCAATAACCTTAATGTTTGGATTTAAACTTTTCACTAAAGTTGCAATTCCAGCAAGTAATCCACCACCACCTACAGGAACAAGTATTATATCAACAGTCGGTAAGTCTTTAAAGATTTCCATTGCTATAGAACCTTGCCCTATTGAAACTGTTTCATCATTAAATGGATGTATAAATGTATAACCATGTTCTTTTGCAAGTTCATTTGCATAAGTACAGGCCTCATCATATACATCTCCATATAATATTACTTCAGCACCATAACTTTTAGTTCTGTTAACTTTAATTAATGGAGTTGTTGTGGGCATAACTATTATCGCCTTTGCTTTATATAGTTTTGCAGCATATGCTACGCCTTGGGCATGATTTCCTGCAGATGCTGTTATTAAGCCTTTTTTCCTTTCTTCTTTCGATAAAGTACTTACTTTATAATAAGCTCCTCTAACTTTATATGCTCCTGTAAACTGCATATTCTCTGGCTTTAAATACACCTTATTGCCTGTGCATTCCGAAAAATAATCACTAAAAATCAATTTAGTTCTTAATGTAACTTTTCGGACGACTTCTGTTGCCTCTTCAAATTTATCTAGTGTCATCATGTTTTTCTACCCCTCTTTTTTATTAAATAATGCATTTATAAAATCATTTGCATCAAATTTTTGTAAATCATCTATTTGTTCACCAACTCCAAT
The DNA here is from genome assembly GCA_012837865.1 of Clostridiales bacterium. Classification (GTDB taxonomy): domain Bacteria; phylum Bacillota; class Clostridia; order Lachnospirales; family Lachnospiraceae; genus Mobilitalea. The sequence goes on along the minus strand of DUQJ01000067.1, from coordinate 16,981 downwards.
ATATTTAACTGGTATATTAAGTTCAGATTGAATTGCTATAGCAACGCCGCCTTTTGCAGTACCATCAAGTTTTGTTAAGATAATTCCAGTTAAATCTGATACCTTTGCAAATTCTTTTGCTTGTGATAAAGCATTTTGACCTGTTGTACCATCTAATACAACAAATGTTTCACGATGTGCTTCTGGATATTCCCTATCAATAATTCTATTGATTTTCTTTAATTCCTCCATTAAATTCTTTTTATTATGAAGTCTTCCTGCAGTATCACAGATTAATACATCAACATTTCTGGATTTAGCTGCTACAATTGCATCATATATAACTGCAGCTGGATCTGAGCCCTCTTTTTGTGCTATTATATCTACATTTGCCCTATTTGCCCACTCTGTTAATTGTTCTATCGCTGCTGCTCTAAATGTATCTCCGGCTGCGAGTAAAACTTTTTTGTTTTTTTCTTTAAGCTGACCAGCAATTTTGCCTATAGAAGTAGTCTTTCCAACACCATTTACTCCGATAACTAAAATAATAGATTTCTTTTCTTCAAAATCATATGTATCCGATTTGTTTTGCATTTTCTCTTTCATAGTTTCAATTAAAAGTTCTCTACATTCTTTAGGATCTTTAATTTTGTTTTCTTTAACTTTTGTTTTCAACTCTTCAACTATTGCAAATGTTGTATTAATACCAACATCAGCCATAATTAAAATCTCTTCTATTTCTTCATAAAAATCATTATCAATTTTTAAAAATGAATAAAAAACAGAATCGAGTCCAGACACAAAATTATCTCTAGTTTTAGTTAATCCATCAACTAGTTTACTGAAGAATCCTTTTTTTTCTTTTTCCATATATGCCTCCCAATATTATAACTTTATTTGTCAAGCTCATTTTCTATTAAATTTACTGAAACTAATGTTGATACACCTTTTTCATACATTGTTATGCCATATAATGTATCCGTAACAGACATTGTTCCTCTTCTATGTGTAATAACAATAAATTGAGTTTCATTTGATAATTTATTTAAATATTTAGCAAAACGTTTTACATTAGATTCATCTAGCGCAGCTTCAATTTCATCTAAAAGACAAAATGGGGATGGTTTCAAATTCTGAATAGCAAATAATAATGCTATTGCTGTTAGTGCTTTCTCCCCACCAGATAATTGCATCATATTTTGTAGCCTTTTCCCTGGTGGTTGCGCATTAATTATTATACCAGAGCCTAATATATCTTGATCATCTGATAATTCTAAGCTTGCCTTACCCCCACCAAATAATTCTTTAAATACGATATCAAATTGTTTATGTAAATTTGAGAAATGTTCTATAAATTGTTTTTGCATTTCTGTTTCTAATAATTTTATTATTTCATTTAAAGATTCTTCAGCCTTAATTATATCTGCTTTTTGTTCATTTAAAAATGTAAACCTTTCAGATTTTGTCTTGAATTCCTCTATTGCACCTACATTGATATCACCTAATGTTCTTATGTGGTTTTTAATTTCGTTAATTCTCTTTTTAATTTGATTTGGATTTAAATTCAGTTCTTTTTTATACATTAATGCAGCATTATATGTAATCTCATATTCATCCCACATATAATCGATTAAATTATTTATTTGTTCATTATATTTTTCATTTTGTGTTTTTAATCTAAAAATATCTTTGTCTAACAAATTAATTCTTTCAAATAATTCTTCTCTTTTTGTAAAAAAGTTTTTATGAACAGTTAAAACATTTTCTTTATTATTTGTAATATTCAAAATATTATTTTCAGTATCTTTAATATTTACTTCATATTCTTTTAATTCATTTTTTTTGGAATTAATATCATTATTCATTTTCATTATATCATTGTTGGCTTGGTCAATTTCAAATAATATTTTGTTTTTATCATCATTTAATTTATCAGTTTCATTATTTAAACGTAAAATATTTTCATTAATAAAGAATATATTTTGTTTTACAGATGATATTTCCATATTAAGTGATGAAGTTTCTTTTTCATATGTATTTTTTTTGTTTTTCTTTTCATTCAATAATAAATTTAGTTTTTCTATCTCTAATTCTATTTCTTTAGATTTATTATTGTTATTTTCAATTAAAACATTTAATTTTTTTATTTCATTATCATAATCAATTGAGCTTTCATCTAATTTAGCTAATGCAAGTTTAATATTATTAAAACTTTTATTGTTATCTTCTAACTTAAATGTAATTGTTTCTAAATTCATTTTAATAGTATTGTGTTCTATATATTGTTTTTGAATTGATATTGTCTCTTTTTCTAAATTACTTTTTAAATTTAAAATATTATCATTAGCTATTTTTCTTTTATCAATTAGTTTTTTAACTTGTCCTTCTAGTTTGTTGACCAAAACCTGTAGGTCTTCTAGTTCTCGTCTCCGACCTAGCAAGTTACTTGAGTTTCTATATGATCCACCTGATATTGAACCTCCAGGGTTTAATAATTCTCCATCTAAGGTAACAATTTTTAATGTGAATTTATTTTTCCTTGCTATACGACTTGCATTATTAATGTTATCAACTACAAGAATCCTAGCTAGTAAATAATTAATTAGTTTATTATATTCACTATCTACCTTAACTAAATCATTTGCAAAGCTAATAACTCCTTCTTCTTTTGAAAACATATCATAATTCAATAATTTTGGTTGGTATATATTAGTTAATGGTAAAAATGTAGCACGACCAAACTTATTGTTTTTTAAAATGCCAATCATAGCTTTTGCAGTTTCTTCATCTTTAGTTATAATATTTTGTATTGTTCCACCTAATGCAGTTTCGATTGCTATTTCATATTTTTTATCAACTTTAATTACATCGGCAACAGCTCCTATAATACCTTTATATTCATTTTTGTATTCCATTACTTTACGAATACTATTGCCATAACCATCATAACGTTCCGTTATATTTAATAATGAATCCATTTTAGATTTTTCAACTAAATAACTATGTTGGACTTGGTCTAGTTCTTTATTTAAATCATCTAATTCTGTTTGAAGAATATTGATTTCTTCTTTTAATTTATTAATTATAGTATTATATCTTTTAATCTTAATTTCAGAATCATTGAATTCATCTTCTAATTCCTTAAAATTACCTTTTAATGATTCTTGATCAATTTGATTTTTAATAAGCTCTTGATTAAGTTCTAAACTTCTTACTCCACTCTGATCTAAATTTGCTAAGTTATGTTGTAATGAAGAATTAATATTTGAGTTTTCTCTAATTAAATTTATATTATTAGTTTTATACTCTTCTATTTTATTTGTTAACTCTAAAATATTTTCATCATATTTAGTAGCTTCTATATCGGTTGAATTTAATTTTGAAGAATGTTCTTTTAATTTTTTATTTAATAACTCAATTTGATTTCTAAAATCATTAATTTGTAAAGATTTTTCTTCATTTTCATTGTTAATAGAAGTAATTCTTTTGTGTTGATAATCTTCATTTTTTATAATCATTTCTATTTGATTATTTAATAAATTTATTTCGCCATCTAATTTCTCTTTTTTTAATTTATAATCATTATATAATAATTTATTTTCTTCTATTTTATTATTAATAAGCTCTATTTCATTTTCTAACTTTATATATTCTTCTTTTGTATTTTCATATTGCAAATTAACTTGATTATAGTCATCTGTAGATATTTTAAGTTTATCACTTATTTCCAATTTGACTTTATTAGTATTATCATATTCATTTAAAAACATATTTACTTCTAAATCTTTTTGTTCTTCTTTATCTTTTAAATAAATCTTTGCCTTATCTGATTGCTTTTCTAATGTCGTTAGTTGATTTTCAATTTCGTTAATGATGTCAGTAACTCTATATAAATTTTGTTTTTCCTGTTCTAAGCTTTTTTCAGCTGCAAATTTTCTTCTTTTGAATTTTACAATACCCGCAGCTTCATCAAACATTTCACGTCTATCTTCAGGCTTACCACTTAAAATTTTATCTATTTGACCTTGTCCTATAATTGAATACCCTTCTTTACCTATTCCAGTATCCATAAATAACTCTTGAACATCTTTTAGTCTACAAACAGAACCATTTATAAGATATTCACTCTCACCAGACCTATAGACGCGTCTTGCAACTATTACTTGATGATAATCAATTGGTAAAAATGAATCTGAATTATCAAGGGTAATAGCCACATATGCATAACCCTGTGGCTTTCTTGTTTCTGTTCCCGAGAAAATTACATCCTCCATTTTATAACCTCTTAATTGCTTAGCACTTTGTTCACCTAAAACCCAACGTACAGCATCAGCAATATTACTTTTTCCACTTCCGTTTGGACCAACAATTCCTGTAATGCCCGAATTAAAGTCTAATACTATCTTGTTGGCGAACGATTTAAAACCATGAATTTCAATGTTTTTTAAGTACATTATAATCTCCTACCTATTATTTTTTTGGTATTTTGAAAATGCCTCATGTGCTGCTTCTTGTTCTGCAGCTTTTTTTGTTTTACCTTTTCCACGACCAACCTCTTTATTATTAACTAAAGCTGTTATAATAAAGACCTTGTCATGATCTGGCCCTTCTTCTGCTATTAATCTATATTCTATTTCACTTTTAAACTCAGCTTGTACATATTCTTGTAAGATAGTCTTGCTATCAAAAAAGAGTTCTTTGTTGTCTATATTCTTAAATATATTATTAATAATAAACTCTTTTGCATTAGCAAATCCACCGTCTAAAAATATTGCTCCAATAATAGCCTCTAATGTATCAGATAAAATCGAATCTCTTTCTCTGCCACCTGTTATATCTTCGCCTTTCCCTAATAATATATAAGGAGAAATTGCAAGTTCTCTTGAACAATAAGCTAGTGCTTGTTCACAAACAATGCTAGCACGTAACTTTGTAAGGTCCCCTTCTGGTAACTCTGGGTTTTGATTATAAACATATTCGCTTGTTATTAATTCTAATACTGCATCACCTAAAAACTCTAATCTTTCATTATTTAAAGCCTTGTTAATATGCATTTCATTAGCATATGAACTATGAGTAAGAGATTTTTTTAATAAATTTGTATTTTTAAATATATAACCAAATGTTTTTTCTAATTTCTTTATATGGTCATTATCTAATACCATTATAATCCTCCTAACTATTAATTTAATTAGCGTAAAAGCCCATTTGAATAAAATTTATTCAGAGGGCTTTCATTTCAATAATATTTTATTAATTTATAACTTTTTTAATTTGTTCAACAGCATCCTCAACTGTTATAATTGATTCAGCTGCTTCATTATCAATTTCAATATCGAATTCTTCTTCAATGCCCATAATTATCTGAAAAACATCGAGAGAATCTGCACCTAAATCATCAATAAATGTTAACTCCATTTTAATTTCTTCTTGATCAATATTTAATACTTCACTAATAATTTTTTTAATTTTTTCAAATTCCATAAACATCACCTTTCAAAACTTTTTTTGTTATGTTAAGATATATTATTCATTATCTTTTCTGTTATGTTTTGTTTAACGAAATTTTCACATTGTATAATAGCATTGTAAATTTCATTACTTGTTGAATTACCATGTGTTTTAACTACTAGGTTTTTTAATCCCAACATTGGAGCACCACCATTATTAGATGAATCAAAATCTTTTAATGTTTCTTTTAAAGCTGGTTTGATTAAAATTGCACCAATTTTACTTTTAGTTGTACTCATCAATCCTTCTTTAATCTTGCCAATTAATGCTGTGCCTAATCCTTCGTATAATTTTAATATTACATTTCCAACAAATGCTTCAGAAACAATAACATCAGCCTTACCATATGGTATATCCCTGGCTTCAATACTTCCAATAAAATTTATATCCTTTAATTCTTTTAATAATGGAAATGTTTCTTTTACTAACTGATTGCCTTTTTCCTCTTCAGCGCCAATATTAACTATAGCAACGCGCGGTTTATCTATTCCTAGAATATTTTCCATATAAATAGAACCCATTTTTGCAAATTGTAGCAAATGTGATGGCCTTGCATCAACATTGGCTCCGCAATCAATTAATAATGATACACCATTTATAGTTGGAATTAATGGAGCTAAAGGTGGTCTCTCTACACCTTTAATTCTACCAATTATTAATTGACCACCAGCTAATATAGCTCCTGTACTACCTGCAGAAATAAATGCATCTGCATCACCACTTTTAACTAAATTAAAAGCTTTAACAATAGATGAGTTCTTTTTTCTGCGTATTGCCATAACTGGTGATTCATGATTGTCTATTATTTCTTCAGCATGAAGTATCGAAATACTATCATGATTATATGAGTATTTTTCAAGTTCTACATTGATACTATCTTGGTCTCCGACTAAAACAATTTTTATATTATTATGATCCTTGACTGCTAAAATAGCACCTTTAACAATTTCTAAAGGAGCATAATCTCCACCCATAGCATCAATTGCAATTTTTACTGGTTTGCTCATAATTATTCAACCCCTTTTTTATTCTAAAGTATGTTTATATTTGCTTTAATATTGACTTTTCATCAACTAATATATGTGTATTTCAGCTTTGTTATCAATATACTTTATTTGTCTAGTAAAATCAACTATTTTGATTCTTTTGATAAAAGAAAGATTTAAAATTTTTATAACCCAGTAAATTGGGCTGAATAATTTGTTCTGTACTACCTATAAATAAAAAACCTTTGTTTTTTAAAGAATTATGAAAACCTTTATATATCATATCTTTTGCCTCATCAGTAAAATATATTAGTACATTTCTACAAACTATTAAATCTAGATTTTTATGATAGTTATCTTTTAATAGATTATGCCTACTAAATTCAACAAATGATTTGATTTTATCGGAAATTTGATATGTAGTTTCATTAATTTGTTTAAAATGATTAGCAAGCATATCTTCAGGCACACCTTTTAAACTTTTAATATTATATAAGCCTATTTGAGCTTGTTCTAATATTTGTGAATCAATATCTGTAGCATATATTTTAATTTTACTATTTGGCATGTGTTTTGATAATAACATGGCTAAAGAATATGGTTCATCACCTGATGAACAAGCGGCACTCCAAACTCTTATTTCACCAATATTGTTTTCTAAAATCTGAGGCAACACTTCTTCTTCCAGGACCTTCCATTGCTCTGGATTTCTAAAAAACTCTGAAACATTTATTGTAATATAGGTTAAAAATTCATCATATAAAACCTTATTTTGTTTTAATTCAAATACATAAGAAGAATATTTTTTAAAACCTCTTTTATCAATTAAAGCATCAATTCTTCTCTTCATTTGTCTTTCTTTATAGTAACTCAAGTCTATATTAGTAAGATTATAAATGATTTTTTTAAAATCCTCATAATTTCCCAGCAATCTATGTTCTCCTTATTTTAAACTAAAAACAACTATATCAGTCTGTGATATACACGGACTGATATTGTATTTTCGATATATTTAATTATTATATATGATTATCAATCTCTTATTATATCAAATTATTATTAGTTTTCTTCTTCCTCTTCGTAAAACTCCATATTTGGCTCATTCTCTGTATCTAAGTTTTTAACACTTAAACTTATCTTTTTATCTTGTTCATTAAAATCTACAATCCTAGCTGTAACTTCATCTCCAACTTGTAATACATCAGATGGTTTTTCAACATGTTCAACTGATATTTGAGAAACGTGAAGTAATGCATCAACGCCTGGCTCTAATTCAATAAATGCACCAAAGTCTGTCATTCTTGCTACTCTTCCTGTCACCACATTACCTGCTGCAAATTTTTCATTAGCATCGATCCATGGATTTTTATCTTCAAACTTCAAGCTTAATGCGATCTTTTCATTTTGAATATCTTTAATAAATGTTTCAACTGTTTCTCCAACTTTAAATATTTTTTTTGGATTGTCCACTCTTCCCCATGACATTTCTGAAATATGAAGTAATCCATCTGCACCACCTAAGTCTATAAATGCACCGAAATCTGTAATATTTTTAACAACACCTTCTATTACTGTCCCTTTAGAAATTCTTTCGAATAATTCTTTCTTTAATACTTCTTTTTGTGCAACAATTAATTGTTTGCGATTTCCTATAATACGTCTTCTTCTTGGATTAAATTCTGTTATTACAAATTCTAATTCTTGACCAGCGTATTTTTCTAAATTCTTTTCATATGAATCTGAAATTAAACTTGCAGGTATAAATACTCTTGATTCATCTACTGCTACACTTAATCCACCATTTAATACCGCTACTACTTTTGCTTTTAACACTTCTTTATTGTTATATGCTTCTTCTAATCTTTCATTACTCTTTTCTGCTGCAAGTCTTTTATAAGTTAATGATACTTGTCCTTCACCATCGTTAACTTTTAAAACCTTTGCTCTCATTACATCTCCAATATTTACTAAAGCTATTAAGTCAACATCATTTGAATTTGAATATTCATTTTTCGTTATAATTCCTTCAGACTTATAGCCAATATTTAAAATTATTTCATTTTCTTTAACATCTAATACTTTACCTTCAACTACATCACCGTTGCGGACCTCAACAACTTTTTCCTCCTCCAGTAATTGTTCAAAACTTTTTTCTGACATATCGGTATGAACCTCCTTGATTATATTCTTGTGGGCTTTTAAACCCTTATATTTTTTTTAATAATTAAATAACTCATTATACAATTCATTAAATATTTATTAAGCAACTATATAATAACTCTTTTGGTTAATAAATTCAACTAATTCATTAAAAAGTTGTTAACTCTATTATTTTATCAACCACTTCATAAATCGTCATTGTAGAAGAATCTATAAGAATTGCATCTTCTGATTGCTTTAATGGCGACATATCTCTATTCATATCTGCATAATCCCTATCTTCTATATCCTTCATAATTTGTTCCAAATTACATTCTATATTTTTTGTTTTTAATTCATTATATCGTCGTAATGCTCTTTCTTCTACACTAGCTGTTAAATAAATTTTTAGATTGGCATTTGGCAAGACACAAGTTCCTATATCTCTACCATCCATTATAACGTTTGATGTTTTTGCAAGATTTCTTTGCAGTTCAAGTAATTTAATTCTTACATCTGAATAAGCTGATGTTGTTGATGCCATTTTACCAATAGCTTCTGTTCTAATAAATGAATTAACATTTTCCTTGTTTAACAATACTATTTGTTCGCCATTTTTATATTCTATAGTAATGTCTATATCCTTGCAAGCTTCTTTTATACTTTTAGTATCTAATGCATCAATATTGTTACGTATAAAGTATAAACTAATCGCTCTATACATAGCTCCGGTATCTACATAAATAAAACCTAACTTGTTTGCTAAGGACTTAGCTATAGTACTTTTCCCAGCACCAGCAGGCCCATCAATGGCTATACTATAATAACTCATTATTATTTGCTCCTTTAATGCAATTTATTCTATGGAAGAACCAGCTAAATGTCCAGTCGACCATGCAATTTGAAGGTTATACCCTCCTGTCAAAGCATCTAAATCAAGTACTTCACCCACAAAATATAAATTCTTTATGATTTTTGATTCCATTGTAGATGGATTTATTTCTTTTATATTTATTCCACCTTTTGTTATAACAGCTTGATTATAATCTGCAAGTTTTGTAATTGTAAATGTTAGATTCTTCAATAATTCTACTAAATTATTTCTTTCGATTTTTGTTATTTCATTTACTTTTTTATCAGCATTAATTCCACTTAACTCTACTATTGGTTGAATTAATTTCGACGGAAGTAACTTATCTAATGAATTTTTAAAATCTTTATTTTTAACCTCATCAAAATCTCTAAGAATCCTATTATCTAGTTGTTCTTTTGTTAATGCAGGTTTTAAATCAATAGCAATTTTAATCGAATTTGTTTTATTAATATATGGAACTATATATGAACTTCCACTTAATATCACAGGCCCACTAAGGCCAAAATGTGTGAATATTAATTCTCCAAACTCTTCATATATCTTTTTATTGTTAGCAAATATATTTATATTAATATTTTTTAATGATAATCCCATTAAATCTTTTATATATTCTTCTTTAACATGAATAGGAACAAGTGAAGGATTTAGTTCTGTCACTCTATGGCCTATCTCTTTTGCAAACTTATATCCATCTCCAGTTGATCCGGTTAAAGGATAGGATAATCCGCCTGTAGCAATTATAACTGAATCAGATAGTATAGTCTCATTCATGATTTTAATACCTTTAACAATATTATCTTCTACAAATATGCTTTTTACTTCAGTATTATACTTAATCTTAACATTAAGTAGTTTAAGTTGTTTGTTTAAAGCAGAAATTACATCTGAAGATTTGTTTGTCGCAGGAAATATTCTGTTTCCTCTTTCTTTTTTTGTTTTTAATCCAATATTATTAAAGAAATTAATGGTATCTATATTATTGAATTTATTAAAACTACTATAAAAGAACTTTTTATTAGAACATAATTGTTCAAAAAAATTGTCCTTATCACTTTCATTGGTTATATTACATCTACCTTTTCCTGTAATATAAAGTTTCTTTCCTAGTTTTTCATTTTTCTCATAAATCTCTACTGCATGTCCCATTTCTGCCGCTGCAATTGCAGCTATGATTCCAGAAGGACCACCGCCAACAACAATAACTTTACTCATTCATTCACCACTTAAGCTTTTCTTTTATTTCTTCTCTTAAATATAACATAAAAACAGGTAATTGTCGAATGATAAATTCACGACAATTACCTGAAATATTATTACTTACTCAAAAATATCTCATCATAGCCTAATTCTATATGTCCTGTTGTATATGCTTCGTTTTCAATTCTAAAAATAACCTTATTGTAATCTTCTAAATTGTCTATTAAACTTTGAGCAATTGCATTAAGTATAGAACCTTCTATGCCTGAACCAACATTGTTAACAGGTGGTGTATCAGCTTTGAAATTAACAATCACTATATCATCCTCTATATCCACTCCATCTATACCAATAAATACAGATAAATCTTCCATTGCCTCAACAACCTTATCTACTATCAGTTCTGGTGTTATCTCAATGTTCTCAGTTATCATAGATATAACCGAAATCATTTCTCCACTATCAATATCAATTGCATAAATAGGTAATTCCTTGTTAACTACAGGTTCGACATTTGTATCAAAAGGATCATCAATATCATTTTCATTAGATTCTCCATTATTATTTTTGTCTATAACATTTTCTTTTTCATCATTATCTTTTTCTTTATCAGGAACCAATTCATTATTATTTTCTATAATCTGATTGTCAAAATCATCTTTTATAACTGTCTTGTCTTTTTTACATCCAAATAAAAAAATCGGAATATATAACATTATGATTAATAATATGATTTTATTATATTTTTTCATTACTACCTCCTAGTAAAAAATAATATTTTTCTAGCCATAGTATTATCATAATACATAAATATGTCAATTCCATGTTATATTATCATTGTCCTTAAATGCTTTTAAACAACTCTTTTCTAAGTAAATTTAATGCATATGTTGTTGCATATTCCCTTACCCTATTCCTATTGCCTTTAATTCTAAACTCTTCTACAGTAAAACTTTCTTTAAATGCACAAGCAATAAATACCAATCCAACATCTTTATTTTCCAAAGAATTTGGGCCTGCATTGCCTGTAATAGAAAGTGAGTAATCAGAGTTGGTTTTGTTTTTTACGCCCTCTGCCATAGCAATTGCTGTCTCAGGGCTTATAGCACCATGTTTTGAAATTACGTCCTCTAACACTCCAAGATGTTTTATCTTTGCTTCATTTGAATAAGTTATAAAACCTTCATTAAATATCTTTGAAGATCCAGATACACTTGTTATTCTGCCTGCTAATAGTCCTCCTGTACATGATTCTGCAATTGATAAGGTCAAATTGTTTGCACTTAATTTCTTAATTATAATATTCTCTAATAAATCCTCTTCATTTTCAGTGAAAATATAATCATTTAATCTATTTTTTAATTCTAAGATTGTTGGTTTAATTATCTCTTTTGCTTCCTTTTCAGAGTAGGCTGACGCAGTTATTCTAAGATGTACCTCACCTTCTTTTGCATATGGAGCAATAGTAGGATTAGTTTGGTTTTTAATTAAATCAATAATCATTGTCTCAACTTTACTTTCACCAATTCCACACATTTTAACCATCTTAGAGTATATAATATTGTTTTGGAATTTCTTTAAATATGGTAATACACTATTTTTAAACATAGGTACAACTTCTGATGGTGGGCCTGGCAAAAGAATTATTATACATTTATCATCTTCATATATATACCCAGGTGCAGTTCCATTGCTATTATCTAAAACAATAGAATCCTCTATCTTTAAAGTTTGTTTAAAATTGTTTTGAGTTATATTTTGCCCTGTTTTTGCTGGAAAATAGGTCATTAGAAGATCCATAGAATGATCATCTGCTATCAGCTCTTTATTAACTACATTTGCAACAACTTCTTTAGTTATATCATCACTAGTAGGACCTAATCCACCTGTGATAATAATTATATCCGTCCTACTTCTAGCATCACTAATTACTTCATACATTCTTTTAAAATTATCACCTACTGTAATTTGATGAAATGAAGACAAACCTAATTTTGCACATTCCTTTGCAAGAAATACAGCATTAGTATTTAGGGTGTTGCCCAGTAACAATTCTGTACCAACACTAATTAACTCTACGACCATAAGTACCTCCATTATTAAATATTTCCATTAAATATTACTGATTTATTTTTTATTATATAGTCTATTAGTGAAATTATAGTAAATATTAATGACAAATATATAAAAATTTGGGTCAATATATTTAATATAAAATTATCAAAACTAAATATAAGTAAAACACTCATTATCATCTGAGCAACAGTTTTAACTTTCCCCCAATAACTAGCCGAAATGACTATTCCATTATCAGACGCTATCAATCTAAAACCACTAATTATAAATTCTCTGGATATGATTATTATAACTATATATGCCTGAATCATATTTAATGAAACAAAACAAATTAATGCAGAAGAAACTAATAATTTATCTGCTAATGGATCCATGAATTTTCCGAAATTTGTTATCAAGTTGTTTTTTCTTGCTAAATACCCATCTAGTGCATCTGTTAATGCAGCAAGTATAAATATTGTTGCAGCATAATAATCATTATATGGTATTTGTTTGTTAAGAAGAAAAAAAACAAAAAAAGGAATCATAAATATTCGTATTAATGTTATTTTGTTTGGTAAGTTCATAATTAATACCCCTCTAAGGCTTTGCCAATTAAATCATAGCCCTTTTCCTTAATTACTTTAGTATTGATATAGTTGCCAGTTATTAGACTTTCATTCGATTCAACAAATATATAACCATCAATATTAGGAAGGTCTAAGTAAGTCCGTCCAATATAAATGTTTTCTTCATTAACAACTTGACCTTCAATAAGAACGTTTAAAGTTTTACCTATTAATGATTTTGAATATTCAAAAGCTATTTCTTGTTGAATTTGCATAATTTCATCGTGTCGCTTTTTCTTAATATTCTCATTTATTTGTGGTTCTAGTAAATATGCTGGTGTATCTTCTTCTTGTGAATACATAAACACACCTAATCTTTCAAATTTCATTTCTTTAATGAAATCAATTAGCTCTTTATGATCATGGTCTGTTTCACTAGGAAATCCGGTAATTAAAGTAGTACGTAAAACAATGTCAGGTATTTGATTTCTCAATTTATTAATAACATTAATTAAATCTGATTTGTTGGTTCTTCTACCCATCAATTTTAATATTCTATCCGAAGAATGTTGAATAGGAATATCAATATATTTACATATCTTATCTTCATTTTTAATTGTATCAATTAATTCATCACTTATCTCTTCTGGATAACAATACAATACTCTAATCCACTCAATACCATCTATTTTACATAATTCTTTAAGCAATTTAGGCAATTCTTTTTTTCCGTATATATCTCTTCCATATAGAGTAGTCTCTTGGGCAACTAGTATTAATTCTTTAACGCCTTGTTTTGCTAAGTAATTGGCTTCTTCTATTAAGGATTCTATTGTTCTGCTTCTATATTTCCCTCGAATCATAGGAATAGCACAATATGTACAATGTTTATCACACCCATCTGCAATTTTTAAATATGCATAATGCCCTCCAGTAGTTAGTAATCTTTTATTTTCTTGATTTCCGTTAAGTGACAAGGCTTTATAATCGTTTTTACCTACCAAACTTTCTATTAAATCAATAATATTATTTTCAGATGGATTATTTGTAAATCCTAAAATACCATCAACTTCCGGTAAATTTTTAATAATTTCTTCTTTATATCTTTGAGCCATACATCCCGTTACGATTAAGGCTTTAAGTCGACCATTTTCTTTGTACTGTGCCATATCTAAAATCGTATTAATACTTTCTTCTTTTGCATCGTTTATAAAGCAACATGTATTAATAATAATAATATCAGCATCATTTTCATTATCTGTTAATTTATATCCATGGTTATTAATTAACCCTAACATATTTTCACTATCAACTAGGTTTTTATCGCAGCCAAGTGAAATAAATAATATATTCATTTTGTGACTCCTCTATTTTTGAATAGCATTAGACTCTATACAATTATTCATTAACATTGCAATTGTCATAGGTCCAACTCCTCCGGGAACAGGCGTAATTGCACTTACTTTATTAATAACATCGTCATAGTTAACATCGCCACAAAGTTTATTATCCTCTCCCCTGTGTATTCCAACATCTATAATTACTGCATCTTCTTTTATATATTCACTGGTGATAAATTTAGGAATACCTAAGGCAACAATTAGAATATCAGCTCTTTTGGTAACTTCTTTTAAGTTTTTAGTTCTTGAATGACATACTGTAACAGTTGCATTCTCTCTTAACATAAGCATAGACATAGGCTTGCCTACAATATTACTTCTACCAATAACCACACATTCTTTACCCTCTATTTCAATATTTGATCTTTTTAATAGTTGTATAACTCCAGCAGGAGTACATGATACAAAGCCTTTTTGTCCAATGCTCAATAAGCCAACATTTTCAGGATGAAATCCATCGACATCTTTTTTTGGTTCAATTGCTCTAATGACTTCATCTTCGTTTATATGTTTAGGTAATGGTAGTTGAACTAATATTCCATTGATTTTCTTATCTAAATTTAATGTTTTAATCAAATCAAGTAATTCTGTTTGTGAGGTATTAGAAGGCAATTCATAAGATTTTGAAATTATACCTATGTATTCACATGCTTTCTTTTTATTGCTTACATACACTGTAGATGCTGGGTCTTCTCCAACTTGAATAACAGCTAATGTTATACTTATTCCTTCTTGAGATAGTTTTTTTACCTCATTTTTAAGTTCGTCTTTTATCAAATTAGATATTTGTTTACCGTCAATGTTTTTCACTATAATACGCTCCTTTTATAAACTTAATATTTTTCATGTAGATAATAAAATAAGAATAAAGATGTAGTTATAATACCACATCTTTATATAGCTTACATGTTTTATACTGGAATGATATATTTACTTACAAAATCATACTCTGGTATAGGTTTTGAGTAATAATAGCCTTGTACATATGT
This sequence comes from Clostridiales bacterium, assembly GCA_012837865.1. GTDB lineage: Bacteria > Bacillota > Clostridia > Lachnospirales > Lachnospiraceae > Mobilitalea. The sequence continues at coordinate 1,282 of DUQJ01000067.1, read as the reverse complement.
ACAGCCAACACTTCTTAATAATTCTTCTTGCTTAATACTCTCTACACCTTCACAAATTACAGACATTTCAAGATGTTCAGCCATTTTAAAAATTGATTTTAAAATAATTTTTGATTTTCCATCATCTGCTTTATCACTTAAAAAGCATCTATCAAGTTTTAAAGTTGTAAATGATACTTGATTTAATAAATTTAAACTTGAATATCCTGATCCAAAGTCATCCATAGATACCATATAACCTAAATTATTCATTTCATTCATAAATTCAGCAGCATTATCCAACTCAAGAAAAACCCGTTCTGTTATTTCAAATTCAATTAAATTTTTAGGAATATCGTATTTTGTTAATATAGAATTAATACGCTCAAAATAGTTTGGTGATAGCATATGATTACGGGATTGATTGACTGATATCGGTATTGGTTTTAAACCTCTATCGAGTAATTCTCTAATCAATCTGCAAACTTCATTTAAGACATAGAAATCTACTTCAATTATATTATTACTTTTTTCTAAAAAAGGAATAAAATCATTAGGGTATAAATATCCTAAACGTTTTGAATTCCAACGAACTAGCGCCTCTGCTCCAATAACCTCATTATTAATTAAATCAAACTTGGGTTGGTAATGGACAATAAATTCATTGGTTTTTAAAGCGTTTTCTAAGCTTTCTTCTATATTCTTTTCACTCAAAAATACTTCATGCATGAAATCTTCAAAGAAAATTATTTGATTTTTAATTTCGCTATTAATTTCCATTCTAGATAATTCAGCTTTATCAATATATATAAACAAGTCTTTCGAATGTCTTATGTAATCATTTTCTTTTAATATGTATACTCCCGTATTGAAGGAGAGTTTTATAATCTTATCTTCTATTTTTATATATTCTAATAAATCATATAATTTGTTTAATCGATATCTAATATCATCTTCTTGATCAAATGGAATTATAAAAACAAATCTATCGGCAGAATATCTTACCGATAAAGAGCCTTTAGGAAGATTCTCAAGAAATAATTCAGCAACTTCTTTTAAAACTTTATCACCAAAATAATATCCATAAGTTTCAATTACATATCTAAATTTTGATATATTAACTGAGACTACTGTATATTGAGTAGATACATTAATAGATAAGGTTTTATATGCCTCAATAATGAATTTATCAATATTCCATAGCTTGGTAATTTTGTCTATATAAAGAGATTCTTTAATATAAGAATCATGCTTTCTCTTAGACTTTATTAATAAATATATTAATATTAAATTTAATTGTATA
>DUQJ01000066.1 GCA_012837865.1 Clostridiales bacterium | reverse complement strand
TTAATAGATATATAAATAATATAAATCTTAATTAGAACCATTATTTTATTATAATAGAATTTAATAGGCAAGTCAATAGAATTCAAAAAGTCTAATATCTTATTCCGAAAACATTGGTGTTGATAAATATCGCTCACCTGTATCAGGTAAAATAACAACTATATTTTTATCTTTATATTCTGGTCTATTAGCTATTTGACTAGCAGCCCATATAGCCGCACCTGATGATATACCCACAAGAACACCTTCAGTTTTAGCAATTAGCCTACCCGTTTCAAATGCCTGTTCATTTTCTACCCTTATAATTTCATCATAAATTTCTGTATTTAATATTTTAGGGATAAATCCTGCACCTAAACCTTGTATTTTATGTGGTCCAGCTGTTCCTTTTGATAGTACTGGTGAATCTTCTGGCTCAACTGCTACAATCTTAATATTTGGATTTTTAGATTTCAAATATTCTCCTGCTCCTGATATAGTACCACCTGTACCTATACCAGCAACAAATACATCTATATTACCATCAGTATCTTCCCATATTTCTGGTCCTGTAGTTTCTTTATGAACTATTAAGTTATTCACATTATCAAACTGATATGCAATAAAACTATTAGAATTCTCATTCTTAATTTCTTCTGCTTTAGCAATAGCGCCTTTCATACCTAGACGTCCTTCAGTTAAGACCAGTTCTGCTCCATATGCTTTTAATAAATTTCTTCTTTCTATACTCATTGTTTCAGGCATAGTGATTATTAATCTTAAACCATAACTAGCAGCAACACTTGCTAAACCAATACCTGTATTACCACTTGTGGCTTCAATAATAATCGTGTCCTTTTTTATTTCTCCTGATTTAATTGCTTCATCAATCATTTTCTTGGCTATACGATCTTTTACACTCCCTGCAGGATTAAATAATTCAAGTTTAGCAATGAGTTTACCCTCTAAATTGTTTGCAGTATTATAATTAGATAACTCTAACAATGGTGTATTACCTATTAACTCTGTGATATTCTTTTTAATATTTGACATAAATTTTTACCCCTTTCAATTTCCATATAATTTAATATAGATTATTCTATTCATACTATTCATATATTGTTACTATGAATAGTATTTCAACTATAATAACCCTTTTAAATATGTTTGTCAATAAGAATTTTAATTTATTTATATTTGATAATTATTAGAAATCATCTCCACCTGCTTTTCTGCTAAATCGTATAATGTTATATTGTCTACAATTTCTAAAATAGCGTCATATAATTTCTCCCAAACTTCATATGTAACACATGTTCGAATACGGTCACAATCATCACTCTCTTCTTCTAGACATTGTACTGGTGCTAAGCTTCCCTCCGTTAGCCTAAGAATCCCTCCAACAGAATATTCTTTTGGATCACGCGACAATTTATATCCCCCTTGTGAACCTCTTGTACTTTTAACGAAGCCCGCTCTACTTAATAGAGATATTATTTGTTCTAAATATTTCTCAGATATTTCTTGTCTTTTAGCAATACTCTTAATTGTAATATATTCACCTGTATTATTAACAGCAAGATCAATCATTAACCTTAATGCATAACGCCCTTTAGATGATATTTTCATTCTAAAACACCTCCTTTCATATATGATATCACATAATTTAATATTGTAAATTATAATTAAAAAACAACTGCCTCGACCGAGTAGATCAAAGGCAGTTAGTATTATATATTATCGTGCACCTTTATCATAAGGTATACCTGAAGCTTTTGGTGCTTGAGATTTATTTGAAGTAAATGTTAGGACAATTAAGGTTGCAATATATGGAATCATTTTATAAAAACTATTAGGAATTCCCAATGATTTTAAGAAAGGTATCCCTGAGTATGAAGATGCAACAGTTTTCATTAGTCCAAAGAATAATGCTGAATATAAAATTTTAATAGGATTCCATTGACCAAAAATGAGTACTGCCAATGCTAAAAAACCATAACCTGCAACAGTTGCATTAAAGTTAGTTGAAGTTGGAATAACAAATACTAATCCACCTATTCCTCCTAAAATACCCGAAATAATTACTCCTGCGTATCTTATTTTATAAACATTTATTCCAACAGAATCTGCCGCATGTGGATGTTCACCGCAGGCTCTAAGCCTCAAACCAAATTTTGTTTTATAAAGAACAATTGTAGATATAATTAAAATAACTATTCCCAAATAAGTTGTTATATATGTCTTTTGAAATAACATTGGGCCGATAATTGGAATGTCACCTAGGATTGGCACCTTATGAATAAAAAAAGTGTTATTAAATTGTACTTGTTGTGTTTTATTAGGTGTTATTAATCTAGCAAAGAATATTGCAAATGCTGGTGCAAACATATTTAATGCAGTTCCACTAATTACTTGATCTGATTTCATATTAATTGCTGCATATGCATGTAATAAGGAAAAAATCATACCTGCTAAAGCTGCAATTACTACTG
>DUQJ01000065.1 GCA_012837865.1 Clostridiales bacterium | reverse complement strand
ATTATATCTGGAACATTGGGTGTATTAATAGCTTATTTATTAACTTTCCCAATTAATTTAGTAATATTAAAGGCAACAGATTTAGAGAATGTGGCCAGATTAAAATTATCCCACGCTGTAATACTTGTTACTATAAGTACAATACTTACAATGTTAGGTGGCCATATTCCAGCTAAGATGGCATCTAAGAAAGATGCAGTAGAGGCATTAAGAAGCGAATAATAAATAATATCTTATTGCTTGACAAGTAAAATACAGATGTTATAATTATTTTAATATAATAAATTAATTCGTTGATGAGAAGAGTAGTATGTGGATGCTTTCAGAGAAAGATATGTATGGTGTGAATATCTTATGACTAAACATATGAAAACTAACTCGGAGTGACTCTAATCCAGTCCGTTGATTACGTTATAATCTTACTAGAGTGGGTGTTTTATTACGCCAACAAGGGTGGAACCGCGATTGATTTTATACTCGTCCCTTTCAATTTGATTGTTTGAATTGAAAGAGGCGAGTTTTTTGTTTAATTTTTATTTGACGCAAAGCGTCAGGAAGCGAGGATATATTATGAAGATTACTTTAAAAGATGGATCAGTATTGGAATTTGATCAAGCAATATCTATAATTGATATAGCAAAAGAAATTAGTGAGGGTCTTGCTAGAATGGCATGTGCAGCGGAATTAAATGGTGAAGTTGTTGATCTAAGAACTGTTATAGATAAAGATTCTGAACTAAATATTTTAACATTTAATGATGAAGGTGGAAAAGCAGCATATAGACATACTGCATCCCATGTACTAGCTCAAGCAGTTAAAAGACTTTACCCAGATACTAAATTAGCGATAGGACCATCTATTGAAGCGGGTTATTATTATGATTTTGATTGTAAACCATTAGATAGACCTACTCTTGATTTAATTGAAAAAGAGATGAAGAAAATTATTAAAGAAGGCGCAGAAATTGAACGCTTTACCCTTCCACGCAATGAAGCGATTGCACTTATGGAAGAAAAGGGTGAATTGTATAAAGTTGAATTAATTAATGAATTACCTGAAGATGAAGAAATATCATTTTATAGTCAAGGTGACTTTGTAGATCTATGCGCTGGACCTCATTTAATGACCACTAAAGCTATCAAAGCGTTTAAACTAACATCTTCATCAGGTGCATACTGGAGAGGCTCTGAAAATAACAAAATGCTTACTAGAGTATATGGAACTGCATTTGCTAAAAAATCCGATTTAACAGCTCATTTAGAGCATTTAGAAGATATTAAAAAACGTGATCATAATAAATTGGGTCGTGAAATGGAGTTATTTACAACAGTTGATGTTATAGGTCAAGGCCTTCCCTTATTTATGCCAAAAGGTGCAAAGATAATTCAAACACTACAAAGATGGATAGAGGATGAGGAAGAAAGACGTGGTTATGTTAGAACTATGACACCACTTCTAGCTAAAAAAGATTTATATGTAATTTCAGACCATTGGGGTCATTATAAAGATGGAATGTTTGTATTAGGAGATGAAGAAAAAGAAGGAAGCGAAGTATTCGCACTTCGTCCAATGACTTGTCCCTTCCAATATTATGTATATAAACAAAGTCAAAAAAGCTATAGAGATTTGCCAATTAGATATGCTGAAACATCTCCTTTATTTAGAAATGAAGATTCAGGAGAAATGCATGGCCTAACAAGAGTAAGACAATTTACAATATCTGAAGGGCATATTATAGTAACACCTGAACAAGTGGAAGATGAGTTTGCTAAAGCATTAGATCTTGCAATGTATTGTTTGAAAACATTAGGGCTTGAAGAAGATGTTACTTATAGATTGTCAAAATGGGATCCTAATAATAAAGAAAAATACCTAGGTGATGAAGAACAATGGGAAAGCATGCAAAGTAAAATGCGTAAAATGCTAGAAGATCATAAAGTACCATTTACTGAAGGTGAAGGAGAGGCTGCATTCTATGGCCCTAAATTAGATATTCAAGCAAAGAATGTATATGGCAAAGAAGATACAATGATTACGCTTCAATTAGACTTTGTTCTTGCAGAACGTTTTGATATGAACTATATCGATAGTAATGGTGAAAAGAAACGACCATATATTATCCATAGAACAAGCATTGGTTGCTACGAAAGAACTTTAGCTTGGTTAATAGAAAAATATGCAGGTCAATTTCCAACATGGTTATGTCCTGAACAAGTAAGAGTATTACCTATCTCTGAGAAATATCATGATTATGCTAATAAAGTTAAAGAAGAAATGCAAAACAATGGAATCTTAGTATCCGTTGATGAAAGAGCTGAAAAAATTGGATATAAGATAAGAGAAGCTAGACTTGAAAGAGTTCCTTATTTAATAGTTGTTGGACAAAAAGAAGAAGAAGAAAATCTAGTATCTGTAAGAAGTAGATATAAGGGTGATGAAGGTCAAAAATCACTTGATCAATTTATAGATGAAATATCAAAAGAAATTAGAACCATGGAAATCAAAGAGATTGAAATAAAAGAGGGATAATCATAGAAACTAAATTTAATAAAATCCATTTTAAAAACTTTAATGTTTTTATACTATTAAAAACAGCAGTAGGCTCAGCTCTTGCAATAATAATAGCTCAATCATTTGGGCTTTTATATAGTGCATCAGCTGGGATAATAACTTTATTAACTATTCAAAATACTAAAAAAGAAACGCTTTCCATTACTTTAAAAAGAATAGCTTCATTTGTTATTGCATTATCTGTAGCTTATATTGTTTTTAATATATTTGCTTACACCTCTATTGCTTTTGGTGGCTTTGTATTTCTTTTTGTAGCCTTATGTAATCTATTAGATTTAAAAGAAGGCATTTCTATGAATGCTGTTTTAACTACACATTTTCTTATTGAAAAGAGAATGGATTCATCATTTATATTAAATGAAATTGCTTTACTTGCCATAGGTATGGGGATAGGCATATTGTTAAACATGCTTATGGTTAATAATATTAAAAGAATTAAAAAGAATCAATTAGATGTTGATAAGATGATTAAAGAATGTGTAAATAATGTAGCAAAGTTATTAGAATCTAAAAAAGATATTAATAATGAAGATATATATATTGATACAATTCCAAATGAGAATATTAATAATTGTCCGGAATTTGAAGACCTAGATGATTTCTTAGAGGATTCATTAGAGGCTGCCTATAATAATGCTAAAAACACCTTATTATCAGATACAAAATATCATATTTCCTATCTTGATATGAGGAAACATCAAGTTTCAATATTAAAAAGCATGGTAGAACATATAAATAAAGTGCCTACATTTATTAAGCAAGCACAGCCACTTTCATATTTTTTAAAAAAGATATCTTATAATTTTAATGAAGATAACACTGCTGAAGAATTATTAGAAGAAATAAATTCATTAAAAGAAATATATAGAAAAGAAAAACTTCCTTCTACACGTGTAGAGTTTGAAAACAGGGCTATTTTATTTCAATTACTTATAGATATAGAGATATTTTTAAAAACAAAAAATGATTTCATTTTAGAATTTGGTTCTGATATTGAATAATATTTGAGTATCTTCGCATAATATTTTTATAACTGTGAATCGAGGATTTCTTATGAAAAATAATGAAAACGATAATAATGAATCAGAAACTGAAGAAGATGTAGATGAAAGAAATAAAAACAATGCAGAAAAAGAAAAGATCAAAAAAGAAAAAGAAGATTTAAGAAACAAACAAATAGTTGATTTTGGACAAACTGTTTTAGAGAATAAAGAAAAGAAAAGAAAGATACATTTATTATCAATAATAGGTGAAATTGAAGGACATGAATGTCTACCTGAACACAATAAAACAACAAAATATGAACATGTCTTGCCACAACTAGCCGCAATAGAAGATTCTAATGAAATATCAGGATTATTAGTAATAATAAATACTGTAGGTGGAGATGTTGAAGCTGGATTAGCTATAGCTGAAATGATTGCATCACTTAGTAAACCAACTGTAACATTAGTATTAGGTGGTAGCCATTCAATAGGTGTGCCTTTAGCTGTTTCTTCTGATTATAGTTTTATTGTACCAAGTGCAACCATGATAATACATCCTGTAAGAATGAATGGAACTGTAATTGGTGTAACACAAACATTTGAATATTTTGAGAAGATTCAGGATAGAATTATATCTTTTGTAGTATATCATTCTCATATTAGTTATGAAGATATGAAAAACCTTATGCTTGACACTAGAAAGCTTGCAAAAGACGTAGGATCAATTCTAGTAGGTAAGGAAGCTGTTGATAAAGGTATTATTGATGAATTGGGTGGAATTAAGGAAGCTTTAACTAAAATAAATAAAATGATAGATGAAAAAGAAGCAAAAGAAGCAAAAGAAGCAAAAGATAAGGATGTAAATAAAGATATAAGTCCTAAAAAAGTAAAGTTAGTCTTGTAAAAATGTATAATATAATATAGAAAGAGGGGATAAAATGCTTTATACTTCTAGACCTTTAGAAAGAATATATTATGATCATAATACAAAGAATAATGATGAGATTAAATCGGAGAAATCAACTGAATACAAAGAAGTAATTATTGAAAATGGAAGAGTCATTGCAAAAAGAATGGGAGATAAGTATGTAGTTGATTATATAAATTCGACAGATATGAGTGATTATTTAAATATATCTTACACACCAGGTAAAGAAATCATATAGTTTAATACAATATAAAAGCTTTATTTATTATATCTTTAATTAGAATTAAGGATTATTTAATAAATAAAGCTTTATTATGTTAATTATAGAAGAGGGGTGTGGAAATGTGTTTATCCTAGTCTAGTATTAACTTGCATATACATTTCATAAAAGGTATAATTATCTTTATATTATGAAATGTAATTAGGAGGATTTTCTATGACATTATTAAAAGCTATAATTATGGGTATTATTCAAGGAATAGCTGAATTTCTGCCTATAAGTAGCTCAGGACATTTAGCAATAATGAAACATATTTTAAAAATTGAACTTGAAACAGGATTGCTATTTGATGTATTGCTTCATATAGGTACTTTAGTAGCAATTTTTATTGCGTTTTGGAAGGATATAAAGAAACTAATAATTGAAGGTTTTAGTATAGTCGGTGACTTTTTCATCAATATATTTATAGCTATAAAGAACCTATTTATTAAAGATAAAACGATATATAAGAAAATGGTAACCACTCCATATAGAAGATTTGTAATGTTAGTTATTGTATCAACAATTCCAACTGGTATTATTGGATATTCTTTTAAAAACATTATTGTAAATGCATCAGAAACCTTAATAGTACCTGGTATATTTCTTATTATAACTGGTGCATTAATGCTAGTTGCAGATAATGTGAAATTAGGTAGTAAGGATGAGAGTAATACAAGTTATTTAGATGCAATTATTGTTGGAGTATCACAAGGGCTAGCTACAATGCCTGGTTTATCAAGATCTGGTTCAACAATTACATCAGGCTTATTATGCGGATTTGATAAAATGTTTGCAGTGAAATATTCTTTTATAATGTCAATACCTGCAATAATTGGCGCTGCTTTATTAGAGGTTAAAGATATAACTAATTCTAGCATTACTTCTAATGAGGCTATGTATTATTTTATAGGAATGGTTATTTCAGCAGTTGTAGGATATATATGTATTAAAACAATGCTTGTAGTAGTTCGTGGTAAGAAATTTAAATATTTTGCATATTACTGTTTTGCAGTAGGTTCGATAGCGATTATTGCTAATTTTATTATATAGGAATATTAGGTAGGTGTAATTTAGATGGCTAAAAAGAAAAACATAAATTCAAAAAACAAAAGAAAACAAAGCAAAAAGAATCAAGAGATTAAATTATATGGTGAAATGCGTAATGAAATTAAAATTATATTAACTTTATTAATATCTGTAATATTGTTTTTAAGTAATTTTAATTTAAGTGGCAAAATAGGCCAGTATCTTAGTGGTTTTATTTTTGGTATGATTGGTATATTAGCTTATATCTTACCCTTTGTATTGTTTTTTACAACAGCCTTTTATATATCAAATGCTGGAAACAAAAAAGCTGGACGAAAGATTATGAGTCTTATGGTTTTTATGCTTAATTTTACTGCCTTAATTCAATTAATTACTATGGTATATGATCCAGAACTTAAAATATTTGATTATTATACTAATTCTTCATCGCTAAGATCTGGTGGTGGAATTATTGGTGGCATTCAGGTTATGATATATTGTACGCTTTTTGATACATTTGTAACATATATTATTCTAATAACTATTATGGTTATTTCATTTATTGTTATAACTGGCAAAGGTGTATTCACTTATATTTCTAGAAAAACAAAAGGATACAGGCAAAAAAGAAAAGAATTAAAAAAAGTCATAGAAGAAGAAACACAAAAAAATGCTTTAACAGTTATTGATGGTAATAAAAAAAGAAGGCCACCTAAAATAGTTAATATAGATAACCTCAATCCGGTAACAGATAATATTATACAAGATAAAAAACAATCTAAAGCCAAATCACGTCATAAAGATCCTTTAGATATGCATGAAATTATTTTAGATAAAGCAAATGAAGATACAAAAACAATTACAGAGGAATTAGATAAGAAAGAATTAGATAATACAAATTTAGAGGATGATAATATTCATATTAAAAATTATTATAATCAGTCTCTGACTAATGATAAAACTAAAGTTAATCCTCCATTAGATATTAACCAAAAATTAAAAGAAAGCAAATATACATATCCTCCATTATCTTTATTATCTAAAGCAAAAAACAAATCTAAGGGTATGAGTGATGCTGAATTAAAACGTACAGCTATGAAGCTCCAAAAGACTTTAGAAAGCTTTGGTGTAAAGGTTAATGTTACTAATATTAGTTGTGGCCCTGCTGTTACTAGATATGAGCTTCAGCCGGAGCATGGTGTTAAGGTAAGCAGAATAACAGGCCTTGCAGATGATATTAAATTGAACCTTGCGGCATCTGATATTAGAATTGAAGCACCTATTCCAGGCAAAGCAGCTGTAGGTATAGAAGTGCCTAATACTGAGAATTCAATGGTAAGTTTAAGGGAAATAATAGATAGCAATGAATTTAATGACCATAGTTCTGATATAGCATTTGCAGTGGGTAAGGATATTGGCGGTCAAAACATTGTAACTGATATTGCAAAGATGCCTCATTTACTTATAGCTGGTGCAACAGGTTCAGGTAAATCTGTTTGTATTAATACTATAATTATGAGTCTTATATTTAGATCTAATCCATCAGATATTAGACTTATTATGATTGATCCTAAAGTAGTAGAGCTAAGTGTATATAATGGTATCCCACATTTACTTATACCTGTCGTAACTGATCCTAAAAAGGCTTCAGCTGCATTAGCTTGGGCAGTTGCTGAGATGACTGATAGATATAAGAAGTTTGCAGAATTATCAGTTAGGGATTTAAAGGGATATAATAATAAAATCAAGAAACCAGAATATAGTGAAGATGAGGAACATCAAATGCTTCCACAAATCGTTATTATTATTGATGAGTTATCTGATTTAATGATGGTAGCACCAGGTGAGGTAGAAGATGCAATATGTAGATTAGCACAAATGGCTAGAGCAGCAGGACTTCATTTAATAATTGCAACACAAAGACCTTCTGTTAATGTTATAACAGGCTTAATTAAAGCCAATATCCCTTCAAGGATAGCATTTGCAGTATCATCATCTATTGATTCAAGGACTATATTAGATGGTTCGGGTGCTGAAAAATTATTAGGAAAGGGTGATATGTTGTTTTTCCCTTCGGGTATCCCAAAACCAATAAGAGTACAAGGAGCATTTGTTTCTGATAAAGAAGTAAGTGCAGTAGTTGATTTTCTAAAAAAGAATAATAGTGAAGCAGAATATAACGAAGAAGTTAATGAACAAATAACTAAATCAAATACTAGCATTGCTGATGCTATTGCATCAGAGCGTGATGAATATTTTATAGAGGCTGCAAAGTTTATAATAGAGAAAGATAAAGCCTCAATTGGAATGCTACAAAGAATATATAGAATTGGCTTTAACCGTGCTGCTAGAATGATGGACCAGCTATCCGATATAGGTGTAGTTGGACCTGATGAAGGAACTAAACCAAGACAAGTACTGATGAATAAAGAACAGTTTGATCAGTGGTTGGAAGAAGAAAATTAATTTAAAAAGGAACTTAATTTATAAATGATATAAAATATATTAAAATAGAGAGGGAAAATGATATTTGAAGAGAGCACTAATACTTATAAATGCTTTTTCTAGGCCTCAAGCTGCACTGAATCAACCAATCAGACTAAAAGAAGAGTTGAATAAATTAGGAGTAGAGGTCGACATTAAGCCAAACAGCACTGATACTGCAATGATTTTAAATGATAATATTATCACATTTTTACATGGTTATGATTTTGTTATTTATCTTGATAAGGATAAATACACATCATCACTTATTGAAAAGGCTGGTATAAGGATATTCAATAGTCATGAAGGAATACGGATATGTGATGATAAAATGGATACTCATATAAAATTATCGGGATATGGCATTAAGATGCCAGATACGATAGCAGGTCTCCTATGTTATAACAAAGATGCATCTATAGATGATGGAATATCAAGAGTTGAATTAGTTGAAAAAAGGCTTGGATATCCATGTGTAATTAAAGAAAACTATGGATCTCTTGGAACCGGAGTCTATTGTGCAAATAATCGTAATGAATTACTATCATATATTAAAAAAATTAAATGTAAAGCCTATTTATTTCAAGAAATGATAGTCGGAAGTATGGGCAAGGATGTTAGAGTTATTGTAATTGGCGGTAAAGCTATTTGCGCTATGCAAAGAAACTCTACTAATGATTTTAGATCTAATATTGAATTAGGAGGAATAGCTAAGCCATTTGAATTAACTCAACCATTTATAGAAATGTCAGAAAAAGTAGCTGGAATTCTAGGCCTTGATTACTGTGGAATTGATATCTTATATGGTGATTTAGGCGAACCAATCTTATGTGAGGTTAACTCAAATGCTTTTTTTGGTGCAATAGAAAGAATAACTGGAGTTAATATAGCAGGTAAATATGCTGAATATATTTTTAATAAAATATATACTGTTTAAATGATTTATAATCGTCGAAAGGAATTAATATAATATGAAAAAGTTTCTATTAAAGCATCCGTTACTTCGTACGCTATTTGAACTGAAAGGTAATCCACGGATTAGTGTATATACAGAACCTATGTGGGGTCTTTCTATGAATCTTTGTTTACCATATGCAACTGTGTATATGTTAAGCTTTGGAATAAAAGATATAGAAGTCGGAATTATAACATCAATATTTATGTTTTCACAAATGATTTTTGCTTTCTTATCTGGCGCAATAATTGATAAATTTGGCCGTCGATTAAGTACAGCAATCTTTGATTTTTTAGCATGGTGTATCCCATGCTTAATATGGGCTTCAAGTCAAGGCTTTTGGTTCTTTGTAGTAGCAGCACTTCTTAATGGTACTATGAGGGTTACGACAGTGTCATGGACCTGTCTCTTGATAGAAGACGCTCCTAAGGAAAAAACCACACATATATTTTCTTGGATATTAATATTTGCTAATTTTTCTGCAATATTTGCACCTGTATCTTCAATCTTGGTATCAAGGTTAACATTAGTACCAGCAATACGAATACTTTATATAAATGCTTTTATTATAATGACTTTAAAAATAATTATATTATATATTTTCTCAACAGAAACTAAGGTGGGTAAAATTAAGCGTGAAGAATCCCGTGGCATGTCATGGTTTCAGATGCTATCAGGATATAAGGCTTCTTTTCAAAAGATAATATCTTCCCATGGAACTAAATTTGCAATAGTGATAAGCATTCTGATTGAAATTGTAACTACGATAGGAATGGTTTTCTGGCAAGTTATTGCATCAAGATATATAGGTATACCGGACACCTTATTGCCAATATTCCCTATGGTGAAAAGCATACTTACGATTATATTTTTCTTTACAATAATCGCACATATGAATCAATCAAAACTGAAATGGCCTTTATATGGAGGTTTTATATCTACTATAATAGGTTCATTATTGTTAATTGCAATATCTAGGCCTGGTTTTTGGGGATATTTTCTCTTATCAATTTCAATAATATTTGAATCGCTAGGTATGGCTATTCTTGCGACTCTTAGAGAGTCAATAGTTGCAATCCATGTAGATCCTGAAGACAGGTCAAGTATTATGGGTATACTTCAAACAATTGTAATGCTTATAAGTATGCCATTTGGATTTATAGCCGGAATGCTTAGTGATATATCAAGGGCCTTGCCTTTTATTCTAAGTATAGGGCTGTTACTGATAGGTATACTAGCAACTTCCATATATCACCGTGATTCATCGAAACTAATATCTGATTAAAATTATTGTCAGTTATTATGTAAATGGATTACATATGGCAATTGTAAGTAAAAGGAGATGTGATATAATATAAAGTATATTAATATAAATAAGCAGGAGGGATAGAATGTTATCAGATATTGAAATTGCACAAGAAGCTCAGCTAAAACACATAAGAGAAGTAGCACAAACTCTTGATATTATAGAGGATGACTTGGAGTATTATGGTAATAACAAGGCTAAATTATCAAATGAATTATGGGATAAAGTTAAAGATAGAAAAGATGGTAAGTTAGTATTAGTTACAGCAATTAATCCAACGCCTGCAGGAGAGGGTAAAACCACGACAACAGTTGGATTAGGCCAAGCCTTAGGCCTATTAGGTAAAAAATCAGTTATCGCTTTAAGGGAACCATCACTTGGACCGTGTTTTGGAATAAAGGGTGGAGCGGCTGGAGGTGGAAATGCACAGGTTGTACCTATGGATGATTTAAATCTTCATTTTACTGGTGATTTTCATGCAATTACATCTGCTAATAATTTATTGGCTGCAATCTTAGATAATCATATAATGCGAAACAACGAACTTAATATTGATACTAATCAGGTTGTGTGGAAGCGCTGCCTGGATATGAATGATAGAGTACTTAGAAATACTATTGTAGGATTAGGAAGAAAAACTGATGGAGTTGTAAGGGAAGATCATTTTATTATAACAGTTGCATCGGAGATTATGGCGGTTTTATGCCTAGCTGATGATATGGATGATTTGAAGTATAGATTAGGTGAAATGGTTGTAGCATATACCTATGATGGCTCACCAGTTAAAGCAAAGGAATTAAATGCAGTAGGAGCTATGGCTGCATTATTAAAAGATGCGCTTAAACCAAACCTTGTGCAAACATTGGAGAATACACCTGCAATAATTCATGGAGGACCTTTTGCTAATATTGCTCATGGGTGTAATAGTGTAAGAGCAACTAAGATGGGTCTTAAACTTGCTAATATTGTTATTACGGAGGCTGGATTTGGAGCAGATTTAGGTGCTGAGAAGTTTCTAGATATCAAATGTAGGGCTGCTAATCTTAAACCAGATGCAATTGTATTAGTTGCAACTATTAGAGCTTTAAAATACAATGGTGGCATTTTAAAAGAAGATTTATCACAAGAAAATATTGATGGTCTAAAAAAAGGTATTGTAAATCTTGAAAAACATATTGAAAATCTTGAAAAATATAATGTGCCTATACTTGTTACACTTAATAAATTTATTACAGATACTGATAATGAAATTGAATTTGTGAAAGAAGTTTGTGAAGCTAAAGGTGTAGAATTCTCGGTATGTGAAGTATGGGAAAAAGGTGGACAAGGTGGAATAGAATTAGCTAATAAATTAATTGAAACTTTAGACCATAAGGAAAGTAATTTTTCACCTTTATACAATCTTGATTTATCAATAAAAGAAAAAATTGAAACTATTTCAAAAGAAATATATGGAGCAGAATCTATAACTTATGATTCTAGTGCTATTAAATCGATTCAGACAATTGAATCTCTAGGATATGGTAGCTTACCTATATGTATGGCTAAAAATCAATATTCTCTATCTGATGACCCTAGTAAATTAGGTAGGCCAACAGGATTTAATATAAATATTAGAGAAGTTTATGTATCAGCTGGAGCTGGATTTGTAGTAGCGATTACTGGAACAGTAATGACTATGCCTGGTTTACCCAAAGTGCCTGCAGCAGAACGTATAGATGTAGATGAAAGTGGTAAGATAATAGGCTTATTTTAGATCTAGATGAAAAAAATAAAACGTATAACATGAGAAACTTTATGCTATACGTTTTTTTATATTAATTGTATTATTTTTCTTTATGTGATTGTTCGCAGTAAACGCAGCGATATAATCCTTTTTCTTTATTAGTTAATTTAAATGTATGGGGTATTTCTTGTTCAATTGAAGTAATACATCTAGGGTTTTTGCATTGTAGAACATTGGTTACTTTATTAGGTAAACTTAGATTTTGTTTGTCAACTATTGTACCATTTTTAATAATATTTATGGTAATGTTTTTATCTAAGGCTCCTAAAATATTTATATCTACATCATCTAATGTTCCTTCAATTTTTATAATATCTTTTTTACCCATCTTATTACTTTTTGCATTTTTTATTATAGCAACACTATTATCAAGAGCATCAAGGTTAAGATAAGCATATATCTCCATTGCAACACCAGCTTGAATATGATCAAGTACAATACCTTCGTTAAGTCCACCAATTTTCAACATTATTCTACCTCCAACATTTTCATAATAAGCGCCATACGGGCATATACACCATATTCAGCTTGTTTAAAATAAGCGGCTCTTGGATCAGAATCAACCTCAGTTGAGATTTCATTAACCCTTGGTAGAGGGTGAAGAACAAGCATATCATCTTTAGCTTTAGACATTTTCTTAGAGTTTAAAATAAATGAATCTTTTAATCGTATATAATCTTCTTCGTTAAAAAAACGTTCCTTTTGCACTCTTGTCATATATAAAATATCAAGTTCAGGCATTTTATCTTCTAAAATATCTACTTCTTCATAAGGAATATTATGCGCTTCTAAAACTTGTTCTTTAATATATGTAGGAATTCTTAATTCTACAGGTGAAATCAGAACAAACTTTATTCCTTCGTATAAGACCAGAGAGTTAATTAAAGAGTGAACGGTACGGCCGAATTTCAAATCTCCACATAAACCAATAGTTAAATTATTGAGTCTACCTTTTAAATTTTTAATTGTTAATAAATCAGTTAAAGTTTGAGTTGGATGATTATGACCACCGTCGCCGGCATTAATTACAGGAATAGAAGAGTGATAAGATGCAACTAGAGGAGCACCTTCTTTGGGATGACGCATAGCACATATATCTGCATAAGATGAAATAACGCGAATTGTATCAGCAACACTTTCGCCTTTTGCAGCTGAACTTGAATCAGCTGTAGAAAAGCCAAGAATACTGCCTCCTAAATTTAACATTGCTGCTTCGAAACTAAGACGTGTTCTGGTACTTGGTTCGTAAAATAAAGTAGCTAATTTCTTACCATGACATGCTTCAGAATATTCTTTAGGGTCATTTATTATTTTCTCTGCAAGATCGAGAATACCACTAAGCTCTGAAACGGTTAGATCCGTTGGACTAATTAAATGCTTCATAGATACATACCCTCCATATGATTTTTCAATTGCTAATTTTAATACATTTGTCCTACAAATGCAAGCATTTTTTTAAAAAAATAAAGATTTTTAAAAGAGTAAATTGAAACATTTCACAAAGCCCCTAATTTGTGGTATAATAATATGATAAATATATTTATGGAGACTATTGATTCTTTGTTTGTTTGAAAGGTGTATAATGATAAAAATATCAAGAACTGGAATAAAAAATCTAGCATCTAGTGACATAACTTATGCAAGAGGAGTACAATTTTATAAAAATAATAGAATTATAAATCCTACATGGTCTAATTCATCCCAGCAATATAGTATGACTGTTATGGATAATTATGATCATTTAGTTGTAATTGATGCTCTTGAAGATGAATCTTATGACTGTAAATGCAACTGTTCAAATAGCATCAAAAAAGAAGGCTATTGTAAACATATAGTGGCGGCCTTATTATTTGTTTTAAGGTATCAAGAACTTTCCTCACTTGATGAAAACACAACACCTGAAGAAAAAAAGATTGATCAAATAATCGAATATTTTTCTTTTCAAGAGGATAGCATGCTCATTGGAGATACATATACTCTAGAATTAAATATTAATATATTACAATTATTGAAGAACAATAATAGTAGAGCAACTCTTAATCTTAGAGCAGGCCATAATAAAATGTATAAAATCCAAGCATTTAAAAAGTTTTTAAATAATATTTACAATGATGAAAATGTTTTTATAGGTAAAGAATTTAAATATGTAAATGGAGAGAGTAGGTTTGACAGCCATTCTACAGAAATATTAGATTATTTACTTGGAATCTATGAAATTCAAGGTATTATTGAACCAACTAATAATTCCAAAGTGTTTAATAGATCGGAAATGATTTTAACAAAACATATGCTTATAAAATTATTAAAAATGCTAGGTAATAATACATTTAACCTTAATTTATATGGCACTGAATTCAAAAATATAGTGTTTAAAGAAGCTAATCCACCTATAATGTATCATTTATCTTTGGAGGATGAATCCGTTATTGTTGATTTTAGAGAAAATGAAACAATAACAGCAATTGTTTTATCAGGAGAATTACTTTTTTATGATAATGTAATATATAAACCTGATAAAGAATTTTTAAAGAACTTCCAACCATTTTATAATAACTTAGGACCTAATAAAGAACCTTTTGTGTTCTCAGGAGAATATAAAACGGGTTTTTTAGAATGCGTTCTTCCCCAAATAAGTAATTCAATGAAATTAGATATTCCTGAAGGCCTTAAAGATCGATATATTACACATGATTTAGAATCTTTAATATATTTTGATATATTAAAAAAGTCTATAAAAGCCGAAGTAAGATTTAAATATGGAGAATATGAGTTTAATTCATTTGAATCACCAGTTACTAATACATTTATTGTTGTTAGACAAAAAGAAAGTGAATTAGAAATAATTAAAAATCTATTAGACAAAGGCTTTGTAGCATATCAAAATTATTATATATTAAAAAAAGAAGATGATATATACAATTTAATATCTGATGGTGTAAAACAATTACAAGAAAAAGCTCAATTGTTTTATTCTAAAGACTTTAAAAGTATTAACATACAATCTGTAGAAAATGTTAAAACAAATATTTCATATAATAAGAATAACAATATGCTAGATTTGGACTTTGTTATTGATAATGTTCCAAAACAAGAACTTAAGGATTTATTTTATTCATTTAAAATAAAAAATAAATATTATAGATTGAAAAATGGTAGTTTTGTTAATCTTGCAAATGGTAACTTAGAAGAAATCACTAGAATATTAAATAATATAGGTGTATCAACTAAAGAGTTAAGTGAAAACATTAGTATAAGTAAAAATAGAGCAGTATATATTGATAAAGTTTTTACTGAATCAGACTTTGAATTCTCAAAAGATAAAGACTATCAAGAATTAATTTATAAAATATTAAACCCTATAAAGGCTGATTATAAATTACCTGATGGTATTAAAACAGAATTAAAACCATATCAAATTACTGGATATAAGTGGATGAAGACATTAGCTGAAAATGATTTAGGTGGAATATTAGCTGATGATATGGGGCTTGGTAAAACTCTTCAAGCTATTACTTTGATGGCATCAGCACTTGATAAAGCGCCATATTTAATAGTTTGCCCTAGTTCCTTAATATATAATTGGCAAGACGAGATAGAGAACTTTACTCCATTTATTAATGCAGTTGTTGTTAATGGTAATCCTTCGGAACGTGAAGATATAATAAATAAATATAAAGATTATCATGTTTTAATAACTTCATACCCTCTAATGCGTAGAGATATTAAAATATATCAAGAAATTGAATTTGATACAGTATTTATTGATGAGGCACAATATATTAAAAATGATTCATCACAGATATCTAAAGCTGTTAAATTATTAAACTCTAAAAATAGATTTGCATTAACAGGAACTCCTATTGAAAACAATCTATCAGAATTATGGTCAATATTTAATTTTATAATGCCGGATTATCTAGATAGCTATACAAAATTTTCAGACTTATATGAGAAACCAATAATGAAGGATGATCAAGCTGCTTTAAATGATTTAAATCAAAGGATAGCTCCTTTTATTTTAAGAAGAATGAAAAAAGAAGTGTTGACAGAACTTCCAGATAAATATGAGCGAAAAATTGTTACTGATTTATCTGATGAACAAAAAAAAGTATATCAATCATATGTTAATGAAATAAGAAATGATATACAGTCCGAAATAGCGAACAAAGGTATTGATAAATCAAGAATGAAAGTCTTAGCTGCACTAACTAGGTTAAGACAGATCTGCTGCCATCCTTCAACCTTTATAGAGAATTATGAAGGCGGAAGTGGTAAATTAGACTTACTTATGGATATAATTCCTGATGCAATAGAAAATGATCATAGAATACTAATATTCTCACAATTTACATCCATGCTAAATATCATAGAAGAAGAGTTACTAAAACGAAAGATTTCCTATTTTTATCTTGAAGGGACAACCCCTACTAAATTAAGAAATGAGTATGTAAAAAGGTTTAATAGTGGAGAAGGTGAAGTATTCCTTATCTCATTAAAAGCTGGTGGTACTGGTTTGAATCTAACTGGCGCAGACATGGTTATTCATTATGATCCATGGTGGAATCCTGCTGTTGAAGAGCAAGCTACAGATAGAGCTTATAGGATTGGTCAATTAAATAAAGTTGAGGTTATTAAAATCATTGCAAAAGGGACTATAGAAGAGAAGATATATAAATTGCAGGAACAAAAGAAAGAACTGTTAAACTCAGTTATTAATACGAAAGAAGTATTTATTAATGCTTTATCAAAAGAAGAATTAGAGAATTTATTCTGGTAATTAAAAGCCTGTAGACTAGACGATAAAACATCTAGACTACAGGTTTTTCTATTTAACTATTAAACTATCGACACCAATATTTTTAAACATAATCATTGGTTTACATATGTTTATTTTATTCAGACATTTAATTAATGTGCAAGTTTAGTGATTGAATTATTTTCGAGAAGAAGCATGCAAAAATCATCTTGATTATATCTAATGGAATGAAAGGAACAACACATATCATAAGTGAATATTGAAAACTATTTTTAGACATAAATACAAACCATATAGTTCCCAACAAATAACATATGATAGTTCCTATAATCATTCCGGGCAATATGTAATAAAATTTATATTTTGACCCTGTATAACGGATTAATAGATCTCTTGTTTTAGCAATTATATATACAACTATAGGATATGACATCAGATAACCACCTGTTAAACCAAAAAGTGTTTGAAATCCACTTTTAAAACTTGCAAATACAGGTAATCCAACTCCACCTAATAAAAGATATATTGATACAGATATAAGAGCTTGTTTGGGTGTGAGTAGTGCACCAGTTATAAAGACAGCAAATAAGCCTAATGAAAAAGGAACTGGGCCAAGTGGCAATGTGATTACTGATAACACACAAATTATTGCTGTAAACATACTTATTGTAACAATTTCATTAATTTTAGTTTTTGATTTAGTTTTTGTCATTATATAACCTCGCTTATTTTTAATTTATTTGTCTAACACTTACTTCACCGGAAGATAATAAAGCTTGTTCACCTTTATCATTAAGTACAATTAACCTAGCCTTATCATCAATTCCCAAAACTTTTGCATTTTCATATTTGTTTTTATGGATTATTTTAATATCTTTACCTATAAGAAAGGAACGCTTTCTATATTCAATAAGATATTTATTATCAGATAATGAATCCATACATAATGCAATATTATTAAGTATCGTTGCTATTAATAACGATCTTGTCTTAGGGCTTAGACATGTATAATCATCAAAAACTGGCCCTGCAATATCTTTAATATCATCTGGAAAATCATTTGTTGAAATGTTAATTCCAATTCCAACAACAGCATAATTTAGGCCACCATTTTCAAAATTCATAGAACCTTCAGTTAAAATACCGCATACTTTTTTGTTGTTAATAAACAAATCGTTTACCCATTTTATTTTTACATCGACATTAGCTATTTCTTCAATAGCCTTGGCTACTGCAACGGCAACACTTGTAGTAATCAGTAGAGAATCCTCCATATTCAAATCAGGTCTAATAATGATAGATAGATATATACCTGAATCTGCCGGAGAGTAGAAGTCGCGACCTAGTCGGCCTCTTCCTTTAGTTTGTTCATTGGCAACTATTACAGTGCCTTCCATGGCACCATTGACTGCCATCTCTTTTGCAATTGTATTTGTAGAAGTTACTTTAGATCTAAAGTCGATAGTAAAGTTTTTAGCATTACCTTTTAAATAAGGAGAGATACTTTCAGCAGATACTATTTTATTATGGTCTACTAGGCAATAACCTTTATTCGTAACAGCTTCTATAATATAGCCATCATCTTGTAGGGATTTTATTGCTTTCCATATTGCAGATCTTGTGACAAAAAGTTCTTTTGCTAAAATAGTGCCACTAATTGCAATACCCCTATTATGTTCTAAAATTCTAAGTACTGATTGTTTTAATTCCATAAGCCATTCCTTTGTATGTTTTTTTTAATTATAGCAAGTAAAAAAAGATTGTCAACCATTTTACCCAAAGAGTCGACAATCAAAATATTTGTTATTTTTAAATTTTATATGTTTTAATATTAAAAAAACTTATTATAATAATCTTCATAGATCTTTTCAATATATGAGCAGTTTAATTCACCAAATTCTTCTATAATCATTTTTTCTATAATTTCATATATATAATAATATGATAATTCAATTGATCTTCCTTCTTCAACATTTTGTGATAAAAAATCATCATCAATCATTGTTTCAAGAAAATCTATAATTTTATTTGTAAGTATTTTTTCTTCAATCGCCTCTGGTTTTAGTCTTTTACTTTCTAGAAAACTATTTATAGCTAAATAATATAATCCCAAAGTAATGATATATAAAGCAATTTTAAAAATGATATTATAATCTCCAAAAAATCCAATTGAAATAAAGAATGCTATAAAAGTTAAAACTATTGCAAAAACAATAAATATTATTGCAGAATATTTTAATTCATTTAATTTATCTTCTTTCATTATATATGCAACAGCTAGTGAATCATCCATTTTAAATCTAAGATCATTTTCAATATTTGTTTCATCTTCATTATTTTGTGTTTGTTTGTTCATCTTTAAATCTCCTAATGTAATTGTTTTAATTACCATTATACGTAAAGAAACTATATTAATCAATGAATTTAAATAAATGTATATAAGGAATAAATAAAACATATATATTTAAAAACAAGATATAATGAGGATAACCATGGATTGTCAAATAGGTTCAGATATTTGCATTGATGCAGAGCCAGCTTTATCACGCGATGAATATATTATCGAAGCCAGAGAGGGATGCCTACGCCAGCTTGATAATAGTTTTAGTAAGCATTATTCTGAAAACTTTAATACAATTGGTGAAGATAGTTTAGATGATATTAACAATCTGTATTCTAGAAAACTAGCAACACTAAATAATAATGCCGAAAGAACTAATTATAATTATATTAAATTTTTTATTGTAAGAGTTATATGTTCTTGTGTTTTATTATTCAGTATAATTTTAATAGATAAAGCAGATATTAAATTCGGATATATCTCTAGTGGAAATATTCAAAAATATATTGTACATATTGATATTCTAGAAGAACTACAAGAGGTTTTTATAAATTTCACTAAATAAAAATAATTTTATTTT
>DUQJ01000005.1 GCA_012837865.1 Clostridiales bacterium | reverse complement strand
CCGAAGATATGCGAGTGGCTGAAATCGGGTGAAGTATTATGGGAAGCTAAGGGTGTTGATGATAAAGGTAGGAAAGTTACAAGCAAAAGGATTGCCCCTGAAGGCTGGGATAACTATGATGTCATTGTTGATTATACTCATGAAACCAAAATGGTAAGTTACATCTTCAGAAAAAAGAATACATTCGTTGTGTAAGGGCTGCAATGTAGGCCCTCTTTTTTTACAAAAAATTTACAAATAAAAAATCGCCAACCTTAAGGAATTTGTTCCCTAGGCTGGCGAATCTTGCTTGTTAAATTTTCGCAATTTGTATATTCATTATAACATGATTACTGTTATTTGTAAATATTTATTTGAAAATTGTTTTTATTTTTTAATGTTGACAGCTATTTAATTATGTGATACAATGTAACTATTGAAAGGGGAGTGAATTATGAAAATCCTATTATGTTACAGTTCAAATAATTTAAGCAATGCTATTGCCTCAGCTGCTATAGCAAGATGTGAAAAAGAAGACCCTAAAGACTTTATAATTGAAAGATTTAATCTTGACAAAAGGAGCATAAGAAAATACTTCAATAATGATGATATAGAAAATAAGGCTAACATTGTATATGTGTTCAACGACGACTTGCATAGAAAACATTGGGATACCTTTAATCTACTACAGCGACAATTTAAAAATTTAAAAATCATCACTTATAATAAGAATCTCATATATACACCAGCGAGGGTTCCTGGAAATACTTTAAAAACTAAAGTCCATTATCTATATGATAAGATTATGTATGATATGGAAGTTAACTTTGAGCAGATTCCAATGTATCGAGTTGCTAGAAGTGTAAATGAAATAGACATGGTTCACTTACATGGATTTGAGGCCAATAGCCCCTATGCAAAAAGATTTATGACTGAAGCTCACAATTGTTATCACACAAAAAGGGGAGCCAGAGAACATTTAAAAGAAAGAGTATATAAATCACTTGATATTAAACAAAAGGAAATCAAAAGATTTGAGAAAAGAGTGAGAGTTTTAAAAGACGAAATGAAAATGTTGCAGGAAGAATACCATCGTGTATCAGTATTGTAATTAATGTAATACATCCATCTATTAAATAGCTGGGTGTTTATCAGGATTATATAAATTTTATAGGGGGTATGGGATATGACTAACAAAGAGGCAATAGAATTATTGAATGAATTAATGGATAACGAGGCATACCTTGAAGAATATAGTGGCGCCAGCAATGAATCTATGAATATAGCATTAGAATTAGCAATTGAGGCTTTAAAGGTGAACTAAGAAAGCTTCACAAAACAAATGATAATAACTCTTATATAAAAAAAGGATTGCTAATCAGCAATCCTTTTTTACATCATTCAAAGTGTTCCCAGATATCTTCATACATATCATTTTTTAAAGTCCCAGCTCATATGTGTGTTTAAAAAGTTATTAAGGAATTGGTTTACTTGGTACTCTGTGTAAACTATTATTCGTTCACACTCATTTATTTTATGCTAGACATTAAAGAAACAATTGAATCATTAGATATTGTTTCTATTTCCTTTAGCCAATTATTAATTTTATTTATATCTCCTTTTAGAAGAGTATTCCCCAGAGTATCTTTATCATATGATTTTAATCTATGCTTATAATCTGCAATCATTTTATGTGCAACATTACGCACATCACCAATTGTTACTACTTGTAATTTATTTTTTTTGATATCTGAACTTATTAAATAATGTATTGTCATAATTAATAACCCCCTTGATTGCCAATAAGATTAATGGCATTAAGTTCTTTCATTAATTTTATTTCTTTATAGCTTCTAGGATATATATAGTTAATTTCTAAATTTTTAAAGTACACATATTCATCTGTAATTAATGAAATTTCATAGATATGGTTTTCATCTTCTAAGAATCCTGCTCCGGTAACTCCATATATTTGCCCTTGTTTAATTTCATTCCATGTAAACTCAGGATTTCCGGTATGCTTGCCAAGATGTCGTTTATTAGAATCAAATTCCCTATGAAACTTCACTGGTTTACCATTTTGAGATTCTAGTCTTAATCTATTAATTCTATCATCATTTTGATTTAATATTATTACATTTTTATCAGTTGTTCTAAAGGAGTCGTGGTATACTGGTAAAGTTTCACTAAGGATACAATGATATCTATAGTTTCTATTTTTTATTTTATTTACAATTTTGTTTAGATGATTGATTAACAATTCAATAATTTTCATTGTTTTAGCCCCCCTATATTTAATATTATTTACACGTGTAAATTAAGTGAACATAGTTCACTTTGTTGATATATTGTTTTTAATTGCAGCCTGCAAAGACACATCAGCAAACTTATTTAAAACTACTTCATTTTGGCTAGTTGTTCTAAAGCAGTCATGATATGGCAAAGATTCTCTAGTAATGTAATTATATATATAATTTACATTAAAAAGTTTTATTTTATTATTATGGACATATTTGATTAAAGTTTTAATAAATTTCATTGTGTTATTATCCCCCCTCAATTTAACAAATTAATTGAATTCAATATGTTCATATTTCATGAAATTTTCTAGAATGCTTTTTTGGTGGTCAGTAATCATTAAATTATATTGCACTTCTTTTTTTGGTTTAGGAAGAGGTTTATCAATTTCTTTATAAGACACTTCAGATATATAATCTACAAAGTAAAGGTCATCTCCTCTGTCTATTCTTTGAACTCCTATTTCTGCAACTATTTCAACCTCATAAAACTTATCTTTCACTTTACAAATTATTGAAATTGATTTTTCGCAGTAACCTGGTCCACAATCAAATAATTCTGGACCATTGTCGTTAAAGTAAGTTTCAATATTAGATTCTTCAGTTAGATATTTAATATTTTCAAATACATTATATTCTTCAATTAGATATTTATCCATTTATTTTATCTCCTTTTAAAATTTATATATTTACCTTACATATATATTATAACACAGTTAATTTAAAATGTCAAACATTTAATTTAATATTTTATAATGCAAGAAAGTAAGTATGTAATAATATACATATATTGGGACAAAAAAGGTGGACTAAGGTTTACCTCAATCCACTATTTAACATTATTTTTTATTATTGATTCTCAATTATATATGATGTGGTTGACAATGATTATTTATATTTGAGTGCGAAATAAGATTCATGTTGTCTAACAAGCCTATTATTCTTAAATAAATTTAACTTATCAAAGACTAATTGGTTTATATTTACAGTAACAGTTTCAATCACTTTATTTCTTGTTCACCAACATATCATTAAGCTCCTTCTCTTTTTCTAACATCCAATCCCTTGATAAGAATTGAGACGCTGCTTCTAATCTTAATTCCCAATAATTACTCATATTTTTCACTTCCATTCTTGCTCCATGAAGCACCTCTCCACCATTTGCAGCTTTGCATGGCAGGCTAACATTAGCAGCCTTGTTTGCCTTAGTGTACATCAGGTAGCATTCTTCAAATTCTCTCTCAAGTCTGTCTTTATTTAAGGTGTATTCAACAACATCATGCATCTCTTCTGTCATGTGTTCATAGTAACGTAATGATTTTATATTTTCGTTATGCACATAACCATCTCCTTTATTTATATTGTCAATTATACATATGGGCTGCCTATCTCTATCAATCACTAAGAAGTATTATTAAATTTACCTTACATATATATTATAACACAGTTAATTTAAAATGTCAAACATTTAATTCCTTAATATATTTTGCAGGCACTTCCTCAGTTAGCCAGATTTTGTTAGCTGATTGATAAAACTTATATCCATCCTTAATCATGCTATCAATATTTATCATTAGGACAACTGGTTTGCCATGTCTTGCACCAACTTCCTTTGCTGTTAATCTACTATCTGATAAATGTACATATAATCTTTTGCCTTTGGTTAGCCCTTGATTTCTAATGTTATCCATATACTTAGTTGATGTACCATGATAAAGATTTCTTTTTGGTTGTTTTTCAATCAAGCCCACATTTACATTAATGGAATGCCCTTGATTTGCCCTCAACATTGTTTTATCATGATTAAAACTATATCTATTTTTGTCATCTTCATTTACAATTTCCTGCAATGTATTCATGGTTATATTAAATTTGGTTTCATTATTTATGGCATTTAAAAGTTCTGACACATTTACATATCCTTCTTCATTTAATTTCATTCCAATTGCTTGGGGTTGATGTCTTAAAATGAAAGATAAAAATCTACTTAATTTGATGTGCATTTTACTTGCTCCTTTTATTTTAATTTTTTGTAATGCTATACTTATTCAAGTATTCATATAGTTAAATTTGCAAGATGTCTTCAATGTGTTAATTTATTTATTTGAAAAGTTAATATGCAATTTATTCAAACTTCACAACATTGAAATAACCATTATTTGAATTTAACTTCAGCTTCTGATAAATTTGGAAATCCTTTATATATTGCGCCTTTAAATCCATGAACTTGTTTACTACAGTCTACCCAACTATTAAATATTCCAATTTTATGACCATTTTTGACCGCATAAAAACTATTCTTAGTCACTTATTATCCCTCCTGTTGAGATTATTATACCAATGAATTGAATACATAAAGTTGTTGACAAGGCTGTTAATTTATTGTATAATGTAAATATAGGAAATAAATATAGTAATTAAAAAGGAGGAATAAATATGACAGGAAGAGAATTAATATTGTTATTGACAGAGAATGGTTTGTTAGATTATGAAATAGAAGTACAATATAGAGATGGAGGTGGAGAATATACTGGCACTGAAAAGATAGCTGCATTGTATGACATTCAGCATGAAAGTAAAGTCATAGTCTTGTAATTAAGAATAAATTCAAAAAGGAGATTATTTACCTTAGTAAATAATCTCCTTTTTTTATGTTAATATATTTATACACATTTGACAATTGTTTCTATATTATCTTCTATTAACTTAGTTATCTGAGTTAACTCATTCAGCATATATTCTTTGTGTGATTGAATTATTTCAGTAATTTCAAGTGTGTCTACTTGTATTGGGGCTAACCCATAATTGCAATTTTATTCTTAAATACAGCTACTATTCCTTCACATTCATTATAATATTTATCTTTTCACATAATGATACAACCTCTTTAAGACTTGTGTCACTGATTAAGTTTCTATCAATTCCATGTTCTTGATAATTATTTAAAGTGATGTTGTAATTGTTTATGATTTCTAATGCTTTATTATAATCTTCTATAATAATTAATGCATTATTAAGTTTATTACTTATTGATTCATATTTTTCATCATCATTCACCAACTCATTGATAATTACATTTCCCGCCTTTTGTAACTCCTTGTCTCTAGAAGTGATGGCTAATTGAGTTAATTCAACAACTTTTTCAATTATACCTTTATTGTCTACTAATAAACCCAATTTAGCATTCATAATGAAGAATAATAAGTTTTCTAAATTAACATTTATTCCATCTCTATACACTTCATTTATTAAACATTTCTCAATCAAAATCAATTTTGTCAATACTTCATTTATAACAATATTTTCACTTAATTCCTCATATAGATTTTTAAAATTACTTAACACTTTATTTATTACAATATTATCATTACTTTCCGAAAGCGGGTATATTTTTTGTTCTTGTAAATATGTCACTTCCAGAATTTCCTGGTATAATGTCCTCTTAAATATCTCAATCTTATACTTATCACTGCCTATATAATTTAATCTATCTTCCATTTGAACCTCCTATTTACATAATATTGATTACACACATTCAAGGATTACATCTAAATTTTCTTCTATTAACTTAGCAATTTATTCAAACTTCAAAATATTGAAATAACCATTATGTGGATTTGAATTTAACTTCAATTCTTCGTGTGATTGAACTATTTCAGTAACTTCAAGTGTATCTATTTGCCTTGATGCTAAACCCATAATTGCAATTTTATTTGTAAATACAGCTACTATTCCTTCACATTCATTATAATATTTATCTTTTTTTACCTTCACGATGTCACCTATACATACAGTTACCTCATTTACTATTGTATTTGTTTCGGTTCCAATGATACCATAGAATTCGTTATCCCTTATTAGTGCTAGCTTACCTTTTGAATTTTTCATAATGCATAACCCCCTTTTCACAATTTAGATTAGATATACATTTGACAATCAAATTTATAATCTTATTAATAATACTTTACATATAGCCTTTTTACACAAGCTAATTTATCATTTTTTTATTTGCCTTATACATATTTAAGTTTTTGTTTATATATATATTATAACACAGAAAACCATATCTTTCAATTTTATCATTTAATTAAAATTAACAGATATGGCTTTAAACCTCATTCAAGTTATTTAATTTTAGGAGATTAAGTATCTACTGTATGTATTGTCATTTGGATAAGTTGAAATTTCTACATCTAAGCTCATTGTTTTCATTTGTTTGCCTTTTGATTTTCATTACTTATCAACAATTTATTATGTCTATTGAATGTGTTTCATATCTTTGAGCACCTTTTGAGCTTCAACACAATCTTCCATAGCGTAAATGGGCATTTCTGATTGCAATATTTCTTCTGGGGATTTATTTGGCCATCTATTATTCCACATATATTGATTTATATTTATAAAAGTCATTGAGGCTAATAATCTGTACCACATTTCAACATTCAGATTATCCGGCTTAAGTAATATTAAATTGTTAATTATAATTATATTTTCTAATATGTCTTGTCTTAACATTATCTTGTCATAATCATTATCTATTTCTTTTGGAAGCTCACTTATTCTTTCCCCTAATCCTTGAGAATATGGTCCTCTTAAATACCAAATGAAATCATATCCTAAATCTATATTCATAGATTGCAATAAGTAAACTTTCTTTTGCAAAGTGTTCTTGTCAATATCTTCGTTAATGTTTTCAAATAATCTCAATATTAAGTTATCAACAATTGTTTTTAAGCAACTCATTTACTCACATCCTCTTCACGCTTTACAACTTTCATAATTTCACAATTATCAAAAACTAGTGGTAGAATCGAGCTTTCCGTTATATTTATATCTCCTGCTATGACAATCTTGTCATTTGCACCAACCTTATCAAGTCTCAATTCTTTAGCCTGTTTTTCGGTAATTTTGAATACATTAGTAATCTCAGCACATGGTTCGCCTAGTGACAATCCATAGCAAGCAATACTGGCTCCTGCTTTAATTCCATTTTCAGTTAAATATGTGGGGCGAGCCCTTAAGTCTACAAAGTTCCCCACAACAGTTAACCTAGGATTGGTTTTCCTGTAGTGAGCTAAGTCTTCCTCGCCCATGTGAAGAAATACGTCCTTTAGCACACTAGCATGATAATGCCAATGAGATACTGTATTCAGGTTAATTAGGCTAGCCTTTTGTTCCTCGCATTCCTTATTATATTTGTTCTCTGCTTTGACCAAACTGAATAACTTAAACATCACTAATAAAAATATATACATCAATAATAAATATATTAACAGCATTGCTGATTCAATATATCTTAAAATATTAATAGGTGGATTCATAGCTTGTTCCTTTCTAAATTACTTGCATATTGTAGTTTCATATTATATCCACAATTTCACAATCTTTGAGGATAGTATAAGTCTTCTCTTTTTTCTGCTCAATAGTACATACTCATAGTTACAACTTTTACAATAAGATTGTAGTTCAACTATAACTAGATAATCCTCTGGATCCTAATATATCAATTTCTGCATTTAAAAAGTCTACCTTACTTACACATCTTCATATTTCCCTTCACAATTTGTTTGGATTGTTACTTAACCTTAGCAGTATATAGAGATATACTCACTTATCTTTATTGGCTCATCTAAATCAACAATGTCTAGATCAATAAAGATGGCAGTCTTATCTGGCACCTCTACTTTTTTGCATGAGTTTAAATCAACCCAAGTCATACCGCCTTCGATTGAAAACCAAGGTTCTTCATAAAATATGCGTGTTTTACTTTTGTCTTTAATTTTTGTTTCGTTGTATTTGTATATCCATTCAAACCCTTGTTTTAAATACCCTTCTAGAATATCCTTTGTCATTTTTACTTCCTCCTTCACAATTTGTTTGGATTGCTTAATCCCAATCTATTTTTTGTCCGCACACATTGCAATATCTGTATTTGCGTTTACCCATTATTAATAATTCACCACAACTAGGGCAAGAGCCATCAAATTGATTAACCATCCTTATTTTCACACTCTTAAAGCGTTTGTTTAACTTTCGGTTCTCTATCGCCAAGGAAATTCCAAAGTCTCTTAAGAAACTCTTTATTTCATTGGGTGTCATTCTTAAATCTTCGTATTCAGCAAGTTTTGTATAAATATCTCTATCTGTAACATGTTTTCCATTTATTCTTTCTTGCCTACCAATCCAACTCTCGCCTGTCCATTCAGTTAATCGTTCCATACCTTCTCACCTCTTATTTCACTATTTATTCATGTTGTATTATTTGGTTGAGTTGTGGTTTAAATTGAAATACATATTCCATCTGTCCCTATCCACATTTCCCCAATATCTTTATTTTCAAGAAATTATTATTTTTAAATTTCCTCAACTTCCCTTTAATATCTTCCGCATTATCAAATTGTTCTAAGTACCTTATAAATTCTAAAATAGTCATGTTGTCCTCCTCATAGATCAACCTATTTTATTAAAATATAATTAGCGTCTATACCTATCGGAAGTACTGTTTCGTATTTACTACAACAAGAAATATTTTTTGAATAAACTCCTCGTACTACCCTCCATTTATTATTAACAAGTCTCCATAATACATAAGTATACATTCCTATTCCTCCTTTTTACTATTATTATAAGACAATCCTTTTACTTTGTACATATAATTTATTGCCTACTTAATACCGACCTTTATATCCTTTAATATATTATAGAAGTTTCATATTATACCCACAATTTCACAATCTTTGAGGGTAAATAAGTATGGGGATTTTTCATTTAAGTGCATATGCCCCTGCAATATAATATCTTTATCCAAATCAATTGAATCAAAATCTATATTATCAAATTTATCCTTAGCCATTTCAAATACATTGTTTTCATTATTAGAATTTTCATATTGCATTTCTATTTCCACAAGATCTAAAGCATCTCCTTTAACATTAATTATAGGCTTATTTTTTCTGTAATATTTTAATTCATTTTCCTTCATTTCTAATAAAGCCTCATGTATCACAGTAGGACAATAATTTGAATTTAGTTCAAGTTTTAAATTAATTAAGTCTTGTTTCTGTTGCTTCTGTTCTTCATCATATTTTTTTATTTGTTTATTTTCTTTTGTTACAGCAATAATAAGTAATAAAATAAATGTCATGAATAATATAAAAATAAAATATGTTAAATAAACCATGTATTAACTCCTTTCTTTTTTATAAAACTGATGTGTTATTCACTTGTCATTACCATCATATTCTATGTCATAAAAATTATCTTACATTTCTAGAATTATTTTTTAGCAAAAGAGTTTATATATACTATTGACACCATTGGCTTGCTACACTTTCTTTCACAGCTTGCATATATTCAGAATATGTAATCCCTTCCCCACTATTATTGTTATAAGTAATTGTAGGGGTTGGCCTTGACTTACTAACCTTAACATTTAATATCCCAATTCCAATTGGATTATTCATTGTAAATAATTCCTCTCATAATTAATATCTGCATTTATTAAATACATTGTAACATAAATAGCTGACCCTGTCAACTACTTTATAAATCTATTAAACATTATATGTATTATCCGTAGACACTTTTACACATGAGTAGAGCAGTGAGTATGTATAGCAGACTGTATAACCTGACCACTGTTACAGAGCCAGTCTCCTGCGCTTAATCATACTGAGTGACGTAACTATATCAAAACTAGCTAGGATATCTCAGAGCGCAGCTAACTGACATTTGCTTCACTCACTAGTGAACATATCAACTCTTCATTATTTATTTTTCAACATATTCCTTTATATATTCAGGTATTTCATCATATTTATTTTTCCAGAGTTCACTAGCAACATCAATGGCATAAGTTTTTTCCATATTAGATATTATTTCTTGGGCTTTTTGGCCTGCTTCAGTACTTTATTTATCATAAGTTAAAGATCTCAACATAGAGATAGTTGTTTTTTGATATTTTTCACCTACAGTATTTATTATACGCCTAGCATCTTGCATGTCAATTTTCATCTTTAGCTCCTTCATCAATACTCTCTAACTTCTTCCAACACTCATGTTTTTTATCGTAAATCTTACAGTTTAATATGCTTCCGAATCCATAATGCTCCTCACAATCCTGCAATGGCTCATTCCCCATCCCCCTGTTATCCCATATATAAGGGCAATATAATTCTTTAACAGGCTTTGGCTTTACTCCATTCAACCATTCCTCATAGGTGCAACCACCCATTGAAAATCTAATTAACTTCCCTTCTTCTGTGCTTACATCCTGATCTGAATGAACATATCCACAGGTGTTCCCAAACACTCTTTTTATATCGGTTCTTAATTTTCTGCCCTCAAACTTATTATAGGTAAAGTCTACCTTCCCAGTACCTTTGCATGCGGTACATACAGTTGCACAATTATCTCTTTCAGCCATACCTTTATATAGTCCTGTTCCTGAACATGTTCTACATTCAATTGTTATTTTCTTTTCCATCACTATTCCTCCTTGTATTTGTCGCTATTTATTCACATGTTTGGATTGTATAGCTATTCTTCTTCGCTATCTTCACAGTTTTTACAATCTCCATTGCACCAAACTCCGTAAGGATAAAATCTACTCATATTCCCATCCTTTCTTATTTAGCATTTTCTTCGAATTACATTGTTTGTTTAGATTGTTACTTACTCCAATCTAGTTTCTGACCACAATTACTACAATATCTTTCCCAATTCCCGACATCCCACAGCAATTTGCAAGTAGGACATGATCCTATCAACTCTTCATTTTTTATTCTCTGATTTAAAGCTTTTTTTGGTATCTGTTTTCCCAATGCCTCCATCCCCATAATATGAGAGTCATCTATTTCTTTTGTTGCATAAATCATGTCAGATTCTGGGTCACTTAGTATATCAATTGCTTTTATTATCTCCATATATTCTTCCTCCCAACCTCACTTATCAATTTCTTCAGATTGCGTACTGTAAAACACCGATTTTAGTTTTCTAATAATTCCTCAATACTCCAAGGCTCATCATCTTCCCATGATATAAAATCATAATTCAATTTCGTCTCACTATTTTCACCAAAACCCCAACACCAAGTCTGTTTAGTAGGTTTATTATTCCAACTACGTGGTTTTTCAGATCCATCATTTCTTGTAAGCCATTTTCTTTTGTGTAATTTTTTTAAATATCTAAGCTCCAATTTCTGTTCATCAGTCAATACTGGTTTCTTAATAAACTCTACATCAAAACCACACATTTTTAATTCTTCTAGCACACGTTCTCGTCCACCTTTTATACCCGATATACTTAATCCGTCGACATTTTCATCTAAATAAATGCTTCTATTTTCAGATTTATAAGCCTTCCTGTATGACTTTAGCATAATAGTTATTCCGTAAATATTATATACTTCAGTCTTATTTCCCCACTTGTCTTCGCTATGCATTCCAACTAGATCTTCCCACTTTCTAATTTTAATTTTCTTCATTGACTTATCCCCATTTATAATTGCAAACCTACTTTTAAATAGATTTTTTTGACGTTCTCCTTTGTCATCTACAACATCAACAAATCCATCATTATCACTTAAAATGTCATATTCTTTTCCAATAGTCAGGTTGTACTTCTCACCGAATCCATTCATTACATCGTCTATATATATTGCTTTCATTTTTATCCTCCATCCATTATATATTTCTCTCGTCACCAGTTAAACTAAATTGACTTTTTTCCCGCTTTTTATTGCATAATCTATTTCATTTTTTGTGCTGTTTCCAATATAACCTCCTACATTAATAACAAAAATTTCATCAGACATATTAATTTTTTGACGATGAATTTTATCTAACTTTTCTTTTTGTTCCTTGGTAAGTTGCAAGTTGTCAGAATGGCTAAAAACCCCTACCGAAATAACAACGTGGCCACCGATGGTTAAAAGTGTGTTAATTTCCTCGAATTCTCGTTTGAATTTAGTAGATCCACAAAGTGTAATTACTTTAGACTCATTCATTCATATCCTCCTTGCTTTACTGTTTGCGTTATACGTCAATACTTATTTCATTTTTATTCCCCCCAATAATTAATTATATATATTCAAGTTGTGGGGCTTGCAAGCCTTACTTACCCCCATACACTCACCTTGCAATCTTTACATTCAAAAACGGGATTATTACTTTCATCGCAACCTGCATACTTAAAATTACTAGGTGGTTTGTAAACATCTTTGATTTCTTTATTGCAATCACATTTAAACTTTGGTTCTTCCACACAATCACCCTTCCTTTTATATTTAGACATTTGAATTTCAGACATTTGAATATTTGCCCAGAATTTATCACTTATTATCTCAAATTCTTATAAACTTTTTCTAATTCACGCTTATGTTTTATTAACAATCTCTTGTTGGTCAATGCAATTTCTTTTCTATTTATTCAACTTGGATAACATTTTATTGAGCAACATCATCTTTCATACTTACCACTCCTTTTATCTGGTTAAGTGATGGATTTCTACTATCTTTATATCTCCTTCTATGTTAATTATAATAGTTATTTTCAAGACTATGAGATAATTTTTACATAGCTTCTCGTTCACTATTAGCCACGACAATATGTGGATTTTTGATTCTCAGTTGCTACATTATTTCATGTAATTCATAAAGCTTCATATATTCATTTAGATTTTTCCGCTTATTGTTACTATTTGGTTGGATTTAGTATTAATCTAATTTATATGGATTTGGTAAAGGCATCCATGCTACAATGCGATAAGATATATCAGAATCTTTTGGTATAAGCTTACTTGTAAAGCCTTTTTTAACCCTATTATAATATTCCATATCAATTTCCCCAAAAATCGAACAAGTCAATACCAAATCCATATTTTTAGGCAATCTTTCTGTTACAGGTATCCATGCTTCGTTCACATCAATCACTCCTTCGCTTTTTATTCAGATTGCGATTCATTTAACATACTATTTGTTTGGATTGCTACTTATCCTTTTAGCAAAAACCATGCACTAGAGTAATTTATTTTACCTATATCTACAGGCACATCATGCCATGATTTGCCTTTATCAAGACTATATTCTAAAGATGTACAATCGTCACTATGTTGCTTGTATACTATTTTACATCCACCTTTATATATTTTGTATTCTTTCAATTTCAACTTTCCTTTCTAAACTCACTATTTATTAAGATTGTTACTTATTGATTTAGGTTTAAATTAACATTCTACAGAATTCTACGAAGTTTATATGTCTTTTATGTTCGTCGATTTGTTGTAATTACTACAAATTTTACTATGAGGATAGACTTCGTGTCCATCGTATATACATTCCTCTCCAATTCTTTCAGAACATGTCCAACAAGTATCATTTTCAACATTCATAGTATTTGTCCTTTCTACTTAATTCTTTTAAAATTTTCTTATTAGTTGTGCCAACAGTTTATAAAGTTGCCACATTTACACTCAATCTCCGCACCTTTTTTAATTGGTGATACAGTAATATGTTTCATTTTGAATATGTCATTGTTATAGTCTTTTAATTCTATTATTCTTCAGCAATCAAGACATACAATTTTAAAACCACAACAATCTCTTAAGTTATCCATTGTTATATTGCCTTCTGTCTTCCGCTTTTTTAGTTATTTAAAGCTGTCAATTAATATTTTAAATTTAATTTAATCAAAGCAACAATCTTTTTTATCAGCAATGAGCAAAAAGACACCGACCTCAAGCGTTTTTACCCCATAAAGGGTAAAAACGATAGGTGGGTGAGTCTTCATCCAGCAACCTTGTCAAGCGCTTCAATCATTTTATTCGTAACATATTCCTTTCTATCTTCTCTTTTAATGTCTTTATCAAAAGTGTCCACATACAACCCCCATGCAACAACATCTAGCATTACTTCAAGACCAAATGTTTTAATCATATCCATTAAAATGTGTCTTTTGACTTCTTTTTCGCAAGCTTGAACTGAATCAACATTTTTCTTAAATTTTTCATTCATATTTTTGAGCCCCTTTCTTTAGATCCTCTATTTTAATAATTTTACTAGTTTACAAATCTTCCCATT
This sequence comes from Clostridiales bacterium, assembly GCA_012837865.1. Classification (GTDB taxonomy): domain Bacteria; phylum Bacillota; class Clostridia; order Lachnospirales; family Lachnospiraceae; genus Mobilitalea. The sequence continues at coordinate 5,199 of DUQJ01000005.1, read as the reverse complement.
TTTTAATTTTAAATTTTGTCATATTATTCTTCTTTGTTGTTTCAACCATGTTTGATTTACCTTATGTATATATTATAACACAAGTTTTAAAAACTGTCAATTAATCTTTTAATTTTATTTTAATCAAAGTAACCATACCCCACCTGACCTATATGTCTGTCATATTTGTCAAATTCATAGAAAGATAACATTGGAACATTTTTTAACAATGTGAGACTTAAATTAGGGTCAATATAATTTAAAAGTGCAATCCATATATGACACATATCTTTATTACTCACATAAATTTCGTCTTCTTTAGCGTTCATGCAAACTTCGCCTTCGGCAAGTAAATCAAACTCCTCAATGCTTAACCCAATTTTAGCTAATTTATCTATCATTTCCAAATTAATATATGAATCATCATATTCACTACATGTAGATTCTATGTCAACTCCAGTTTTCTCTTTAATTTTGAAGTGAACCTCCCTAACTTTTCCAATGGGCACATTTGAAAATTAAAGATTAATGTTCAGTCACCTTGCCCCTTTTATTTAAGTATATAATTTTCTTGTGTTTCTTTTTTACATATTTGCCCATTACTTTTTCATATTCATTGTCACCCTTAAAGTTTAATAAGTCTTTCATATTATCAAACTTATGACTTTTAATAATCCAATTAGGCATAGGTGATACTCCTTGAACAAGCGCTAATGGTTTACCAAATGTTTCTACACAATATTGTAATGCAGTAGCATATTCTGCATAATTTTGATTAACAGCAATAATAGTTGATTTGTCATATCCCCTTCCTTCTGTCAAATCAGGACTGTGAGTTATTTCGAAAAATGTATGTGCAAGTTCTTTTTCAATTTGTTTTTTGTATTCTACGGCGTCATCTTCATATAAGAATTCCTTATCCTCTACTACATATATTTTAGTTTGCTTAACAATCTCTTTCATTTTAATTTCCCCTTTCATTTTCTTAATTATATATAGTTTAAAATCTTGCAAATTAAAATTTAATATATTAAATCACATTACCCATATTATCTAGATATATGATTTGCTTTATCTTTTTTGTCAAGTAATCTCCTACTCCTTCATATATATTGCTATCTTTAAAATTTAATAAATCTTCCATAGTTTTGAAGTTATAGCTTTTGATAATCCAATTAGGCATAGGTGATACTCCTTGAACAAATGCTAATGGCTCACCAAATTGTTCAACACAATAATTAAGTGCAGTAGCATGTTCTGCAAAATTTTCAGGTACAGCAATAATGGTTGTTTTGTAATATCCTCTTCCTTCAGTCAAATCAGGTTCATGTGTTATTCTAAAAAAGGTATGTGTAAGTTCTTCTTCAATTTGTTTCTTGTATTCAGAGGCTTCTTTTTCACTTAAGAACTCTTTATCTCCCACTACATACATTTTAACCTCTTTAATAATCTCTTTCATTGTAATTACCCCTTTCTAATAATAGCGTTAATCAATTATTAAACCTAATATTAATTATATTATAACATTAATTCTATAAGCTGTCAACAACTTTAATGAACTATTTTAAAATAATTTATTATGTTATTTATGTTATTATAGTTGACAAGTAATCCTCTATATGTTATAATTAACATATAATAACAAATCAACAATAACTCACTTAAATATATTAATTTATTAAAAAAAGGAAAGATATAACATTATAATCAATAATTAGGGAGGAATGTTACATGTTAAACGCTAATGAATTATTACAAAAAGGGATAAGTCAAGTTAAGTCAGCAGGGATTAATCCGGGAGATATAAATCCCAAGGTTATTATCAACAGTCGTGCAAAATCAAGATTTGGACTTTGTCGAAAGACTCCTGGGAAACATGATTATCAGATTGAAATAAATAATCAATTGCTTGAGACAGAAGAATTTAAGGCAATGAATACTATGATTCATGAAATATTGCACACCTGTAAGGGATGTATGAATCATGGGAAAGATTGGAAATTTTATGCTAATGTTATGAACATAAAATTTGGTTATGACATTTCAAGAACCTCAAGTTATGAAAAGTTAGGAATTGAGGTTCCAGAAGCAAAGTTTATTGTAAAATGCAATGATTGTGGCAATGAGACTAAAAGACAGAAAAAAACTAAATTAATTACTCACACAAGTCATTATCGGTGTGGAATGTGCGATGGTGAACTTACACTAATTTAACAAAAGCCAATATATCTGACAACACTTATTACTAAACTCAAATAAAAAAGATTTCCAAGTATATTTATATCTACCTGGAAATCTTTTTTTAATTCCAACAAATGAAGAGCCCACATAAGACGTTATTAAAATAAATATTTCAACTAATAAAATTAACTTCATATGACCACTTCCTTTCTCTAAAAATAATTATTAAGTTAATTGTGATTTTATTGAATTAAGCTCACCGAATTGTGCCCTTAATATATATATTGTAACACATTGACTCAATAGTCAACAGTTATTAAAATAAATGTATTAATTATTACAGTATCTAAATGTATTTACATGTAAAGTTCAAAGAAGTTTAGTCCAAATATTGTTATATTTAGCGTAATTATATATATAGCTGCCATAGTTAACCTAGGTATACATAAAGTAGTTTTGTTGATGGAGAAAGATTAAGTAAGCATAGCAAGAAAAGTCTCTTGTAAAAGAGGCGAGTTCAATATTACACTATAGCTTATTGAATCATCTTCTTTCTTATGAAAAACAATATTATTTTATCACAATCAAAATTATTGAGAAAGTTGTGCATTGATATATTGTAGTGCTTTATATATAATATCTGAATGGTCAAATGCAATATTAACACCATCAAGCATAAGGGATACCCCGCTATCTCCTATTAATATGGGATTGGATATGTTATCAATCTCAAACCATTGAACTTCTTTAGCGTCATCTCCTGCGGTTAACTCTGTTAGCTCAGTCAACCAAGCAATGTGTGCTACAGATATTGTCCATGACCGAGGATCTCTATTAGGTGTACCAAAAGTGTGTAACTGCTCAATATTTTCTATATCAATTTTAACTCCAGTCTCCTCTTTAACTTCTCTTATTGCAGCTGCATTTATGTCCTCGTTTTTGTCCACAAAGCCACCTGGGAGGGCCCAGCAATCCTTGTATGGGTGTGATTTACGTTTAATCATGAGCAATTTAATCTTTTGAGTGTCTTCATTGCGGACTAGGATTACATTGTCTACTGTTACACTTGGCTTACTATATTTAGGTAGATCTAGAGTCTTATACCAAGTTAAGAATTCTTCTTCTGTAGCATGTTGTTCATAGTATTCTTTTTCTGAGTATTTAATGCCATTTATTATAAATTTATCTGAATTCATAAAGCTTTCATCTCCTTTGATGTGCTTTTGTTATTTTGTTGAATTGCATGCCATATTTCATTATTGACATCTTCTAATAACTTTTTGCAAACTTCTCGATTAATATATCTTTGTCGATTATCATGTAAATGCCTCCATTTGCTGAATTAATTTTATTTGTTATTCAGAGTGTAGATATTTCATTATTTGACCCATTTATGTAATTATCATCTTTCATTAAAAAATCTCCTTTTACATTTATTGTTTATTAAATTTGATGTACCTGGGTATACAAAGGTGAACTTAATTAACTCTTGAAACAATTATATAAAATTAAAATTCCATATTAATTTACAGTCTTGAGTTAAGCTTACATAGATAGCAAATAGTCATAAGCATTTACATATTGTTTAAATATTTCAGTGGTATCCTTATGGTTAACATTATTATCTGGGTGGAATTTTTTCGCCTTATTTCTAAATGATTGTTTCAACTCTTTTTTTGAAAAATCTTCAGTAATCATAAGCAGTTCAAGACATTCATCTAGATAAGATTTATTGATCTTATGTTCACCTTGCTCACTATATGTCTTTTTATAATCCTCAAACTGTTTTTTTGTTCTTATATATATTTCTTTATTTCTTAAGTAATCTTTGTAAACTTTCTTCATTTCTGCATGTATATAAATGTATATTAACGCAGTAATACCTATATATTTAATTTTATTACATTTTGTGAATTTATCAAGCAGTTCATTTCTTTTGTTATTAATATTAATCCATTTAGCTTTAGTTAATGAATTATTTAAATATTCATTAGTTGAAATTACATCAATAATCTCAATGATTGATGATGTTGTTGAAAATCCTTTTTGCAATGTTAACTTCAGCTGATTAGACAATGATAATAATATGTAATTTAAATATAAAATAGTAACAACTGCAAAAATAATAATCCATATCATAATTATCTCCTGCTTTCTTTTGATATTTGTTAATTATATTATAACATAGATTTTTACATGTGTCAAGGATACATAGTTTGAAATAAATTAATTATCTATGGTCCTACTAGATATCTAAATTATTACAAAAATAAGTTATAAATGAAATAACAAAGACTAAACTTATTTAAGCTTAGCCTTTATATTATTTATATTTTATTTTTTGAAATTGCATGTTGAAGCACATCCTCAAAAGATTCTTTTTTTTCATTAATTTTATTTTTGTATTTACTTATGTGTTTGAATTTTTGCTTATTCATATAATGCTGTATATTATTAATAGGATTTATTTTCAATATTATCACTTCCTTTGTTTTGTTTAATTATAACATATAAACAGCCTTACTGTCAAATAAACTTATCAAGTAAATTTATTGAAATATGAAAAATTAATATAACAATAACAATTCTTAATTTAATTTAATAGCAGAGCGGTGTTTTAAGTTCTAAAAGCCTTATTTAGGCATGAATGTACCTAAACGAGGTTTTTGACCGCTTTTCACCAATTTGACCAAAAAACCGACCTCTAGAGTTAGGATGTCTATTACGCTCTAGCGACCGCTTACTAAAGCCAGTTCTTAGCTGAATATAAAACATTATTTTTGTGACTTTCTATGTCAATCTTTGTGTAATTGTCTATAACATAATTATGCAACTCTGGAAAAGCATGATTTACTCATTCACATGATATGAGCGCTGACATACGTCAGCTTCACGCTGACATGCTTCAGAAATTTTTTCGCAAGAGAGTTAACTTAGTTAACCCAGGATGTTAACTATAGGTAAATGTTTTAAGAGTTAACTAAGCTAACTTTTAAATCTCAAGTGTTTAATATTATTATTTATTGTAATTTATTAATT
>DUQJ01000064.1 GCA_012837865.1 Clostridiales bacterium | reverse complement strand
TTAAAGAATCTTTATTATCTATTCTTCTATTAATTGAATTTATCTCATTCATACAATCATCCTTTGTTTGAAATTACCTAAAATGTTTCCTTTTTAACTTTATTATAAACATAGAAAAAGTAAACCATTAACATGATTTGTGCAGCTGTCCAAGCTGAAACTTCTGCAATTGCTACTCCTAACAACCCTAAAGAACTTCCTAGCATTGATATTGCGAAAACTCTAGTAAATAACTCTAAAATTCCTGATGTCATTGGCACTAATGTAAACCCCATTCCTTGCGAAGCAGGTCTAACTACAAATAAGAATCCAAAAGACCATAAGAAAGCACCTGCTACTGGAAGAATCTGTTTTGCTAGTTCAATATTATAAGGATCAGATAACATTATTGAAATAAGTTGTTTTGGAAATAAAATTAAAGGCAATCCAATTATAACATTCATTACAAATGTTATGATTAGTGCAGATATAACACCCTGTTTAATTCGGTCATATTTTTTAGCACCATAATTTTGTCCTGAAAACGTGCTTACTGCTAAACCTATCGCAGCCGCAGGCTCCTCGAACAAACCAACAATCCTCATACTTGCAGAATAGGTTGCAGCGTAGGGTGTTCCCATGCCATTAACGAAATACTGAAGAACCATTACTCCAATTGCTGTCACTGAATTCATAAGTCCAACTGGTAAACCTGTTTTTAATAATGATTTTATAATAGGCAGGTCTATTTTCCAGTCATCTCGTTCAATACGAATAATATCTATTTTTCTTAGTCTTATAAAACAAAATACTAGAGAAAATATTTGTGCAATTAATGTTGCATATGCTGCTCCGTCTACACCCATTTTAATAACTACAACAAATAGTATATCTAGAAATATATTAATAAATGAGGCTATTATCATAGCAATGAGTGGCGTTCTACTATCTCCTAATGCCCTTAATAAAAATGCTGTAAAATTATAAAAAACAATTATGCCCATTCCCCATAATGTGATCTTTAGATAGCTCAATGTATCATCAAATATATCCAAAGGTGTATGCATTTGAATTAATAATTTTCTTGCATAAAACAGGGATATTATATATAAAATAGTTGTAAGTACTGTTACAATGCCAGTAGCCATGGCTATAGTCTTACGCAATCTTTTATAATCTTTTGCTCCAAAAGCATTTGCCATTGGAATTGCAAGTCCACCTGTTATACCTACTATAAACCCAAATATAAAAAACTGTATTGCACCTGTTGCACCAACTGCTGCAAGTGCCTTATCATTAATACCTTTCCCAACTATTATTGTATCAACAACACCATATAGTTGCTGAAAGATATTACCTAAAAACAAGGGTAGGAAGAACTTTATTATTTGTTTCCATGGTGTTCCTACCGTCATATCTTTAACTAAATCATTTGAATTATTTTTTTTCATTTTTCACCTAATTATCTTTTTGAATCATATAGCTCAAAAAGTAACATGTTTTCTAATATCTATTTATTACCATTACGAATGTCCGAAAGTGTATATTTTTCTAAACTCAAAAATTCAAAGCTATCTACTCCAACATTTTTACTTAATTCTTCAATATCAAAGCTTTCTAATCCAAGATTCTTCATTAGAGTATCGCCTACAGGACATTGTCCACTAATTCCCACTCTGATTTTGTCTTGCATAGGAAGATGGCATAATCTTGACATTATAAATTCTTCTCCATCTAAGGAATAATGAACCGCAAAAACATTGCCTTTTCTAGCTAATTGAAGCCATACTTCCTTTCCATCAATATTAACTCCATTTGCATCATCAGAACGACCATTTGTCATTACTGTTACCACTGCATTTGTATTAAAATCTGATTTCTCAAAACATGCTTTTGCCCACAATCTATCATTATCATATGCCATAAGCACACATGCATCATAAGTAGACATGCAATCATGACTAACCTTTGCACGTATTACAAAATCTCCTTCTACTTCTTTATAAAAATATGCTGAATCAACTGTAACCTCATCAGTTATAGGGTTTACAAAATAATCTCTTCCTGGTATTGGTGTTATCTCTATTCCTGTTTCTGTAATCTTGTGTTTTGTTTCCACTGTCCATTTAAAGTCTTTAAAGTCCATAATATCCTCCTTGTTCACAAATAGTTGTCTCCTATATTATAACCCATTTGCTTAACCTTTGCATCTTCATTTCATATTAATTAAAGTTTTTATAATAAAATATAGCTAATTGAGTTCTATCTCTTAAGTAGAGTTTTTCAAGTATTAAGCTAATATAATTTCTAACTGTACCCTCTGATAAATGCAATTCATTAGATATTTCTTTATTAGAGAGCCCTTTAGCAACAAGTTTAACAATCTCATATTCTTTTTCAATTAGATCGAATTCTAAAATATCTTGTTTTATATTTTTATAATTTAGGGCAACTGGTATTCTTGATATTATCTCTTCCCCAAAAACAGTATGACCAGATATAACAGCTTTTATTGCAGGTACAATACTTTCATAGTTTTGTTTTAATATGTATCCCTTAACACCAATATTAAGTGCAGATAATATATATTCATCATCAGCAAATGTTGTTAAAAACAAGATTTTAGCATCATTATAAATTTTATAAATTTCCATAGCAGCATCTATACCTGTTTTATCCCCCATTCTTATATCTAAAAGCATTAAATCCGGTTTATGTTTAATATATAAGTTTACTGCTTCCTCAGATGAATGCCCTACTGCTATAACATCAATCTCTCCGCTTGAAGATACAATTGTTTTAAGGGATGATGCAACAAGCTTATCATCGTCGATTATAACTACTCTCATTCATTGTCCTCCTTGGGAAATGATATAAATATTTGATATCCATTTTCACTAGTAATTCCAAGATAACCATTTAAAGATGATACTCTTTGCCTAATATTCTCCAATCCCATGCCATACGACTTTTCTACTAAATTAGTGGCCTTAGACGGCTTGTTTTCACCATTATCATTTATAATTAATTGAAATATCTTGGGGTGTTCAACTAATCTAATATCAACCTTACTTGCATTAGAATGGTTAATAACATTGGATAAAGCTTCTTTAACAATTGCAATTACAGCATACTGTGCTTTAATACTAAGTTTACTATATATA
>DUQJ01000063.1 GCA_012837865.1 Clostridiales bacterium | reverse complement strand
TAAACGATAACAAAACCTATAAAAAATGGGTAGAAGTTTTACAAAACTACATAGCAAAATAGAAAATATTAAATAGAAACATAAGAAAAATCAATAAAGGGGATATAAACGATGGAAAATAAATATATGGTTATCATTAACCCAAAAATGGCAAGAATGTTATTAAAGCAAGGTTTCAAGGTTGTAGATATTAAACCTCATAAAACTAGATTAAATGCAAGTGTATTTGTATTTGAAAATAAAGAGGGATTGAGTACAGCCATGCAAGAATACATAAATGAAAAATAAAAATAAACAGGGAATAAAAAAACATCTAAAAAGAGGGATCAAATGGATAGAGAAAAAACTAAAGAATTAAAAGTAGGACAAGAGTTTAAGAATTACATAGCAATAGCTGAATGGCTAGGGGTTGAGCCAACAAAGGGTAAAGGTAGGAAGTATCACATAGAAGAGTTTGAAACATATTGTACATATAAGAAGCAGGGACATAAATATATTATAACAGAAGTATTTGAAGAAAAAAAAGAACGTATTGAAAATCGTGGTAAGCATAACAATCATTACAATCCTAATGAGGTATATGCTAAATATATGGATTTATTAGTAATGGAATTGATGCAAAAAGAGGGATTTATACTAGAATCATTTACAGCAATATCAACTGAAATAATACCATTGTTCAATGAAATGTATAAAGATATGAGTTTTGAAACTGATGAGTTTGCAGATTTTGCAGGCATTGGGCCAATGGTAATAACCGAATATTGCAAGCTGATTAGGGGAAAGTTTAAAGATACGTTTGAATCTTCATTGAAAAGATTGCAGAAGCAAGGTCATATAAGATATAAAGTTAATTGGGTTGTGCTATCATACAGCTACAATCAACTAATTGCTACAGATGAAGAAGTTGAAATAATTAAGCAAATAGAAGATGATGTTATTGAAGAAATGGAAATTACTAAATTTCTTGCATATCTACCACACAATTACAAAAGGTTTAAACAGAAGGTAAATGCCAAACTATGGGATAAGCTAGAAGCATTTAATTACTGGAAAGTATATAACATAGAGTTAATCAATAAAGAAATGGAAGATATTACAACAGAGCAGGTTGAGGATGCTATGGATCAACTAACAAAACTATTTATTATTGCGACACATAAATCATTAAACAACATATCATATAAAACCAAACGAGGGAATACAGTACATAAGTATCAATATGAAGAGAGATTGTATCAAATACTCATGCTAGATGATTATGCATGGAATAAATATGAATACTTTATTGACACAGAAAATCAAAATTACATGGTGCTACAAGGATATAAATTAAAAAGTCCACAAACACCAATAGAAGAGCCAAAAGAAAATACACTAATAGAAGAAAATAAGTACATAAAAGGATACGACAAAGAAACAGACGCATACCTTCCATTTTAAACACTTCTTGACTACCAATACGTTGGGCTAACGCCCAGATTATATACTTTATTGTATGTCAATTATAAAATGTAACACTTCTTCGACTTGCTATATATAAACATTACTTTATAAATAGGAGCACGAAGAAGTGTTAC
>DUQJ01000062.1 GCA_012837865.1 Clostridiales bacterium | reverse complement strand
TGAATCTGATATAAGGAGATTTGAAAGTGCTATTAATGGAATTAACAATAAAATAAAACAGACCCATACAAGGTTTGAATTTACTTATCATGAAGCAACTAAAAGAGTTGCAATAAAAATATTAGACAAGGAAACAAACAAAGTAATCCGGGAAATTCCTCCAGAGGAGAGTTTAGAAATGCTAGAGAAACTATGGGAAATAGCGGGTTTGTTTGTGGATGAAAGTAGATAACAATTCATAGAAAACAAAAGGAGGGATAATATGCCTATTAGATTATCGGGAATGATGTCTGGATTAGATACAGACACTTTAATAAAAGGAATCATGGATGCAGAAAGATTTAAGAACAAAAGAGTTTCTGATAAGCAAACATTGCTTACGTGGAAACAAGACAAATGGAAAGAATTAAATACTAAATTATACAAATTATATACAGATGAATTATCTAAAGTAAAAATGCAAGGTAATTATTTGACTAAAAAGGCTTCGCCTGCTGACAACAAAATATTAGATGTTAAAGCTAATAATAATGCGCCAGCAGGGACTCATGCTATAAAAGTAATTGAGTTGGCTAGTGCTAAATTTGTAACAGGCGAGAAAATCAATTCCTCTGAGGGAGTATCATCCAATACCAAACTAACAGAACTTGGGATTGCAGATGCAACATTAATAAATTTTAAATATAAAGGCAAAGAAGTGACACTAGATGTAAATGCCAATACGACTATGCAAGAGCTTGTTGATAAAGCTAAATCAATAGGTTTAAATGCTAACTTTGATAATACACAAAAAAGGCTATTTATTAGTTCAAAAGATAGTGGAATAGAGAATGATTTTGAAATTAATACTACAACTTCTTTGTTAACGGCACCAAAAAGAGAAGTATATGATTTAGTAGATTATTCATCATTATCTTTAGATAATAAGAATAAGGTTGATAAAAACCTTAGTATATTGCGTTCAACTACTAGCACAGAAACAGCGAAGAACAAGGCGATTAATGAACTAAACAATTTTGCAATAAAGAAATCAGAGCGCGATGTAGATAAGACTATTGCAGAAGATGTACGACTAAGATCGGATGAAATAAAGGACATTGAAAGAAACTTAATTCGTGGTGAAGTAATGCAACGCGAAATTATATTATTAAAAGAGGCAGCCCGCAAAGAAGGTAAATCTGAGGAAGAAATAGATGCTATAAATGAAATGTCTATATCTACTGAAGAGAGAGAAAGAATAGAAGGATTGCAGGATGTAGAAATTGGCAAATCAAGTACTAGATTAGAAAATGCTGTTAAAAAGGTTATTGCTGATACAATCCAAGAAGAAAAAGATAAAGCAGATGGTGGATTATATGAAATTAAATCAGATGAAGCGGTATTAAATTTAAACGGTAAAATAAACAACTATATTAATATGGGTGATGAAAGTCCGACTCAGACAAGTGGTATATTAGAAAACATAGGACTAGGAGCAAGTGCTAAAGTTGTAGAAGCACAAGATGCTGTATTCATGCTAAACAATGCAGAAATGACATCAAGTTCTAATAATGTTACTGTAAACGGATTGTCATTAACTTTAAAGACTGTTGGAGATACAAACATAACTGTATCTAGTGATGCAGATGCTGTATATGATAATATTAAAAACTTTGTAAACTCATATAATGAAATTTTAAAAGAAATGAATGCATTGCATAATGCTGAATTAGTTAAGGGTTATGCTCCATTAAGCGATGAAGAAAAAGAACAAATGACAGAAAGTCAGATAGAAAAATGGGAGACAAAAATTCAGGACTCTATTTTAAGAAGAGATGATGGTCTTGGATCACTAATTAATGTAATGAGAAATGCATTAAATACTTCTATTGAAATTGATGGTAAGAGATATTCATTATCAAGCCTAGGAATTACAACTTCATCAGATTACACTGAAAGAGGTTTGTTACATATACAGGGTGATGAAGATTTTCCGAAATATTCAGGTGGACAGAATAAGTTAAGAGAAATGTTAGAAGAAGACCCAGAGAAACTTATGAAAATTATGACGGGTATTACAAGCGACTTATATGACTCAATGAATGAAAAGATGAAAGCGATTCCAAACATGAGAAGTGCTTTAACTTTTTATAATGATAAAACTATGACTAAACAAATTACTGACTATGGTAAAGAAGTTTCTAAATTAGAAAAGAAATTAATTGCCCTAGAAAATAAATATTATAAACAATTTGCAGCTATGGAAACAGCAATGGCAAAACTTCAATCACAAAGCAGTGCCTTGGCAAGTATGCTTGGAATGAATACAAATAATAATAATCAATAAATTGTTTTTACGGGAGGTCAATTTATGGCTATAAATGCGGCACAAGCATATAAAAACAATCAAGTGCAGACGGCAACACCAGCAAAATTAACTTTAATGTTATATGATGGAATAATTAGATTCTGTAATTTAGCTATTGCAGCAATTGATGAAAAAGACTATATGAAAGCAAATACTAATATTATTAAAGCGGAAAAAATTGTTACCCATTTAAGAAGTACATTAAACTTCAAATATCCAGTAGCAACAGAATTTGATAATGTATATGACTATGTATATATAAGGCTGGTAGAGGCTAATATAAAAAAGGATATTGAAATAATAAAAGAAGTAATTGAACATATTAAAGAAATTAGAAGCGCCTGGGCTGAAATTATGAAACAAGCTTAGAAATAGTTTTGCTTATATAAAGGGGTAAACATATGAACAGTAAAACATATATAAATATTTTGAAGGACACCTTAGTTAAAAAAAATGAAATTTTAGATCAACTTCTAGATATAACTATTCTTCAAGAGGAATGTTTTAAAAATAGTCCAGTGGATATAGATTTGTTTGAGGATAGTGTTGGTAAAAAAACAGATATAATTGAACAATTAAATACATTGGATGATGGATTTGACAAAGTGTATAAACATGTGAAAAATGAATTGATAGATGAAAAAGATACATACAAAGAAGATGTTTATGAATTACAAGAATCTATAAAAAATATTATTTCTAAAACAACTAAACTTCAAGCATTAGAGATCAGAAACAAAAAATCAGCAGAAGCATATTTTTCTTCTAAAAAGAATGATGTTAAAACATTTAAAATAAGTAGTCAAACGGCTTCTAATTATTATAAGAACATGGCAGACCAGCATCAAGAAGGACAGTCCTATTTTCTAGATAAAAAGAAATAAAATATTTTTTAAATAGCTATAAAGTATTAAAAAAATAGTCCGATATATACTGTGAGTAAAACAAATAAGAGTTACAAAACTAAAGGAGCGTACGGCCAGAAGATTGTAACAATTATTTATTACTATATAACTAAAAAAATAGTAGCAAGGATGCTACATAAAAATTCAAGGAGGAAAACATATGATAGTACAACATAACATGGCAGCAGCCAATACAAACAGACAATTAGGAATTACAGGTGGAAACATTGCAAAGTCAACAGAAAAATTATCATCTGGTTTTAAAATTAATAGAGCTGGAGATAACGCAGCTGGACTTACAATTTCCGAAAAAATGCGTGGACAAATAAGAGGTCTTGACCAAGCATCAGTAAACGCACAAGACGGTATCTCTTTAATCCAAACAGCAGAAGGTGCTCTTAATGAAACTCACTCAATTCTTCAAAGAATGAGAGAGCTATCAGTTCAAGCATCTAACGATACTAACGTATCAGCTGACCGTACTGCTATTAAAGCAGAGATTACAGCATTAAGTAGTGAGATTACACGTATTGCAGATCAAACCGAATTCAATACAATGAAATTACTTGATGGTAATTTTGCAGATAAAAACCTTCAAGTTGGAGCTAATACTGGTCAAAGTATTGAGTTTGAAATTGGTGGCATGAGTGCAACAACATTAGGCGTAAATGCTCTTGATGTAGATACATATGATAATGCTACAGCAAGTATTGCAACTATTCAAGCAGCTCTTGATACAGTATCAACTCAAAGATCAGATCTTGGAGCACTACAAAACAGATTAGAGCACACAATTGCTAATGCTGATAATACTTCTGAGAATTTACAAGCAGCGGAAGCTCGTATACGTGACGTAGATATGGCTAAAGAAATGGTTAAGTTTTCAAAGGATAATATCCTTCAACAAGCAGCTCAATCAATGCTTGCACAAGCTA
>DUQJ01000061.1 GCA_012837865.1 Clostridiales bacterium | reverse complement strand
GTAATAAGACCAGTTAAGGAATTAAGAGATTTTTATAAAGTAGAGTTAAAGCCAGGTGAGAAAAAAACTGTTGAATTTGTGCTTGGTAAAAGAGCTTTTGCTTATTATAATACTAAAATTAAAGATTGGCATGTAGAAACTGGAGAATTTGATATATTGGTAGGTCAATCATCTAGAAATATAAAATTAAAGAAATCTATTCAAGTAGAATCCACTGTAAAGTTACCATATGTATATACTATGGATACTACAATTGGTGATCTTATTAAGGATGAAAAAGCACAAAAGATTATTGCACCTTTTATGGAAATGGATGTATTTACATCAACAGAATCAGAATCAGAAGTAGCAACTGCAGCAATTTCAAAAGAAATGATTGAAGCTATGATGCAGTATATGCCTTTAAGGGGAGTGTTAAGTTTTGGAGATGGGAAAATAACAATAAAAGATTTAGAAGGAATAATTGATAAACTTAACAAAGAGATATAACGACATTAAACCAATAAGAGGTATTTTATGAAACGATATGGAATTACAGTCAAAATATGCTTGTGTTAGTTCAACGACGAAACTATCTGATAATAATTGTCAAAAAATACTTGACATTGCATGTTACCCAAGATATTATAGATATATAATTATAAAATAATATAGTATAAAAAGGGTAAACTTGTTCGAAAGTCAAGGACACAAAACTTGGAGCCTAATAAATGGGTTAGACGATATGGTATAAAGTAAATAATTATATCAGAATCTTTGGGTTGAATAACCAGTTTCATGGCAGTTAAGTTGCAGTTAAATTATGATGCACAGTTATATATGCATTTTAATTTAATGTGCAACTTTTTTTATACATTAGTTTAGTAAATTATTAAGCATTTTTAAATTGTTTACTAAATATTGAACGGAAGAAGAAACAAATTATTTTATAAAAAAGGAGGGAAAGGGGTTATTATGGGAGAGCAAGCTAAGCGCTATATGCAAATACATAAATATACCTACCAATACTGGCCATTTGGGTTTATAACAGATTATTGGATTGATAAGGATGGTGTATTTAACATACGATATGAAGAAGGAACATGGTTTCGATATAAAGAAACTGATACTGGCCTTATATGGTGGTAGGTAATTCTAAATAACATATATTCATTGAAAATTTTATTAATAAAGGAACATATAGAGTTTAACCAAAATCTTTTTGAAAAAGTAAACAGGGGATATTAAAGTTGGAGATGCTATTGCAACTCCAACTTTTTGTTGTTACGATATATAAAATGAAATATTTGAAGCGGAAGGAATGTTTAATAATGATTATAAAAAGAGAAAGAGAAATTGATTTTACTAATAAAAAACTTGTTGCATTAACCTTTGATGATGGTCCAAACCTTACAATAACGCCCCTGATATTAGATAAATTAGAAACCCATGGTGCTATTGCTACTTTCTTTTTAAATGGTAAATATATTAATGATAAAACAAAAGAAATAATGGAAAGGCAATTAAAATTAGGCTGCGAGTTAGCTAATCATTCATGGAATCATTTAGATATGAAAACTCTAAATAAAGATGAAATTAAAAGGGAAGTCCAGAAAACAAATGAAATTATATATGATAAGGTGGGAATTGAACCAGCTTTTTTTAGGCCCCCATATATTTCAGTAAATGATGAAATGTATGATGTAATCGAACTTCCATTTATTAATGGAATAAACTGCAATGATTGGGAACCGAATTTTACTGCAAAAGAAAGAACAGAAATAATTCTGAAAAAAATTAAAGATGGAGATATAGTTCTTCTACATGACTTTGAGGGAAATGATAATACAGTTAATGCACTTGATGATATAATTGAGGGCTTAGTTGAAGAAGAATATAACTTTGTAACAGTAAGCCAGTTATTTAAATATAAAAATATTGATCCTAATATAAAAAAGAAACTTTGGAGTAATGTTAATATTATTAAATGATATTTTTAAAAAGTAAGCTTGTAATTAAATTGATTCTATATTATACTAAATTTTAATGGTTCTTTAATACCATATTATTCCTATCTCATTAGTTTTTATGGATAGATACTAAAACAAGCTAAACTAAAATAGGAATTTTATAATATATTGCTTACTATAAAATAAATATAAGGCAAATAAAAAAACAAACATAAAATAAACATAAAACAAACTCGAGAAAGAAGGAATGCAAATGAGAAAAAAGAAAAGAAAAAAGATATTTAGCACCTTGGTAGTATTGGTAGTATTTGTACAAATATTCAATGCTGCAAGTGCTTTGGCGACATATCCCATAAAAGATGAGCATGGTGTAATTATAGTAGATGAAAACAATGTATATGAGAAAACTGAATATTATAAAGAAAGTTTACTTGGCATAGCAGGTGGGTTTCACCTTGTAGGATTTAATAGTGTTGAAAAAAATGCTCATATACATGGAAATGTTTTAACAAATGAATTTATATATAATGGCAACTTTGCTACAAAAGAAATTAATGAAATTAGCTATATAAAAAATATGCAAGGTGGAATTGTTGAGTCAACAATAAATAAAAACTCAATATTGGTAATAGGTAAGAATAATATAATAGATACTGTTGATAATGGTAATGCATGGTCAATAAATGGCCAAAAAGTTGATGCTCCGAGAAAATCAGAAAGCCCAGATAGCTTGTGGAAAGATGGAGAAGTTGAGTTTATTAATTTGACTAAAGTAGAAGAGTATTCCAACAGTTTAAATGTTGAATTATCAGAACTAGAAAATACTGAAGGAATTACAATTAATAACACTGACGAAAATAAACAGGAAATTGTAGTTTTGGACCAAGAATATAATGTTTATAATATTAAAAGTGGAGATTTTAAATTTGACAGACCAATTCACATTAAAGGATTTGATCCTGAAAAAGTATCCACTTTAATTATTAATGTGGATATGAACAATATGACTAATAAAGAAGAATTTTACATACCAAATTCAGTGGCGCATTATACTGATGGAACAAAAGTTTCAACTGGAGAAGTTACAGTATGGTCCAATGCCAATGTTGTATGGAATATTTATGATTCATCAAAAGAAGGAAAGCTATACACAGGTTTAATAAAGAATACAGGAGCTGTAACAGGAAGTATAATTGGTCCAGCTGCAAAAATAATATTAGCACAAAATTTTAATGGAACTGCAATTGGAAAAGATATTATTGTTACTGCAGAATCCCACAGAGACGATTATGTGAATTCTGAAACACCATTATTTAGCGATCCAGACCCAGATCCAGACCCAGACCCAGACCCAGATCCAGACCCAGACCCAGATCCAGACCCAGACCCAGATCCAGATCCAGATCCAGATCCAGACCCAGATCCAGACCCAGACCCAGATCCAGACCCAGATCCAGATCCAGATCCAGACCCAGATCCAGACCCAG
>DUQJ01000060.1 GCA_012837865.1 Clostridiales bacterium | reverse complement strand
TTGTTCGACAGTGTACCTAGGATTTGTCATTGCTTGTCTGTTAGATATATTCTTAGTGTTGTCTAAAGAAGCTAACAGATTAAATTGCTTGTCTAAACTTATATCCCCTTGCAATATTAAGTTCTTGTCTACTTCGTGTAGGCTTTCATAAACTGAGAACTTCTCATACGTATGGGCTATCTCTAACACCTCATCTGCAGTTAGCTTATATCTGAACTTGCCCATTGCACTTGACTTATCTCTTATATTGTATACCAGGTCCTTGTTGTCATTTAGATATTCTTCTAACTCTATTAGATTGTCTTGTGTATACAGTCTGTCAGCTATCCTGTTTAGTCCCAACTTACTTATTGTGTAATCACTCTCAGCTTTATTCTTTATATTCATATTTCCTCCAGATTAAATTGCTATGCTTTTTGATTGAATTTATACCTTTGTATTTAGAATCAACACTCTCACATCTATTAACATTATCTCTCCACATGTTCCTCTACCTCTACTTCTTTATATTTCCCTTCTTCTCTTTCTTCTTCTTTATACTGTCCCATATTAAGGATATTATTGCCGCTATAATTATAATAGGTGTAAGTATATTGAGTATTTCAGATTTTAGTTTACCATTTTTACTGTCGAGCATACTTTAAAAATCAGGAGTTTTTTCTTTGTTACCACCAATAATTTTCTTGAACCTAACATCTGACATATCATTATAAGATAAATCATCAAATAATGAATAATCATTAGTCTCTTCATTGTAAACTATTAATTTGCCGTATTTAATCCTGTATACAAACGATTTGTATATGTTATCAATTCCATCACATGCTACGATTTCATAATCTTTATCATCTTCTAATTCCCATGCTTTTTTATACATATTATCATTCCTTAATGTGTTTTATATCAACTGACACTTTTACATTAGTTTTACCTAGCTCTTTATTGTCATATGTGACGTCTGTTGACTTGGGTAATTTTTCTAACCCCATAGGTTTGTGGTCCTTATAAAAGAATTCATCAGACTTTAAGAAGTATCTGTATGTTTCCCCTGGTTTACTAAGTTAATTTGAGTCTTCCCAGGTTACATCTGTATTATACATACCATTGTCCATCAATCTACATCTTTGTATATCATCCAAAATAATTAAAAGTAGGCTTGTATAAAGAAGTGTAGAATGTCCCATTATTTATTAAGGGCCTATATTAAAGCGCAACAACATCAATTTTATTCCATGTGTTGAGGAATATCAATTATTTTAAAAGTATGCTTAAATTAAAAGATGTATGTTATGGCCCAAGTTTTAACGCAACTCACATATTAATATGTAAGGTCTATATTAAAGCATTGTAGTCTCACCAATTATCATCGAGTTTTTAAAAAAAGTATGCTTTTACAGTGAGATATTATGACCAGATTGTTCAATTATATATTTATTATACCAAAATATTATAAGAAACACAATCATATTATAAACTGCAAAGGAGAATTACTTATGTCTGAGTCCATAATAAATGTAACAAAGGGCAATGATTGGATAGCTGAGTTAATTAAGACAACATTGGCATCCATGGATAAGGAAAATGATGTTAGATTGGCACTGATAAACACTAATCCTCAAGTGGTTATTGATACACTGATACAAAATTATCATGATTAAACACTTTAATCTAACAGTATGAAAGTGTAGCAAAAAAAGACACTAATTACGAGTGTCTTTTTTATGTGAATCCCTGATTAATTAATCATTGCCATCGTAATCTTGGATAGCTTTTCCCTTCATCTATTTTCCATACATTGATAAAGTCCCAATCTATATATGTTTCTTGTAGTTTCATCGCTGACTTTGTTTGTGCTCCTCCTAATCCGCTATCAGGTTGACCTATATTGATGTTATTGTAATAGGATTTAGTTACATTGATAGGACCTAAGTTTCCAATTAATCCTCTTGCTTGCCCAGTTCCCTTTGCAAACCCCATTGCGTAAGTGTTTATTATTTTGCTATCAGTACTATTATGCCCTATTAAACCTCCTGTATAATTGTTCCCAGATACATCTCCCAAAGCATATGAGTTTTCTACTATACCACTTATAGAATTACGCCCTGCTAATCCTCCTGTGTAACTACCTGTTCCAGTTACTTCACCTTTAGCGTAAGAACCTTTTATTATACTATCATTATAGCCTACTAATCCTCCTGTACTAATCTTACCTGTGTTGCTTTCTTCGTCATCTTCACCCTCTATTTCTTCACTCTCAAGTTCAACTCCAACACTTTTTACTTCTCCAGTAGCGTATGAATTTATTATTTCACTTTTAGCCCTATTTGAGCCAACTAGTCCTCCAGTGTTAGCCTCTCCAATTACCTTGCCAGTAGAATAAGAGTTAATTATTGTGCTGTTGGTGTCATTACGTCCAGATAATCCTCCGGTAGCATTTCTTTCTCCTCTTACATTTCCAGTTGCATAGGAGTTTATTATTGAGCCTCCTTGAGAATTCTCACCAGCCAATCCTCCGGTTCTACTTCCTATTCCTGATACATCACCTGTTGCATGAGAATTTATTATTTCACCACTAGAATTCCGGCCAACAAGTCCTCCTGTATAATAATCTATTCCTGATACTCTTCCTGTTGCATAAGAATCTTTTACTTTGCCTCCAGCTGAATTATCACCAATTAATCCTCCTGTGCTATTTCCTATCCCAGCTATTAGACCTGTTGCATAAGAATTAGTTACTTCACTGTCATTATTAGTACCAATTAATCCGCCAGTTCTACCATCTTTTCCTGATACTTTTGATTTCGAATATGAATTAATTATTATACTGTTAGTATCATTTCGTCCGATTAATCCTCCAGTACGTTTTCCTCCTTCTACAGTTCCAGTAGTATAGGAATTAATTATTGTGCTTTCAGAATTGAGCCCAATTAACCCTCCTGTGTATTCCTCTCCACCAATTATTTTACCAGATACATAGGAATCTTCTATTGTACCTCCATTATTTCTTCCAATTAGTCCGCCTGTTCGCTTTTGCCCACTTATATTACCTTTTACATAGGAATTTGTTATTATACTGTTATTGTCATTACGACCTACTAATCCTCCGGTATAATCTTCTCCTTTTATATTCACATTTGATAATCCTATATTTTGTATTTGAGCACCCGATGTAAATCCAAATAATCCTACATAGCTGCTACTTGGTCTATCAATTATCAGATTAATTATTGTATTTTTCCCACCATTATATATTCCTGTGAAATTATGACTGCTTGTGCCTATTGGATCTAAAACAATCCCTTTCATATTAATTCTTTTTACTTGTACATATTTCTTATCTAATCCTCCTGGTAATGATATTTCCGTTGCCCATTTAGTTCCTTTACCCCAAATTCGTTCATTTTTGTTCTTTATGTTTTGTAGATCCTCTGAATTAGCAATTGGCAAGTATCCTTCATCTATTAAATCCTTAATTTCTTCATCAGTGAAACTTGTATCTTTGCCCTTGCTAATGGAGTTTATGGCTTCATAGTAAACCTTGCCACCTTGGTTAGCATAAAATGTTCCTTTAAGTTTTGTTTTAATATCTTTTATTATTGTTTTTGGAAGTAGTTTATATTCACCAGTTTCAATGGTATTAGCAGGACCTTTTATATCGTAAATCTTGTCATCTATGGCTGATATAACTAATTCGCCTATTGCTTTATCTTCCCAGTTATCAAAATCATTATTAATGTTAATTAAATATTCATCAACCTTGCCCTCTGCTGCTTTAACATCATGTCTTATCCTAGCAACCTTCGCCTTGTCCATATGATCTTTAAATTTTGGCATTGCTAAGAGCACTAAAATACCCAATACAACAAAAAGTACTAATAATTCAACAATGGTAAACCCTTTGTTGAATTTCTTTATTGATGTTTTATACATTAATTAATCCTCCTTGTAATTCTATATAATACTGTTATCAAAAAAATTCAAATAAGTTATTTTTAGTCAATGTATAATGTGAATTTTATGTATTTATAGAATATCAATAAATAATAAAATGTTACATTAAAATCACGCTTCATTATTTTATTATCGAACAATGCTTAAATATATGCACAAAAAGAAAATAGATATGGCTGACAGTGTGTTCATTATAAATAAAGATGGCTACATTGGAAAAGACACAATACAAGAGATTAATTATGCTTGTAAACAAGGCAAGCCTATTTATTATTTAGAACCAATTATTTTAGTAATTAAAAAGAGAGTCAAAATAAGCTTAACTCTCTTTCAATAAAAACATATTTAATTTATTATTTAACTGTAAAAGTTAACCCTGATGGTTTATTGCTAGAAGCATTAAATTTATTAGCATCTGTTTGTGTCTTAGCATATCCTGTGGCTACCTGGGAATTACGAAACATGTTATCCATATTAGTCACTTTACTAGTATCAAAGCTAGATAAATCTAAAATGGTTGCCTGGGAACCATTGAACATTTGGAACATGCCAGTCACGTTACTAGTATTAAAACTTGATAAATCTAAAGTGGTTGCCTGGGAATGATTAAACATGTTACCCATATGAATCACATTTGAGGTATCAAAGGAACTTAGGTTTAAACTGGTTGCCTGGGAAGACTGGAACATGGCACCCATATTAGTCACTTTACTAGTATCAAAACTTGATAAATCCAAAATGGTTGCCTGGGACTTATAAAACATGAAGCCCATATCAGTCACTTTACTGGTGTCGAAGCTTGATAGATCTAAACTGGTTGCCTGGGAATTTTGGAACATGCCATTCATATTAGTCACGTTTTCAGTATCAAAACTTGATAATCCTATAATGTTGGTTGCCTGGGAATCTTGGAACATTTTAGACATGTCAGTCACGTTGCTAGTATCAAAATTTGATAAATCTATTTTGGTTGCATGGGAACCGATGAACATTTTGGACATCCAAGTCACGTTGCTAGTATCAAAACTTGATAAATCTAGTTCGGAGGCATAGGAACCATTGAACATTTCTGTCATATCGCCCACGTTGCTAGTATCAAAACTTGATAATCCTATAATGTTGGTTGCCTGAGACAAATAGAACATGTTGCCCATACTAATCACGCTGCCAGTATCAAAATTTGATAAATCTAAAGTGGGTGCCTGAGACAAATAGAACATGTAATTCATATAAGTCACGTTACTAGTATTAAAATTTGACAATCCTATAATGTTGTTAGCCAAAGACCTCCGGAACATAGAACGCATATCAGTCACTTTGCTAGTATTGAAGCCAGATAGATTTAAAGTGGCTGCCTGGGATTCCCAGAACATGTTGGCCATATTAGTCACATTACTAGTATTAAAGCTCGATAAGTCTAAAGAGTTTGACTGGGAGCCATAGAACATACTGAACATATTAGTCACGTTGGTATTATCACTCACAACTTTGGTAACAGCTGTTCCATTTCCTTTATCTCCCACCTTTGCACTTGTGCTGCCATTATGATAGAACATTTGATAATAATCTTTTATTTCATTACCCCTTATCTCATGAGGTATTCTTATTTTTTCACTTGTGCCTATATAATGAAAATAACCTCTTTTACTTGCACCATCAATTGTATAATTGTTAGGTGCCATTGAATTAGCTATAAACTCAAAATCGTCATCAGTTAACAAAGTAGTATCCAAAGTAGTATCAATAGGTGTTAATTTATTTATTACAATTATTAAAATTATCAATATGTTGTTAACATCCTCTTGAGTAGCATCTTCGTCTTCAATAATTTCATCAGCTTCATTAATGGCATCCTCAACGTCAGTAAAATCTTCGTAGTCACCAGGGTTTAGCCCTTCAGCCTCTTCTTTTTTGTCAATTAAATCAGATTTATCAACTTCGCCTTCGCCTTCGCCTTCGCCTTCGCCTTCGCCTTCGCCTTCGCCATTTTCTATAGACCCAGTCCTTTCTTCTGAGTAGTATACCTTGCCATCACCTTTATTAGCATAAAAGCTACCTTTGAGTTTAGTACTGAAGGTTGATTTATCTAATTCTACATATTTGCCAGGTTCTACGTCCCTTTCGCCTATGTTTACTTCCCCTCTTACATCGTAAAGTTGATTTTCTTTAGCCAAGTCTACATGATTAATTATATTGTCAGATATACTAGGTATGTCTTTATCCTGAGTTAGAGCGGCCATAGTTATACCTTCTGCAACCTTAACATCATTTTTTATATGAGCAAGTTTCGCCTTGTCCATATGATCTTTAAATTTTGGCATTGCTAAGAGTACTAATATACCTAATATTGCAATAACTACTAATAATTCAATAATGGTAAACCCTTTATTAACCTTTTTTATTAATGTTTTATACATTAATTAATCCTCCTTGTAATTGTATATAAT
>DUQJ01000059.1 GCA_012837865.1 Clostridiales bacterium | reverse complement strand
GATATCTTGAATTATGGAATGCCTTATGGTGTGTATGTTGTAGAAGTTACTCAAGGTGGAGGAGCTGAATTAGCTGGAATACTACCTGGTGACATAATAGTGGGAATAAATGACATTGAAATAACAAATATAGATCAATTAAGAGATAAGGTTAATAGTATAAGAAAAGGAAAAGAAGTAACTATACAATATAATAGGATTATTGATGGAGAGTATATTATTCAAGAAGCTGATATTACATTAAGTGGCAATCCGGAAACCTAAATGAAAGGTATGATAAAAAATGAGTAAAAATAATATAGATGAAGATAAATACGAAGGAGTGTGCTATATATGTAGGCGTACTGAGAGTCAAGTTGACAAAATAATTAAGATTTCGCAGGAATTAACAATTTGTTCAGACTGCTTGCAGAAATCATTTGATACCATAAATAACGGAAAGAACCCATATTTATCTGCTATGGGAATACAGGATATACCTAATAAACAAAAAATTAAAAAGAAACAAGAGAAGGCAAAGGATGAAGAAGAGGGAGTAGAACAGGATGAAGAAATTAAGTTTAAGGACATCCCAGCTCCACATAGAATTAAGGAACAATTAGACGATTATATAATCGGACAAGACCATGCTAAGAAAGTAATATCAGTAGCTGTATATAATCATTACAAAAGAATAACTGCAAAAGTAAATGAAGATGTAGAAATAGAAAAGTCTAATTTACTTATGATTGGGCCAACGGGATCAGGAAAGACTTACATAGTAAGAACATTGGCAAAGATATTAGATTTACCATTAGCAATAACTGATGCAACAGCTTTAACAGAAGCGGGCTATATAGGTGATGATGTTGAAAGTGTTTTGTCAAAATTATTACAAGCAGCGGATAATAGCGTAGAGAAAGCTGAAAGAGGAATAATTTTTATAGACGAGATAGATAAAATAGCTAAAAAATTAAATACCAATAGCAGGGATGTAAGCGGGGAATCAGTTCAGCAAGGATTATTAAAACTTCTAGAAGGTGCTAATATTGAAGTTCCAGTTGGTGCAACATCCAAAAATGCAATGGTCCCTTTAACTACTATTAATACATCTAATATATTATTTATATGTGCGGGAGCGTTTCCGGATTTAGAGAAAACTATAAAATCCCGACTTGATAAGCAATCACTAATAGGCTTTAAATCTAGCAATAAAGATAAATTAGAAGATAAAGACGAGGATAATATATTAAAACATGTAAAGGTAAGTGATTTAAGAGAATACGGCATGGTCCCAGAGTTCATTGGTAGATTACCAATCATTTTTACTCTTGAAGCATTAGATAAGGATATGCTTATACAAGTATTATGTGAACCAAAGAATGCTATTATCAGGCAATATAAAAAGTTACTAGAATTAGATGAAGTTGATTTACAATTTGAAGAAGGTGCTTTAGATGCAATAGCTGCAAAGGCCTTTGATAAAAAGATTGGTGCAAGGGCCCTTAGGTCTATTTTAGAAGAAATAATGTTAGATATAATGTATGAAATTCCGAAAGATGACAATATTGGTAGAGTAATAATGACAGAAGATTATATATTAGGGAAAGGCGTACCAATCATCGAAACAAGGAGAAAAAGAATGGAGGCATAGAATGGGAGATAGGATAATACCTGAAATTGATGGAGTATTAAGAAGGCATATGATTAGAGTTCCAAACGTTATTGAACAAGCAAGTGGAATAAAAATATTTGGTAAACTTATTAAATCTTTAGTATTTACAACAGATGTAGCTATTATAAGAAATTGTAATGCAAATGCAGTAATAGCGGTCTATCCATTTACACCGCAGCCTATCATAACTCACTCTATAATAAATTGTTCTGATGTGCCTGTTTTTTGTGGAGTTGGTGGAGGGACTACAACAGGAAAGCGCGTTAGGAATTTAGCAGAAGATGCTGAGTTTCAAGGCGCAATGGGTGTTGTTCTAAATGCACCTACTTCAAATGAAACCATTAAAATGCTTAAAGAAAAAATAGATATCCCAGTAGTTATTACTGTAGTATCAGAAAATACTGATATAGGCAAGCGTTTAGAAAGTGGCGTAGATATAATTAATGTATCTGGTGCAGATCTTACTTCAAGCATTGTAAGAGAAATCAGAAAAGAATTCCCTTATATACCTATAATTGCAACAGGTGGACCAACAGAGGCAAGTATAGTTGAAACTATTAAAGCTGGAGCTAATGCAATTACTTATACGCCACCTTCTAGTGGTTTGATATTTAAGGGATTAATGAATAAATATAGATTAGAGAATTAATGCGTTAGTGTAAAAAAGTAATTGACAAAGATATAATTCATGATATTATATATTAAAGTAAAGACGTTCATTGAAGGTGAGCGTCTTTCTTCTTATAAGAACTAGTAATGCATATATTAGAGAGTAATTATGCGTATGTAAACAGGAGGAAATATTATGAAAAAATCATTTAAGAAAGTTATTAGTCTTGGACTTGTATTATCCCTAATGCTTTTAATGTTAGCAGGATGTGGTAAAAAAGTTGAAGAAGGAGTTTTTGTAATTGGTGGCTCAGGCCCATTAACAGGAGGAGCAGCATCATATGGTATTTCGGTAAAACAGGGAGCAGAAATCGCCATAGAGGAGATCAATGAAGCTGGAGGAGTAAAAGTAGGTAAAGAAATATACCAACTAAAACTTAAGTTTGAAGATGATGAAGCAGAGAAGGATAAAGCTGTTACAGCATACAATAGCCTTATGGACTCAGGTGTTAACGCTATTATGGGTAATGTTACATCAGGTTCTACAGCAGCAATAATTGATTTAACTAAAGAAGATGGTATATTACAACTTACTCCATCAGGCTCAGCACAAGAGTTAACTAAACATGATAATGCATTCCGTTTATGCTTTACAGATCCTTTCCAAGGAGTTGAGATGGCAAACTATGCAGTAAATGAATCAAAATATATGACAGCAGGAATTATCTATGATAATAGTGATGACTATAGTACAGGCGTTATGGAATCATTTGTTAATCAATTCGAAGCAAATGGTGGAACTGTTGTAGCTAAAGAATCATTTGTTGGTGATGATGTTGATTTTACAACACAATTAACATCAATTAAAGATAAAAGCCCAGATGTAATTTTTGTTCCTTCATATTATCAAGAAGCAGCATACATAACAACACAAGCTGCAGAACTTGGAATGAATATACCGTTCTTAGGTAGTGATGGATGGGATGGAGTTTTAGCACAAATCGTTGATGCAGCAGATCTTGAAGGAGCAATATTTTTAAGCCCATTCTTAGCATCTGATACAGCAGAAGAAACAGTATCCTTTGTAAAAAAATATAATGACAAATATAAAGCTATTCCAGACCAATTTGCAGCTGATGGATATGACAGTGTTTATGTTATTAAAGCAGCTATGGAAAAAGCAGGCACAATTAAGAACGCTGATCTAATTAAAGCAATGACTGAAATTAGTATCAAAGGTTTAACTGGTGATATATCATTTAGTGCTAATGGAGAGCCAAATAAAGGCGCCAAGTTTATTGTAATAGAAAATGGAGAATATAAAGTTAAATAATATATATCTTAATTGAAAATATTAATGTTTTTATTATTATTGATAGACAAAATTATCAATATATTATAGACTATTAATAAGTATAGAGGGAGTTAGCTATTCTAACTCCTTTTATTCAGTTTAAAAACAAGATTATTTACTATATTATAGAACGAGGTGGGAACTTGACTAACGTAATTGAACAACTTATTAACGGATTAAGGACAGGAAGCATATATGCTCTAATAGCATTAGGCTATACAATGGTTTATGGAATTGCTAAAATGATTAACTTTGCCCATGGAGATATTATAATGGTGGGAGCGTATTTGCTATATGTATTTATTGATATTTTTAAATTACCTATTATCTTATCGGTAGTTTTAACAATTGTAATGTGCAGTTTAATTGGTGTTTTTATTGAAAAAGTAGCTTACAAACCATTAAGAAAGGCAGCACCATTATCAGTTCTTATTACTGCTATAGGAGTGAGTTTCTTTTTGCAGAATGCATCATTATTAATATTTAGTGCTAATCCTATTAAATTCGAATCAATTATAAAGGTTAATGCCGTACATATTGGCAATGTATCTATAGCAGGAATTACGATCGTGACCTTTATAGTGACCTCTATTGCCATGGTATTATTGACGAGTTTCATTAAATATACTAAAACAGGATATGCAATGAGAGCTGTTTCAGAAGATAAGGGCGCAGCTCAACTGATGGGCATCAATGTTAATAGAACCATTTCTATAACATTTGCAATTGGTTCATTACTAGCAGCTATTGCAGGAATCTTATTCTTATCACAATATCAATCTCTTAAACCAACAATGGGAGCCTTACCAGGCATTAAAGCATTTGTTGCAGCAGTTTTAGGCGGAATTGGAAGTATACCTGGTGCAATGCTTGGAGGTCTTGCGCTTGGCGTTATTGAAAGTATATCTAAGGCATATATTTCATCACAATTATCAGATGCAATAGTATTTAGTGTTTTGATACTGGTACTATTAGTTAAACCAACTGGCTTACTAGGTAAGAATTTCATAGAGAAAGTTTAGGTGATGAGATGAAAAAGGAAAATACAAATAAGAATATTAGCAAAAAAGTAACAAATAAAAAGAATATTGTATCTCTAGTATTAATTATTGCAGTATATATTTTGCTTGCTGTATTAGTGGAAAACAAGATATTAAATAGACAATTCCGAAGTATGATTGTTCCAATTGGTGCTAATATCATGCTTGCAGTTTCACTTAATCTTGTAACAGGATTTCTTGGTGAACTTAGTTTAGGGCATGCAGGATTTATGGCAATAGGTGCATTTACAGGAGCTGTATTTACACTTAATAGTAATTTACCGGGTTTACTTGAATTCATATTAGCCATTTTAATAGGCGGAATTGTTGCGGGTTTATTCGGCTTTTTAATAGGTGTTCCAGTATTAAGACTAAAAGGTGATTATTTGGCTATTGTTACTTTAGGATTTGGAGAAATAATTAGGTCGATTATTAATAGTATAAACTTTCCCTCTGGTTTAGATCCTGAAGGTGTTAGAATTATGAGAAAAGGTACAATGGGACTAACAGGGATAGAGATATATTCCAATTATACCTGGATTTATATTGCTACGGTGATAACTATAATAGTAATTGTTAATATAGTTAATTCAAGGTTTGGTCGAATTATGTGCTCTATTAGAGATAATGATATAGCATCCGAATCAATAGGAATTAATGTAAGTAAATACAAAGTAATAACATTTGTTATTGCTGCATTCTTTGCTGGAGTTGCAGGAGTTATTTATGCACATAACTTTGCAATTATGATGCCAACAGAATTTGATTATAATAGATCCATTAATATACTAGTCTTTGTAGTATTAGGTGGTATGGGAAGTATTAGGGGTTCGATAATAGCTGCAATATTATTAACAGTATTGCCAGAATTCCTTAGAGAAACAAGTCAATATAGAATGCTAATATATTCAATTTTATTAATAGGTATGATGATATTTAATAATTCTGATTTAAAACATAAACTAATTAAGAAAAAAGCCTAGGAGGGATGATATGGCTCTATTAGAAGTAAAAAATTTAGGAGTTTCATTTGGTGGCTTAAGAGCTGTAGATGAAGTTGACTTTCATATAGAGGAAGGACAATTATATGGGTTAATTGGTCCTAATGGCGCAGGTAAAACAACCATATTCAATTTATTAACCGGTGTTTATCAACCAACAGAAGGTACGATAAGTATTAATGGTGAAAATATTATAGGTAAAAAGACATCTGATATTAATTTAGTTGGCTTGGGTAGAACATTCCAGAATATTAGATTGTTTCACAATATGACAGTTCTTGATAATATTAAAACAGCACTTGATAATCAATATAAATATTCTCTATTAACTAGCATTTTAAAAACACCAAAGTATTTTGCTATAGAAGAAGAGATGGATAGAGAAGCGATTAAATATCTCGAAGTATTTGGACTAGCAGATCAAGCAGATATATTAGCGTCTAATTTATCATATGGACCACAAAGGAAATTAGAAATAGCAAGAGCATTAGCTACAAAGCCAAAGCTGTTGTTATTAGATGAACCAGCAGCAGGCATGAATCCTAATGAAACAGTAGAATTAATGAATACAATAAAATTAGTTCGAGATAGGTTTAAAATCACTATATTACTTATTGAACACGATATGAAATTAGTGTCAGGTATATGTGAAGAAATATTTGTACTTAATTTTGGTAGAGAACTTGCTAAAGGAATCCCAAGCGAAGTATTAAAAAATCAAGCAGTAATTACTGCATATTTAGGCGAATAGGAGGATATATTCATATGGCATTATTAACAGTAAAAGACTTAAGTGTGCATTATGGAATGATACAAGCAATTAAGAATATATCATTTGAAGTAAATGAAGGAGAAGTAATAGCTTTAATAGGTGCTAATGGTGCTGGTAAAACAACTATTTTGCATACAATTACAGGATTAGTTCCGGCTAGTGCAGGTGTTATAGAATACGAAGGACCATGTAATAGTAATTTACTTAAAACACCTCCTCATGAAATAGTATCACTTGGAATGGCACATGTTCCAGAAGGCCGTAGGGTATTCGCAGAATTAACAGTATATGAAAATCTAAAATTGGGTGCATATACTAGAAAAGATAAAAATGAAATTGAAGAAATGCTTAATAATGTATATAAGCGTTTTCCTAGATTAGAAGAAAGAAAAAAACAAGCAGCGGGAACATTAAGTGGTGGAGAGCAACAAATGCTTGCAATGGGTAGAGCATTAATGTCCTGCCCGAAAATAATTTTAATGGATGAGCCATCAATGGGCTTATCACCAATATTAGTATCAGAGATTTTTGATATTATAAAAGAAATAAGTGAAAGTGGCACTACAGTTTTATTAGTAGAGCAAAATGCAAAGAAAGCTTTATCTATAGCAGATAGGGCATATGTTCTAGAGACAGGTAAAATTGTTCTTGAAGGCAAAGCTAGTGATTTGTTAAATGATGAATCTGTCAAAAAAGCTTACCTAGGCGAGTAGTTGGAGGGATAATTATGGATAAGTTTGTTATAACTATAGCGAGAGGTTATGGTAGCGGTGGTAGAACTATCGGAAGAATGTTGTCTGAAGAGTTAGGCATACCATTTTATGATAGAGAATTATTAAGAATAGCCTCAGATGAAAGTGGAATCAATGAAAAATTATTTGTTAAAGCGGATGAACAATTAAAAAAGACTCATTTATTTAAGATAGCAAAGAAAGTATATTCTGGAGAATTAATTCCTCCTGATAATGATGACTTTGTATCAAATGACAACTTGTTTAATTACCAAGCAAAGATAATTAAAGAATTAGCAGCTACAGAATCATGTATAATTGTAGGAAGATGTGCAGATTTCATTTTAAGAGATTATGAGAATGTTATCAAGTTATTTGTACATGCACCTTTAAGCAAATGTATAGAAACGATGAAAGAATTACATGGTAAATCTGATAAAGAAGTAGAAAAGCAAATATTATCGATTGATAAACATAGAGCAGAATACTACAAATACTATACAGGTAGGAATTGGGATAATGCGCAAAATTATGACCTTTGTTTAAATAGCAGTATGCTAGGTTTTGATAAATGCCTAGAGATAGTTAAATCCTATATGGATATACGATTTCGATAAATAGAGTTTTGATAGGAGGAAATATATGATTTCAAATAAAATGACAGAATTAGTAGCTGGAAGTTCAGTTATTAGAGCTATGTTTGAAGAGGGTAAAAGATTAGCGGGATTATATGGAGCTGAGAATGTATTTGATTTTAGTCTGGGAAATCCAAGTGTAGAGCCACCAGTTGAAATAAAACAGGCAATTGTTGAAGTTTTACAGGAAGATAGACCGAATTTAATACATGGATATATGAATAACTCAGGTTTTGAAGATGTTAGAGCTGCAATTGCCAGTTCGATTAATATGAAAAATAACACAGAATTCACTTATAACAATATTGTAATGACAGTAGGTGCAGCAGGTGGATTAAATGTGATACTAAAAACCTTTCTAAATCCAGGTGATGAAGTTATCGTATTTGCACCTTTTTTTGGAGAGTATAGAAACTATGTAAGTAATTTTGATGGAAAGATTGTAATAGTACCACCTAATTTAGAAAACTTTCAAATCAATATGGAAGCATTTACTGATTTAATAACTGACCAAACCAAAGCAGTTATAATTAACTCACCTAACAATCCAACAGGCGTAGTTTACTCAGAAGAGACGATTAAAGAATTATCAGATATATTAAATAAAAAGCAAGAAGAACTAGGAAATCCTATATATTTAATTTCAGATGAACCATATAGAGAATTAGTATATGACAATATCGAAGTGCCTTATTTAACCAAGTATTACCATAATACAGTTGTAGCATACTCTTATAGCAAATCTCTATCATTGCCGGGAGAGCGTATTGGTTATCTTGTGATTCCTAACGAATTAAGTGGTTATAATGAAGTTATAGCTGCAGCAAATGTTGCAACGAGAATATTAGGATTTGTAAATGCTCCATCATTAATTCAAAGAGCAGTGGCCAAATGTTTGGATTTACAAGTAGATACAAGTATTTATAATGACAATAGAGAACTTTTATATAATAATCTTACTGAATATGGTTTTGAATGTGTGAAACCTGAAGGAGCATTTTATCTATTTGTTAAATGTTTAGAAGAAGATGATAAAGCATTTACTGCAAAAGCTAAGGAGTTTAACTTATTGTTAGTACCTGGTTCAGCTTTTGGATGCCCTGGATATTGTAGAATTGCATATTGTGTTAATAATGATATGATTAAAAGAGCATTACCGAAATTCAAAGAATTATCAAAAGTATATGAGGGAAAATAGATGAATAACTGGCAAGACTATGTTAGAAGGGTTATACCATATACGCCTGGTGACCAACCTAATAAACCTAATATGATCAAATTAAATACAAATGAAAACCCATACCCGCCAGCACCTGGAGTTGCTAAAGTTATAAAAAACATGGATGCAGGCAAATTAAGACTATATCCTGATCCAAAGATCAAAGGATTAATAGAGGAGCTTGCAAATGCTTATGGTCTTGATAATGACCAGATCTTTGTAGGAGTTGGTTCGGATGATGTCCTATCACTAATATTTTTAACATTCTTTAATTCTGATAAACCTATATTATTCCCTGATATAACATATTCATTTTATCCAGTGTGGGCAGATGTTTATGGAGTTTCGTATGAAAGACCTAAACTAGATGATAATTTTATGATAGTTAAAGAAGATTATTATAAGGAGAATGGTGGAATTATATTAGCTAATCCTAATGCTCCTACATCTATATATGAAAGTTTAGATATAATTGAAGATATTTTAATACATAATAGAGATTCAATAGTTGTAATAGATGAAGCATATATTGATTTTGGTGGTGAATCGGCGGTAAAACTTATTAATAAATATGATAATTTATTAGTGGTACAGACTTTCTCTAAATCTAGGTCTATGGCTGGAATGCGAATTGGATATGTAATGGCTAATAAGAAGTTAATTAAATATATAGATGATGTAAAACATTCCATAAATTCATATACACTTAATTATGCTTCAATATTAGCAGGAATCGAATCTGTTAAAGATAAAGAATATTTTGAGAACTCTAATAAAAAGATAATTAATACTAGAAAGAAAACTGAGAAATTCTTAACTGAATATGGTTTCACATTTCCAAAGTCTAGTGCAAACTTTATATTCGCAAAGCATGAAAAGTTTAAAGCAGTAGATATATTCGGAGCTTTAAAGGCTAGTGATATATATGTAAGATATTTTAATCATGATAGAATAGACAATTACTTAAGAATTACAATTGGAACTGACGAAGAAATGGAAGAATTAAGATTTTTTTTAAAAAAATACTTAAACAGGTGATGTTATGAATTATCAATTAGAATTAGATAAGATAATTAAAGATATAGAAGAAAATCAAAAAAGGCCAAAACTCCTAATACATAGTTGCTGTGCTCCTTGTAGTAGCTATGTATTAGAATATTTATCTAATTATTTTGAAATAACATTATATTATTACAATCCAAATATATATCCTGAGAATGAATATAATACAAGAGTTGAAGAACAAAAAAATATAATAGATAGGATATTACTATCTAGCAAAGTTGATTTTATACAAGGGGAATATAATCCTCAGGAATATTATGATGTAATAAGAGGATATGAAAATGATGATGAAGGTGGAGAAAGATGTTTTGCTTGTTATAAACTTAGATTGACTCAGGCAGCGAAATTAGCAAAGGAACTACAATTTGATTATTTTGCTACAACATTATCAATAAGTCCTCATAAAAATGCTTTAAAAATAAATGAGATAGGTGAACAAATAGCGATAGAATATGGAATACAACATTTACCATCAGATTTTAAGAAAAAAAATGGCTATAAAAGATCGATAGAACTATCAAAGTTATACAGTTTGTACAGGCAAGACTACTGTGGTTGTATTTATTCACAAATAAATAAGAATAAACAATGAAAAGTTGGGCGTAAGTCCAGCTTTATTTTTTGATAATCTATTGACAAATACGGTCGAAATGATATAATTAGATTCTAAATGATAATTGTTATCATTTACACACATTCATTAATAAAAAAGGAGCCAAGGAATATGACCTTAGATACAGCAAATAAAGGAATGATATATAGAGTTGAAATTGTTGACATAGATATAGCAATAAAAAGAAGATTAGAAGCGCTAGGGCTAACAAATGGAACTAAAGTTAAAGTATTAAATCGTAATTCCAGTGGATCAGTAATATTTATGGTAAGAGGAAGTAGATTAGCTATAGGGAAACATATTGCTGAATCGATTAAAATACAAGGAGAATAGAAATGAAGAAAGAATTGCAAGTAGGATTTGTCGGAAACCCTAATTGTGGTAAGACAACATTATTTAATGGCTATACAGGAGCTAACCTAAAGGTTGCTAATTGGCCGGGAGTAACGGTAGAGAAAAAAGAAGGGGCAATGAAATATCACGATTATATATATAAATTAGTCGACCTTCCAGGCATTTATAGTTTAACTTCATATTCTATGGAGGAGAAGTTAACGAGAGAATATATATTAGAATCAAATGTTGATGTTATTATAAATATTGTTGATGCGTCAAGCTTAGAGCGTAATCTATATTTAACATTACAATTAATAGAACTAGGTAAACCGGTTGTACTTGCTCTTAATATGATGGATATAGTTGAAAAGAGAGGAATGGAGATAGATGCTCACAGGCTTCAAGAGATGCTTGGGATACCTGTTGTTCCAGTTTGTGCAAGCAAGAAAAAAGGCTTAGACATTTTGATGCATGCAGTGGCACATCATAAAGATGAAACACATAAACATAGGAT